>NZ_JARUBN010000001.1:7738363-8049484 GCF_029626265.1 Micromonospora sp. WMMD1102 | reverse complement strand
CGATGTGCGGGGTCAGCGTCGGCGACGGCCCGGGGTCGGCGCCCTTGCCCTTGCCGTTGTCCGGCCCGCCCGTGTTCAGGCAGGAGTAGAGGACCACGACAAGGAAGAGCAGCACGGCACCGAGCACGACGGCTCGACGCCGCCAATACACGGTGGGCGGAAGGGGGCCAACCGTCAGACGCATAATGGTTTCACCGTATCGGCACGGGTGGCGCGGACCCCGGCGACGCGCCGGAGCCCCCGGGGATCACCCCCGGCGACGCGCCGGAGCCCTGGGGATCATCCCGGTGCCGGCGCCGGCCCGCCTGGGCAGCCACCGGTCACAGATAGACCTTGCGCTGGTAGACCGCGTGCGCGCCGGCCACCCGGTCCAGGAACAGCCGGCCCGCGCAGTGGTCGATCTCGTGCTGTAGCGCCCGGGCCTCGAAGCCGTCGGTGACCAGCCGGACCGCCGTCCCGGTGCCGGGCAGCACCCCGCGCACCACCACCCGGCTGGCCCGCTTCACGTCGCCGGTCAGGTCGGGGACCGACATGCAGCCCTCCCGGCCCGGCCGCCAGCGGCTCGCCTCGACGACGTCGGCGTTGCAGAGCACGAAGGTGCCGTGCGAGGTGACGGTCTTCGGATGCCCGGTCACGTCCACCGCGAAGACCCGGGCCCCGACCCCGACCTGCGGGGCGGCCAGGCCGACGCAGCCGGGCGAGACCCGCATGGTGGCGACCAGGTCGGCGGCGAGCCGGACCACCTCGTCGTCGCACGGGTCGACGGTCGCGCCGACCCGGCTCAGCACCCCGGCCGGCGCGGTCAGCACCGCGCGTACCCGGCCCGGGTGGCCGAGCAGCTCGGGGGTCCAGTCGCCCAGGCCGCACACCTCGACCATCGGGGAACCGTGCTCGGCGGTCACAGCAGGTCCGAGTCGGCTCGCCGGAGGGTGACCTCCACGTCCAGCCCGGCGGCGACCTCGGCCAGCCGGGCGGCAACCGTCTCGGCGGCCTCCGGGGGCAGCTCCACCTCGGCCAGCAGCACGTAGAGCGGCCCGGTCAGCCGGGTGGTCAGGTCGGTGACGTTGCCGCCGGCCTCGGCCAGTACCCGGGTCAGCGCGGCGACGATGCCGAGCCGGTCGGCGCCGTGCACCGCCATCAGGTACGGCTCGCCGAAGGGTGTACTCGTCGCCTCGGGGCCGACCTGGCGGACCGTCGCCACCAGCGGGCCGTCGGCGACGACCGGGGCGAGTGCCGCCTCCGCCTCGGCACCGGCCGGGCCGACGCAGATCAGCGTCATCGCGAAGTGCCCGCGCAGCCGGGTCATCGTCGAGTCGGTCAGGTTCGCCCCGAGCTGGGCGAGCGCCTCGGTCACGTCGGCCACGATGCCGGGCCGGTCCGGGCCGATGACGGTGATCGCGAGCTCGTTCATCCGGGCAGTCTGCCCGACGCGGCACCCCTCCCGGGCCCCGACCCGGCGCCCGGCCCACGCTCCGGGACGGCCGGCATGACAGGATCGACGGCGCCATGCCGACGACAACCGCGCTCGCCGCCGACGCCATCCGGTGGTACGACGAGAACGCCCGTGACCTGCCGTGGCGGGAGCCCGGCATCGGGGCGTGGCCGATCCTGGTCAGCGAGGTCATGTTGCAGCAGACCCCGGTGGTGCGGGTCCTCCCCGCCTGGCGGGCCTGGCTGACCCGGTGGCCCCGCCCCGCCGACCTGGCCGCCGACACCCCGGCCGAGGCGATCCGGATGTGGGGGCGGCTCGGCTATCCGCGCCGGGCGCTGCGGCTGCACGAGTGTGCGGTGGCCCTGCGGGAACGGCACGGCGGCGAGGTGCCGACCGGGTTGGACGAGTTGCTGGCCCTGCCCGGCATCGGCAGCTACACGGCACGGGCGGTGGCGACGTTCGCGTACGGGCAGCGGCACCCGGTGGTGGACACGAACGTCCGTCGGCTGGTGGCTCGGGCCGTCGCCGGTGAGCCGGACGCCGGACCGGCGACCCGGCCGGCCGACCTGGTCGCCACCGAGGCGCTGCTGCCGGCGGTGCCGGAGCGGGCCGCCCGGGCCAGTGCCGCGTTCATGGAGCTGGGGGCGCTGGTCTGCACCGCCCGGTCGCCCCGGTGCGTCGACTGTCCACTGGCCGCCCGGTGCGCCTGGCGGGCGTCGGGGCGTACCGCGCCGGCCGGGCCGTCCCGCCGTCCACAGCGGTACGCCGGCACCGACCGGCAGGTCCGGGGCAGGCTGCTGGCCGTACTCCGGGAGGCGACCGGCCCGGTGCCCCGGTCCCGACTGGACCTGGTCTGGGCCGACGACCTGCAACGCTCCCGTGCCCTGGCCGGGCTGATCTCCGACGGCCTGGTGGAGATGCTCGGCGACACCTGCGTACTGGCCGGCGAGGGCCGCACCGACGGGTAGTCCCGGCGCCCCCGCCGCAGAGCCGAGAACGGGTTCGGCCCGGTGGCGACTGCCACCGGGCCGAACCCTACTTAGCTGAGCTGCCGCTCGGCTACTCGTCCGCGCCGGCCGCGGCGGTGTTGCCGAGGTCGGCCGGCACCGCGTCGGGCACCGGAACCGGCTTGTCCGCGCCGCGGAACACCAGCTTGGACTTGTCGATGTCCTCCGGGTCGCCCTCGCAGTCCACGACCACGATCTGGCCAGGGGTCAACTCGTTGAACAGGATCCGCTCGGACAGGTTGTCCTCGATGTCGCGCTGGATCGTCCGACGCAGCGGCCGGGCGCCCAGCACCGGGTCGAAGCCCTTCTTCGCCAGGTACTTCTTGGCGTTGTCGGTCAGCTCCAGCCCCATGTCCTTGTTGCGGAGCTGGGTCTCGATCCGCTGGATCATGATGTCCACGATGTGCAGGATCTCGCCCTGCTTGAGCTGGTGGAACACGATCGTGTCGTCGATCCGGTTGAGGAACTCCGGCCGGAAGTGCTGCTTCAGCTCGTCGTTGACCTTCTGCTTCATCCGCTCGTAGTTCGAGTCGGAGTCCTCGGAGGCCTGGAAGCCCATCGAGACCGCCTTGGCCACGTCCCTGGTGCCCAGGTTGGTGGTCAGGATGATGACCGTGTTCTTGAAGTCCACGATCCGGCCCTGGCCGTCGGTCAACCGCCCGTCCTCCAGGATCTGGAGCAGGGTGTTGAAGACGTCCGGGTGGGCCTTCTCGATCTCGTCGAAGAGGACCACCGAGAACGGCCGGCGGCGCACCTTCTCGGTGAGCTGGCCACCCTCGTCGTAGCCGACGTAGCCGGGGGGCGCCCCGACCAGCCGCGAGACCGTGTAGCGGTCGTGGAATTCGGACATGTCGAGCTGGATCAGCGCGTCCTCGCTGCCGAAGAGGAACTCGGCGAGCGCCTTGGAGAGCTCGGTCTTACCGACACCGGACGGGCCGGCGAAGATGAACGAGCCGGACGGCCGCTTCGGGTCCTTCAGGCCGGCCCGGGTACGCCGGATGGCCTTCGAGACCGCGCGGACCGCGTCCTCCTGGCCGACGACCCGCTTGTGCAGCTCGTCCTCCATGCGGAGCAGCCGGGAGGTCTCCTCCTCGGTGAGCTTGTAGACCGGGATGCCGGTCCAGTTCGCCAGCACCTCGGCGATCTGCTCGTCGTCGACCTCGCTGACCACGTCGAGGTCGCCGGCCTTCCACTCCTTCTCCCGCTGCGCCTTCTGGCCGAGGAGCTGCTTCTCCTTGTCGCGCAGCTGGGCGGCCCGCTCGAAGTCCTGCGCGTCGATCGCGGACTCCTTGTCGCGGCGCACCTGGGCGATCCGCTCGTCGAAGTCACGCAGGTCCGGCGGCGCGGTCATCCGGCGGATCCGCATCCGGGCGCCGGCCTCGTCGATCAGGTCGATCGCCTTGTCCGGCAGGAACCGATCCGAGATGTAGCGGTCGGCCAGCGTCGCCGCCGCGACCAGCGCGGCGTCGGTGATGGAGACCCGGTGGTGCGCCTCGTAGCGGTCCCGCAGGCCCTTCAGGATCTCGATGGTGTGCGCCAGCGACGGCTCGCCCACCTGGATCGGCTGGAACCGCCGCTCCAGGGCGGCGTCCTTCTCCAGGTGCTTGCGGTATTCGTCGAGGGTCGTCGCGCCGATGGTCTGCAGCTCGCCACGGGCCAGCATCGGCTTGAGGATGCTCGCCGCGTCGATCGCGCCCTCGGCGGCACCCGCACCCACCAGGGTGTGGATCTCGTCGATGAACAGGATGATGTCGCCACGGGTGCGGATCTCCTTGAGCACCTTCTTCAGGCGCTCCTCGAAGTCACCGCGGTAGCGCGAGCCGGCGACCAGGGCGCCCAGGTCAAGCGTGTAGAGCTGCTTGTCCTTGAGCGTCTCCGGCACCTCGCCCTTGATGATCCGCTGCGAGAGCCCCTCGACGACCGCGGTCTTGCCGACCCCGGGCTCGCCGATCAGGACGGGGTTGTTCTTGGTACGGCGGGAGAGCACCTGCATCACCCGCTCGATCTCCTTCTCCCGGCCGATGACCGGGTCGAGCTTGCCCTCCCGGGCGGCCTGGGTGAGGTTGCGGCCGAACTGGTCCAGCACGAGGCTGGTCGACGGCGCGGCCTCGCCCGGCGCGGTGCCGGCGGCTGCCGGCTCCTTGCCCTGGTAGCCGGAGAGGAGCTGGATGACCTGCTGGCGGACCCGGTTGAGGTCGGCGCCGAGCTTCACCAGGACCTGGGCGGCGACGCCCTCGCCCTCGCGGATCAGCCCGAGCAGGATGTGCTCCGTACCGATGTAGTTGTGGCCGAGCTGCAACGCCTCGCGCAGCGACAGCTCCAGCACCTTCTTGGCCCGCGGCGTGAACGGGATGTGCCCGCTCGGCGCCTGCTGGCCCTGGCCGATGATCTCCTCCACCTGCTGGCGGACGCCCTCCAGGGAGATGCCGAGGCTCTCCAGGGCCTTCGCCGCCACGCCCTCACCCTCGTGGATGAGGCCGAGCAGGATGTGCTCCGTACCGATGTAGTTGTGGTTGAGCATCCGGGCCTCTTCTTGGGCCAGGACGACAACCCGCCGCGCTCGGTCGGTGAACCGCTCGAACATGCCCTCGTGCTCCTCACGTGCCGTGCGCACTCGATCTTGATGGTCCAAGCATCGTGGCGGGGCCACCACCCGGACGTCCGGGGCGGACGTCCGTGCTCCCTTACTCTATCGCCGCCAGCCGACTCTCCCGAGGTCGTGTGTTCCGCAGAAGAGGTCGGTACGCGACGTTTTTCCCAACCGCCCACGCTCAGCGATGCTTCCCGGACCCTCCGCTGTACGCGCAGAGCGAAATTTGCATCTCGTGCGGCCGGCGCGACCCCGCGCCGTCCACAGGCTGTGGACAACTTCGTCCACCGGCTGTGGACAACGTCTGCGGCGCCAGGATGTTCCCCGGCCGGCAGGTTCGGCTGGGCCGGACGCTGGCAAACCGGGCACTCGGGAGATATCAACCTATACCGGTCACGACCCCGGGATCATCGAGACCGGGACAGAAACGCGCGGGGTGGTCGGACGAACGTCCGACCACCCCGCGCGAAGGTCAAGGAAGAACCGACGGCCTCAGCGACCCGCCTTGGCGTGGTACTCGTCCACGATCTCCTGCGGGATACGCCCGCGGTCGGAGATGTCCTTGCCTTCCTTCTTGGCCCAGGCCCGGATCGCCTTGTTCTGCTCACGGTCGGCGGTGGCGCCACCCCGCCCCCGTGCGGCACGACCACCGACGACCACACCACCCCGGCCCACCTTCGAGCCGGCCGCGACGTACGGGGCGAATAGGTCCCGCAATTTGCCGGCGTTCTTGTCCGACAGGTCGATCTCGTACTGCACGCCGTCGAGCGAGAACTTGACGGTCTCGTCCGCGTCTCCGCCGTCCAGGTCATCGACCAGCTTGTGAATGATCTGCTTGGCCACGTGTCGCTATCCTTTCGAGCAGGTTCGCCGCAAACAAGAGCACAATAGCCCGTTAGATGCTTGCTCCGTCAATAGGATGGCGAAACTACGCGACAGCCGCGTCGGCGGCAACTACTCCGGGCGGACCATCGGGAAGAGGATGGTTTCCCGAATTCCGAGGCCGGTCAGGGCCATCAGCAGCCGGTCGATTCCCATTCCCATGCCCCCGAGCGGCGGCATTCCGTACTCCATGGCCCGCAGGAAGTCCTCGTCGAGCCGCATCGCCTCGTCGTCCCCGGAGGCGCCGCGCCGGGACTGGGCGACCAGTCGCTCCCGCTGCACGACCGGGTCGACCAGCTCGGTGTAGCCGGTGGCCAGTTCGAAACCGAGCACGTAGAGGTCCCATTTCGAGGTGAGTCCCGGCTCGTCCGGGTGCGCCCGGACCAGCGGGCTGGTCTCTTCCGGGTAGTCCCGGACGAAGGTGGGCTGGCGCAGCGCCGGCACGACCAGTTCCTCGAAAAGCTCCTCGGCGAGCTTGCCCGGTCCCCACTTGGGGTCGACGGCCAGGCCGACCTTTTCCGCGTACCCGAGCAGGTCGGCCATGCCGGTGCGGACGGTCACCTCCTCGCCCAACGCCTCGGAAAGGGTGCCGAAGAGGGTCACCGAACGCCACTGCCCACCGAGGTCGAACTCGGTGCCGTCGGCGTGCGTCACCACATGCGAGCCGGTCGCGGCGAGCGCGGCCGCCTGCACCAGGTCACGGGTGAGCGTCGCCATAGTGTCATAGTCCCCGTACGCTTCGTACGCCTCGAGCATGGCGAACTCGGGCGAGTGCGAAGAGTCGACCCCCTCATTACGGAAGTTACGGTTGATCTCGAAGACCCGGTCGATGCCGCCGACCGCCGCCCGCTTGAGAAAAAGCTCGGGGGCGATTCGCAGATACAGATCCGTGTCTAGCGCATTGCTGTGCGTCACGAATGGCCTGGCCGTCGCCCCGCCCGGCAGCGGTTGCAGCATGGGGGTTTCGACTTCGACGAAACTCCGGGCGTGCAACGAATCGCGCAGACTACGCAGCGTCGCCGCCCTGGTGCGTACCATCTCGCGGGCCCGGGGGCGGACGATCAGATCCACATAACGCTGCCGGACCCGGGCCTCCTCGCTAAGCGGCTTGTGCGCCACCGGCAGCGGCCGGAGTGCCTTCGCGGTCAGCTCCCAGGAATCGGCGAGCACCGAAAGCTCCCCGCGCCGACTGGTGATCACCTCACCGGTCACCCCGACGTGGTCGCCGAGGTCGACCAGCCGCTTCCACGCCTCCAACCGCTCCGGACCCACCCGGTCCAGCGAGAGCATCGCCTGGAGTTCCGTCCCGTCGCCGTCCCGCAGGGTGGCGAAACAGAGCTTGCCGGTGTTCCGTACGAAGATCACCCGGCCGGTGACGGCGGCGCCGTCCCCGCTCGCGGTGTCGGTGGGCAGCTCCGCGTAACGACCGCGGATCTCGGCCAGCGTCGCGGTACGCGGATACCCCCTCGGGTACGGCTCGATGCCCTCGGCGAGCATGCGGTCCCGCTTCTCCCGGCGGACCCGCATCTGCTCGGGAAGGTCGTCAACCGGGTCGGCGGGGTTCGGGATCTGCTGGCTCACGGCATGCTTCCTCGGGAATTGTGGTCGGCGGAGTTCGGCCCCGAGCGTACTCAAGTGCGCGGGCGGCGGAGCACTGGATAACCTCCTGTCATGGTCGACCAGGTGCACGCCCTCTCCTTCGGCGCCGCGGCGGAACGCTACGACCGGTACCGGCCGGACTATCCGGAGCCGGCGGTCGGCTGGGCGGTCGGCCGTCCCGCCCCGGCCGAGGTGGTCGACCTGGGCGCCGGCACCGGCATCCTGACCCGGGTACTGCTGCGGCTCGGCCACCGGGTGACACCTGTCGAGCCGGACCCGGGGATGCGGGCCAGGCTCGACGCCGCCACCCCGGAAACCGTGGCCCTGGCCGGTTCGGCCGAGCGGGTACCGCTGCCGGACGACTCGGTGGACGCGGTCGTCGCCGGGCAGGCGTACCACTGGTTCGACCAGCCGGTCGCGCACGCCGAGGGTGCCCGGGTGCTCCGCCCCGGCGGGACGTACGCCGCGGTCTTCAACCAGCGCGACGAGTCGGTGCCCTGGGTGGCGGCGCTGACCGCGATCACCGTCGAGGTGCTCGGCGGGCGCGGCGCCTCCGACGACGGGCCCGGGATCGACGGCTTCGGCCCGGAGTTCGGGCCGGTCGAGCGGAACGAGTTCCGGCACGGCCTGACGCTCACCCCGGAGGAGCTGGTCGGGATGATCAGCACCCGCTCGTACTACCTGACCGCCGGTCCCGAGCGGCAGCGGGAGGTGGCGGCGCGGATCCGGGAGCTGACCGCCGGCCATCCGGACCTGGCCGGGCGGGAGAGCTTCGCGCTGCCGTACCGGACGGTCGTCTACCGGGGTGTACGGCGCTGAACCGGCCCGCCGCAGGGCGGCGGCGGAGGGGTCAGCGGTTGCGGTCGTAGACCATGCGCAGCCCGATCAGCGTGATCATCGGCTCGTGGTGGGTGATCGTCCGGCACTCCCCGATCACCAGCGGTGCCAACCCGCCGGTGGCGATCACCGCCCGCACCTCGCCCAGCTCGCCGACCATCCGCTCGACGATCCGGTCCACCTGGCCGGCGAAGCCGAAGTACATCCCGGCCTGGAGACACTCCACGGTGTTCTTGCCGATCACCGAACGGGGCACGGCCGGCTCGACCTTGCGCAACTGCGCCGCCCGGGCGGCGAGCGCGTCGAAGGAGATCTCGATGCCGGGTGCGAACGCCCCGCCGAGGAACTCGCCCCGGCCGCTGATCACGTCGAAGTTGGTGGTGGTGCCGAAGTCGACCACGATGGACGGCCCCCCGTAGAGGGTGTACGCCGCCAGGGTGTTCACCACCCGGTCGGCGCCGACCTCCTTCGGGTTGTCGATCGCCAACTGCACCCCGGTCTTCACCCCCGGCTCGACGACCACGTTCGGCAACTCGCCGTAGTAGCGGGCCAGCATCGTCCGCAGCGAGCGCAGCGCGGCCGGCACCGTGGAGCAGGCGGCCACCCCGGTGATCTCGACGGCGTCCCCGGCCAGCAGGCCGCGGAACTTGAGGCCCAGCTCGTCGGCGGTGGACCGGGCGTCGGTCTTGATCCGCCAGGAGTGCACCAGCTTCTCGCCCTCGAAGGTCGCCAGCACGGTGTTGGTGTTACCGATGTCGATACAGAGCAGCATGTCGTCAGTCCCGGGCCCCGAGTCGTGGCGCGTCCCGCCGCTACGCGGCGCGCGAGCGGAGGTCCAGTGCGATGTCCAAGATAGGCGAGGAGTGGGTCAACGCCCCAACCGAGAGGTAGTCCACGCCGGTCGCCGCGTACTCGGCGGCGGTTTCCAGGGTCAGCCCGCCGGTCGCCTCCAGCTCGGCCCGGTCGCCGACCGCCGCGACCACCTCGGCCAGCAGCGCCGGGGACATGTTGTCGCAGAGCAGGAAGTCGGCGCCGGCCTCCACCGCCTCCAGCGCCTCGGCCACCGTGGTCACCTCGACCTGCACCGGCACCTCCGGGAACGCCTGCCGGACCCGCCGGTACGCCGGCCCGATGCCGCCGGCCGCCAACTTGTGGTTGTCCTTGATCATCGCCACGTCGTACAGGCCGAGGCGCTTGTTCGCGCCGCCGCCGGCCCGTACCGCGTACTTCTCCAGCGGGCGCAGCCCCGGGGTGGTCTTCCGGGTGTCCAGTACCGTCGCCTTGCTGTCGCCCAGCGCCGCCACCCAGGCCCGGGTGTGGGTGGCCACCCCGGAGAGCCGGCAGAGCAGGTTCAGGGCGGTCCGCTCGGCGGTGAGCAGTCCCCGGGTCGGCCCGGTGACCGTGGCCAGCACCTCCCCCTCGGCGACCTCGGCACCGTCGCCGGCCACCGGCAGCACCCGTACGTCCGGGCCGCCGGCCAGCTCGAAGACGGCCGCCGCCACCGCCAGCCCGGCCAGCACCCCGTCGGCCCGGGCCACCACGTCGGCGCTGTCGACCTGCTCGGCCGGGATGGTGGCCACACTCGTCACATCCAGCCGCTCCGGCCCCAGATCCTCCTCGAGTGCCGCCCGGACGATGCGTTCCACCTCCGCCGGGTCGAGCCCGCCGGCCCGCAGCGCCCCGATCGTCGAATCCGTCAGCACGGTGCCTCCCCATCCCGTCACGGTGCCTCCCGGTCCCGTCACAGTGCCTGCCGGTTCCGTCACGGTGCCTGCCGGTCCCGTCACAGTGCTTCCCAGTCCTGTCGCAGGTTGCCCGCCGGACCGATCGACCCGACCAGGTGCCCGAGCCAATCGTCGCGCGATTCCGAGTAATCCTCGCGCCAATGGCAACCCCGGGTCTCCTGCCGGGCGTACGCCGCGCCGACCAGCGCCGCCGCCACCGTCAGCAGGTTCGTCGCCTCCCAGCTCGCGGTGCGCGGCGCACCCCGGGTGCCGCCCAGGGTGACCAGCTCGGCGGCGGTTGCCCGGAGCGAGTCGGCCGAACGGAGCACACCGGCTCCCCGGGTCATCGCTCTTGCCAGCCGCTCCCGCACCGCCGGGTCGACCGCAGCGCCCTCGCCGCCGCGCCACGCCCCGGTGGGCGCCGGCTCGGCCTGGGCCGGCAGGTCCCGGGTGATGTCCTGGGCGATCCGGCGGGCGAAGACGAGCCCTTCCAGCAGCGAGTTGCTGGCCAGTCGGTTGGCGCCGTGCACGCCGGTGCAGGCGACCTCGCCGCAGGCGTACAGGCCGGGGATGGAGGTGCGGCCGGACAGGTCGGTGCGTACCCCGCCGGAGGCGTAGTGCGCGGCCGGGGCGACCGGGATCGGCTGCTCGGCCGGATCGATGCCGGCCGCCAGGCAGGAGGCGACGATGGTGGGGAAGCGCCGGCCCAGGAACTCGGCGCCGAGGTGCCGGGCGTCCAGGAAGACGTGGTCGGCGCCGGTGGCCAGGAGTACCCGGTGGATGCCCTTGGCCACCACGTCCCGGGGTGCCAGCTCGGCCAGTTCGTGCTGGCCGACCATGAACCGCTTGCCGTCCGCGTCCACCAGGTGCGCGCCCTCGCCGCGCAACGCCTCGGTGACCAGCGGCCGCTGTGCGGCCCGCTCCGGCACGACGCCGTCGACCGCCGGGGCGACCGGGGTCAGCAACGCGGTCGGATGGAACTGGACGAACTCGAGGTCGGTGACGGCGGCACCGGCCCGCATCGCCAGCGCGACACCGTCACCGGTGGAGACCGTCGGGTTGGTGGTGGCGGCGAAGACCTGCCCCATCCCGCCGGTGGCCAGCACCACCGCGCGGGCCAGGATCGCGCCGACCCCGTCCTCGCTGCCCTCGCCGAGCACGTGCAGGGTGATCCCGCAGGCCCGGCCGGGACCGGCCCAGCCGCCGTCCGGCGCCCGGAGCAGGTCGAGGACGAGGGCGTGCTCGACCAGCCGGATCCAGGGGTCCCGGCCGACGGCGGCGTGCAGTGCCCGCTGCACCTCGGCCCCGGTCGCGTCGCCACCGGCGTGCACGATCCGGTCCGCCCGGTGCCCGCCCTCCCGGCCCAGCATCAGCGACCCGTCCGGGTTGCGGTCGAACTCGGCACCGGTCCGGATCAGCTCGCGCAGCCGGGTCGGTCCCTCCGCCACCAGCACCCGGACCGCCGCCGGGTCACAGAGCCCGACCCCGGCCAGCTCGGTGTCCGAAGCGTGCGCCGCCGGGGTGTCCAGCGGATCGAGTACGGCGGCGATGCCGCCCTGTGCCCACCGGGTCGAGCCGTCGTCGATGTTGACCTTGGTCACCACTGTCACGTGCAGTCCTGCCTCGCGCAGGTGCAGTGCGGCGGTGAGCCCGGCGATGCCCGACCCGATCACGATCACGTCGGTCGTCTCCACCCAGCCCGGTGCCGGCGCGGCCAGCAGCCGGGGCGCCACCGGCAGGTCGACGGTCGGAAACTGCATCTTCCAAGTCAACCGTGTACCGGCCGGATCGGTGGGCCCGGGGCCGGGATAAGTGGCCCACGACGCTCCGCCGATCCGGACACCGCGGCCGCCCGCTCCGCCCCGCCGGGACAACCGGGCAGGTCAGCGTCGAAATCGACCGGGGTCACCCGGTCGGCTCGGCGGCGGAATCGACCGGGGTCAGCCGGGCGCCTCGGCGGCGGGCTCGGCCGGGGTCAGCCGGTCCGGACGGGCAGGCCGGTGGAGCCGGCACCCTTGAGCGAGCGGGTGAACGCGCCGTCGGAGACCCACAGGTAGCAGCGGACCCCCCGGTTGCCCGCCGTCCAGTCGTTCCGGCCACCCGGCAACGTCACCACACCGGTACGGAACCGGACCGTACTCTGCGACACCCCGACGAACCGGGCGGCCACCGTGTAGCAGCCGTCGTAGAACGGCTGCCAGTCGCGGTCCACCGTCGGGTACTTCAGGGTCGCCGGAGCCCGCCACACCCCGGCGAACTCGGTGTTGTGCCGGGCCGAACACTCCAGCCGGGACATCCGGTCGATGGTCCTGTTCCGGTCCAGGGTGGCGCCGTAGCAGCCCAGCCGCAGCGGCCCGGCCTCGCCCAGCGCACCCTTCAGGCTCGCCGTCCGGGTGACCGGCTCGCCGTTCTCCTCGACATTGGACAGTTCCGTCACGTCGCAGCGGAACCACCGCGCGCCGGCCGCCCAGCCCCTCGTCGACGGCACCGCCACGCCCAACCACAGCCGGCCGGTACGCCAGTCCGCACCGAGGAAGCCGCGCGCCCGGCTGTCGCACTCCGCGTACGCGGTGCCGAATTCGGCCGAGCCCGCTGCCGGCGGCTTGTCCGCCCCGGCCGCCGCCCCGGCGAACGTGCCGACGTGCACCGTCTCCAGCCGATGACTGCCGGCACACTCCACCGGCGCGTACGACGACAGGTAGACCGTCTCGGAGAAGTCCGCGGAATGGCAGGTCTCGGCGGCCGGGGTGAATACCGTCGGCTCGCCGACCAGCGCCCAGTCGTCGGTGAGGTCGCCGTCGGTGCCGCCCGGCGGGGCGCAGCCGGTGGCGCCGAGCAGCACGGCCCCGGCCAGCGCCAGGGCGCTCGTCCATCGGCGCATCGCGTCCTCCCCAGGGCGACCTACGGTCCGGATGCCTGCACCCTACGTTAACCGCCAGCGGCTCCCGGAAGGAGAGATCATCTTCCCGGCGGGTCGGCCTTGACGGCAGCCGGGTCACCAGCGTCCCACGCAGCCGGGTCGGGGCGTTCCCGGCGCACCGCCCGAGGTCAGCCGGTGGCCACCAGGTCGCCCCGGACCGGGTCGCCGGCCATTCCGGGTACGGCCCCGGCCGGGTCGGCGCCGAGCGAGAGGATCCGGTTCTCGGCGTCGACGTGCACGATCCTCGGCTGGTACGTCCGCGCCTCGGCGTCGTCCATCTGGCCGTACGAGATCAGGATGACCAGGTCACCGGGATGCACCAGGTGTGCGGCGGCACCGTTGATACCGATCACGCCACTGCCCCGCTCACCGGGGATCACGTACGTCTCCAGCCGGGCACCGTTGGTGATGTCCACGATCGCCACCTGCTCGCCGGGGAGCAGGTCGGCGGCGTCCAGCAGGTCGGAGTCGACGGTCACCGAGCCGACGTAGTGCAGGTCCGCCTGGGTCACCGTGGCCCGGTGGATCTTCGACTTGAGCATGGTGCGGAACATCGGGTACGTCCTCCGTGATGCGGGGTGGTTCTGGGACGGGCGGTCGGTTCTCGGGCGGTCGGTTCTCGGGCGGTCGTCCGGCGGTCGACGCCTCAGCCGCCCGGTGCGGTGGCCGGAGCCAGTTCGACAGCCATGTTGTCGATCAGCCGGGTCGAACCGACCCAGGCGGCCACCAGCATCCGGGCCGGGCCGGTCACCGGAGCCGGGCCGAGGTCCGGGGCGGTCAGCACCAGGTAATCCAGCTTGGCGGCGCCGGTCGTACCCTCGCCGAAGGCCCGGTAGGCGGCGGCCAGCGCGGCGTCGGCACCCCGGCCGGCCCCGGCGGCGTCCGCGCCCGCCCGCAGCGCCGCCGACAGCCGCAGCGCGGCGGTCCGCTCCTGGGCCGAGAGGTAGCGGTTGCGGCTGGACAGCGCCAGCCCGTCCGGCTCACGGACCGTCGGCACCCCGACGATCTCCACGTCCAACTCCAGGTCCCGGACCATCCGGCGGACCAGGGTGAGCTGCTGGTAGTCCTTCTCGCCGAAGATCGCGACGTCCGGGCGGAGCAGGTTGAGCAGCTTCGCCACCACGGTCAACACGCCGGTGAAGAAGCCGGGGCGGCTGGCGCCCTCCAGCTCCTCGCCGAGGCTGCCCGGGTCGACCCGGACCATCGGCTCGCCGTCCGGGTACAGCTCCTCTCGGGACGGGGCGAAGACGTACCTGACCCCGGCCGCCCGGCAGACCGCCAGGTCGGCCTCGAAGGTCCGGGGGTACCTGTCGAAGTCCTCGTTCGGGCCGAACTGGAGCGGGTTGACGAAGATCGTCGCCAGCACCGTCCCGGCCCGCTCCCGGGCCGCCCGCAGCAGCGCCTCGTGCCCGGAGTGCAGGGCGCCCATGGTCATCACCACCGCCAGGTCGCCCGGCAGGGACGCCAGGGTCGCCGCCAGCTCCGCCCGGGTACGCAGTACCTCGGTCATCGCCACTCCTCTCCGCCGCCGGACCACGGGCGTACCGCCGGCTGGCTCCGGCCGGTCACGCGGCGGCGACCTTCCGGTCCCGGTCGGCGAGGACGCCGAGCAGGAAGTCGGCGTCGGCCGGGCGCAGCCGACCGGCGGCGATCGCCCGATCGGCGGTGCGGCGGGCCAGCGCCAGGTAGCCGGGCACCGACTCGGGGGCGGTGGCGGCGAGCCGGTCCAGGTGCCGGGCGATCGTACCGGCGTCGCCCCGGGAGACCGGGCCGGTCAGCGCGGCGTCACCGAGCCGCAGCGAGTTGTCCAGGGCGGCCCGCAGCAGCGGCCCGAGCACCTTCGCCGGCTCGGCCACCCCGGCGGCCCGGAGCAGGTCCGCCGCCTCGTTGACGAGCGTGACCAGATGGTTCGCGCCGTGCGCGAGCGCCGCGTGGTAGAGCGGGCGGTCCGGTCCGGCCACCCACTCGGGTACTCCGCCGAGGTCGGCGACCAGCCGGACCGCGAACGGCCGCAGCGGCTCCGGGACGGTCACCCCGTACGAGATGCCGGGCAGCCGGTGCAGGTCCTCGGCGGTACCGGTGAAGGTCATCGCCGGGTGCAGCGCCAGCGGGTACGCGCCGACCGCCTCGGCCGGGGCGAGTACGTCCAACCCGTGCGCGCCGGAGGTGTGCGCCACCACCTGCCCCGGCCGGAGTACGCCGGTCCGGGCCAGTCCGGTTACCACCTCGGCCAGCGCGTCGTCCGGTACAGCGACCAGCAGCAGGTCTGTCGCGGCCCGCGCCACCTCGTCGGCGGGGAGTACGGCGGTCCCCGGCAGCAGCCGGTCGATCCGGTCCCGGGCGGCGGTCGAGACCCCGGCGGCGGCGACCACCCGGTGCCCGGCCCGGCCCAGCGCGGCAGCGAGCACGGCACCGACCCGGCCGGCGCCGAGCACCCCGACGGTGAGCTGGCGGGGGATCATGACATGCGGGCGCGCGGAAGCCGTCATAACAGTGATCCAGTCCTCGATAAGTGGTACCGGTCGATCGCAAGTATGCGCCGTCCGGCCAGCTCAGGACCAAGAGGTTGTGAAAACCTTCACCGCCGCATCGGGGTTGACGGAGTGTGTCGTCTTGTCGACCCTCCCCCCGTTCACAGCTTGCGGACGAGGATCCGGCCCGAGTCGCCGCCCGAGGCGAGCAACGTGCCGTCGGCGGCGAGTTTGACCCGATAGGTACGACCGGTCGGGCCTGTCGCAGGGCAGCGCTCGAACGCCGAGTCGGCAACGCGGGTGGCCGCGTCAACGACCTCCGTGTCCCCTCTGCGGCCGATGGCCAGCGTCGCACCATCGGGCGAGTAGTCCCAGCCGTAGCAGGTGTCCCAGCGGTCGGTGCGATAGGCGTCCGGAAAGTGCCAGACCAGCTCGCCGGTCTCGATCGACAAGGCACAGGGCCCCTGGACGGGGTCGGGGTTGGTCACGACCAGACTCTCGGTGGGATCGAATCCGATCTTGTGCAACTGCCGTGCGCCCGCCGGTGGGACCGGCGCCGGGATGCGCGCGGTAAGGCGCCCCGCTGCGATATCCCATACCTCGATCTCGTTGGTCGGGTCGTGCAGCGCGTCTTCGTGCCGGTAGACGACGCCGCGACTTGGCCGGTACAGCGCGAGCAATCGCCCCGACGGCGACAGCGCACCTGCGCGGCATTCCGTCGTGCCAGCCTTGGTGCACACCTCGAAGAGCACAGAACCATCTGTATCAATCACCCGTACCATATCCCCGGCGTCGAACACGAGCAGCCTGCGCCGGGCGGCGTCCCATACAGGTTGCACGCAGAAGGGGTTGAACTGGGCATCCTGGTATTGTCGGTAGGCGGCAAGGGTCCGCTGCTGCCCGCTTGCCGGGTCCAACAGACGGGTCTCCTCGTTGAGCGCGTAGATGATCCGCTCACCGTCGGCGTCGAAAAACACCGTGTGGATAAACGTCTGAGCTTTGCCTAACGGTTCCGGTCGGGTCTCCGGTGGCTCGGTGTGCAACAGCCGGCGGTGGCCGGTGGCGATGTCCACCAGATGGATCTCCGCGCCGTACGCCTCCTTGAGCATCGTTCCGACGACCAGGGTTCGGCCGTCCGGTGAGAGGTCGAACACGTCGCCTGAAGAGCGATTCGGCACCAGAAACTCCAGCACCGTGTCACCGCGCGCCGCGCCAGCGACATCCGCGACACGGCAGAATCCTTCGCGCATCATCTTGTCGCGAACTTTCCAGCAGGCCCACTCGGCTTCGTGGTCATAGCTGACATCCAAATACTTGACGGTCTCGCGGGGTTTTCTGCCTTCGGTCCATGCCGTGCGGATCAACCGCCTGCCGTCGAGCCTGATGCGGTAGAACTTCGGCCGTGCGGGGTCCGGGAACGTCAGCGTCATGTCGATCGGGGTCACGGGGAGGAACCTATCGTTGTGTTGCGACAGCCCGGCAAGGCCGAGCTTCGGCGCCGCATATCCTGGGCCGGTGCCGATCGGATGGCGAGCCGCGATGACCACCGCGCTCTACGGTGACCAGGGGTTCTTCGTCACCGGCGCCGGGCCGACCGCGCACTTCCGGACCAGCGCGCACATGCCGCTGCTCGGCGCGGCACTGCTGCGCCTGCTGGACCGGCTCGACGCGGCGCTGGGCCGGCCGGACCCGCTGCAGCTGGTCGATGTCGGTGCCGGCCGGGGTGAACTGCTCGGCACGCTGGCCAGGCTCGCCCCGCCGGCTCTCGCCGCCCGGCTTCGGCTCACCGCCGTCGAGCTGGCGCCACGCCCGGACGGACTGCCGGAGTGGGTTGACTGGCGCCCGGAGCCGCCGGAGCGGATCGTCGGGCTGCTGCTCGCGACCGAGTGGCTGGACAACGTACCGCTGGACGTGGCGGAACCCGGTCCGGGCGCCTGGCGACGAGTCCTCGTCGACCCGGCCGACGGGACCGAGTCGCCGGGCGGCCCACTCGACCCGGCCGAGGCGGCGTGGCTGGACCGGTGGTGGCCGCTCCCGGCCGACCAGTGCCCGCCGGATCGGGTCGAGATCGGGCTGCCCCGGGACCTCGCCTGGGCCGAGGCGGTCGGCAGCCTGCATCGAGGGCTGGCCCTGGCCGTCGACTACGGGCACCTGCGGAAGGCCCGTCCGCGTCACGGCACGCTTACCGGGTTCCGGGCCGGCCGGCAGGTCGGTCCAGTACCGGACGGCAGCCGAGACCTGACCGCGCACGTCGCGATCGACTCTGTGGCGGCGGCCGGTACGGCGGTGGCTGGCCAGCCGTACACCCTGGTCGAGCAGCACACCGCGCTACGTGCGCTCGGTGTCGACGGACGACGACCGGCCCTGGCGCTTGCCTCGACCGACCCGGCCGGCTATCTGCGGGCGCTCGCCGGTGCGTCCACGGCGGCCGAGCTGACCGATCCGGCCGGCCTCGGCGGGCACTGGTGGCTGCTCCAACCGGTCGGCGTCGAGCCGGACCCGGCCGGATGGTTCAGTGCAGAACCCGTTGCACCGGCACCCGGGCGAGGCGGGAGATGACGTCGTAGCCCGGTCGTCGTGCAGCACGTCAGCCGGTTGCGGACCGCCGTCACCGACACGACCAGGTCCCCCACCGATGCGCGGTTGTGCTGGCTGAGGTCACCGAGCTTGTTCTGCAACTCGCGGGCGAGCTGCCATGCGTCGTCCGGTACTGGCACCCACGGATAACTGGCTTTCAGAAGTTCCTGCATGGCCCGCCTGGGCGCCCCGCCGGCAACCCGGCGCAGCACCTCCGACTCGACCGGATCGCAGATTCCGACGATGCCCACCGATACCGCGCGCTGCCAGCGCCGGTCCGCCTTCCGTTGCTGGAGCCGGGCGATCGCGCTGGTGTCAGCGAGATAGCGGAGGCTCACGCGGGCCGGCCCGGCCCGGCCTGCTGTGCGGTCGAGCGGGCCGCGACGCCCTTCTCGGCCGCCTGCTCCTCCTCCCAGAGATCCCAGGCGACCTCCCCGCGCTCGGCCATCTCCTGCGACTCCAGGAGTGCCTCAAGCCGGCGCATCCGGTCGCCCACCTCCCGGAGGGCCGCGTTCACGGTGTCCTTCTTCGTGGTGGTGCCCAGCAGCCGGGCCGCTTCGGACAGCAGATCCTCGTCGATGTCAACCATGCTGCGCGCCATATGCCTATGACGCAAAGGACAGACACATCCTGCAAGAAACGCATCAGTGTGCTGTCGAACGAGCGCCGCGCGGTCGGGTCGGCCGGCTATGCAGCCGGGCCGGTCGTGGCACGATGACGGGCATGACTGCCGACACCGGGGCGCTGCGGGAGCTGACCGTCGGCACCGGGGCGGGCCTCGACACCGCCGACATGGTGCTGAACATCGGGCCGCAGCATCCGTCGACGCACGGCGTACTCCGGCTCAAGCTCGTGCTCGACGGGGAGCGGGTGATCGCCTGCGAGCCGATCATCGGCTACATGCACCGGGGCGCGGAGAAACTCTTCGAGGTACGCGACTACCGGCAGATCATCGTGCTGGCCAACCGGCACGACTGGCTCTCGGCGTTCTCCAACGAACTGGGCGTGGTGCTGGCGGTCGAGCGGCTGATGGGGATGGAGGTGCCGGAACGGGCCGTCTGGCTGCGTACCGCCCTGGCCGAGTTGAACCGGGTGCTCAACCACCTGATGTTCCTCGGCTCCTACCCGCTGGAGATCGGCGCCATCACCCCGGTGTTCTACGCCTTCCGGGAACGGGAGACCCTCCAGGCCGTCATGGAGGAGGTCTCCGGCGGCCGGATCCACTACATGTTCAACCGGGTCGGCGGACTCAAGGAGGAGGTGCCGGCCGGTTGGACCCGGCGGGCCCGGGCGGCGATCGGCGAGGTACGCCGCCGCCTGCCGGACCTGGACAACCTGATCCGGCGCAACGACATCTTCCTGGCCCGTACCGTCGGGGTCGGGGTGCTCTCCGCCGCCGACGCGGCCGCGTACGGCGCCTCCGGGCCGGTCGGCCGGGCCTCCGGGCTCGACCTCGACCTGCGCCGCGACGAGCCGTACCTGGCGTACGGGTCGCTGGAGGTGCCGGTGGTCACCCGCAGCGCCGGGGACTGCCACTCCCGCTTCGAGGTCCTGCTCGACCAGGTGTACGTCTCACTCGACCTCGCGGAACGCTGCCTGGACCAGGTCGACCGGATCACCGGTCCGGTGAACGTGCGGCTGCCCAAGGTGGTGAAGGCGCCCGAGGGGCACACCTACGCCTGGACCGAGAACCCGCTCGGGATCAACGGGTACTACCTGGTGTCCCGGGGTGACAAGACGCCGTGGCGGATGAAACTGCGCACCGCGTCGTACGCCAACGTGCAGGCGCTGGCCACGCTGCTCCCCGGCTGCCTGGTGCCGGATCTGATCGCGATCCTGGGCTCGATGTTCTTCGTCGTCGGCGACATCGACAAGTAGTCGGCCGCCGACGGGCCCGACACCCCGGTACCGGGCTGAGTGTGCGGGAGTGCGTGTTCGCCAGCGGGGAAGTCAGCGCCAGTCGCCGTCGGTGGCGTAGCCGTACTCCGACCGTCGGGTGCCGCCGGCCCGGGGTGACTCGTCCAGCGGCGGGTAGCCGTACTCCTCGTCGTCCCGGTGCCGCCGTCCTCGGCGGGCCGGCTCCGGTTCGGGCTCCTGGCGGGGCGGACCCCAGGCGGCGGCCGGGTCCACGCCGCCGGCCGGCAGCGCCGGAGCAGCAACGGAGCACTGCCACCCCTGACCCCCGGTGCCGAGGTCGCCGCCGCCACGCCAGTCCCCGTCGCCGCCACCGCCGCCACGCCAGTCCCCGTCGCCGCCACCGCCGCCACGCCAGTCCCCGTCGCCGCCACCGCCGCCACGCCGGTTCCCGTCGCCGCCACCGCCGCCACGCCGGTTCCCGTCGCCGCCACCGCCGCCACGCCGGTTCCCGTCGCCGCCACCGCCGCCACGCCGGTTCCCGTCGTCGCCAGCGCCGCCGGACCAGCCGGCCGGACCGTGCCGGCCGCCGGTAGACCGGTCGTCGTCGCGCGACTCCGACCACTCGCGCCCGGCCCGCCGGTCCTGCTCCGGCCTCGGCTCTTCGCGGCGCATCTCCGCCCAGCGGCCCTCGACGCGCAACTCCGTACCCGACTCGTCGGAGCGCATCGACGCCTGGCGCTCGCCCATCCGGACCTCCCGGCCACGGTCGTCGGTGCGTACCGAGGTCCAGTTGTCACCGGCCCGCAGCTCGGCCCAGTACGAGTCGTCGGCCGGGTCGCCGGTCTCCAGGTCCGGATCCGGCTCGGCCGAACGGCCGCGCCAGACACCCTCGCCGAACCGCCACCCGTCCCGCCCCTGTCCGGTGGACTCACCCGGCTGGCGACCCTGTGCCGACCGCCGGTCGTCCGGCGGCTCGTCCCGGCCGTCCGGCTGGCTGCCGCCGCCTCCGTAACCGCCGCCGTGGGTGGCACCGCCGTGGGTGGCACCGCCGTGGCCGCCGCCGCCGTAGGTGTTGCCGGCATCCTGGACCTCGTCCTGGTCGCCGGGCCGGTATCCGTTCGGCTCCCCGCCGCCCCATCCACCGGCACGGCCGTAGCCGCCACCGCCATCGCCCGCACGGTCGTCACGGCCGGCACCGCTCACACGGTCGTCACGGCCGGGACCGCTCGCACGGTCGCCAGCACCGCCGTGAACACCGGGTCCGTCGTCGTAACCGCCGCCGTGGCGGGGCTCGTCACCGCCCCGGCCGCCGGTCCCGCCGCCGCGTTCTCCGCGACCGCCGTAGGTGTCGCCGCCGTAACCGCCGCCACCTCGACGCTCGTCTCCGCCCCGGCCGGCGCTCCCGCCCCGTTCACCACCGCCGCCGTGACCGCCGTAGTTCCCGCCGCCGTAGGTCCCGGCGCCATGGTTCCCGCCCCCGTACGTTCCGCCCCCGTACGTTCCGGCGCCGTAGGTCCCGCCGCCGTGGCTGCCGGTCGGTGCTCCGCCGTAACCGGTGCCGTGACCGCTTGTGCCGTAACCGCCCGGCTGGGCTGCGCCGCCGCCGTAACCGCCGCCGCCGTACGTCCCCGCACCGGCGCCGTAACCGAAGTGGTCGTCGTCCTCGTGCGCACCGACGATGGTCTGCCGGGTGGTCACCTGAACCGTCTCGGTGTGCCGGACCACCCCCCGGCCCAGCGGCGGCCCGGACATCGGGCCGGGCGTCGGGCCAGGGTTGCCCGGCAGGCCGCCGGAGCCGCCCTGCCGGGGTCCCGGCGGGGCCCACGACTGGCCGTGCCGCCCGGACCCGCCCGTCGGGGTGTCGTCCCGGCCGTACCGCCCCCGGGCCGATCCGCCCCGGTCACCACCGCTGTGCTGGCCGCCGGCCCGGTAGCCGGCGGAGTGCTGGCCGGCGGAGTGCTGCCCGCCGCCATGCTGCCCGCCGCCATGCTGCCCGCCGACCGACCGGCCGTGGAACTCGCCGGTCTCGTCCGGGTCCTCCAGCGGCGGCGGAGCCGAGTCGCCGACCGCCCGGCGGGGTCCGTCGGGGCGGGAGCCGGCTACCGGTCCGCCGGGCGCCCAGCTCGGCGGGGCCGGCCCGTCCGATACCCGGCCGGCGCGCGCCGGATCGCCGTGCTCGCGACCGCTCCGGGGCGACCTCGCCGCCGCCCGGCCGGCGGGCGTAGCTGCCGGGACCGGCGCACCGGCGACCACCCCCGCATCACCGGCCGACCCGCTCGCGGCACCCGGCACACTCGCGGCACCCGCCACATTTCCGGCACCCGCCACACTCGTAACACCCGGCACAGTGGCGGCACCGGGCACTCTGGCGACCATCGGTGCGACCGGCCCGGCCGTACCGGCCCGGACCGACTCGATCTCGCCGCGCAGCGCCTCGACGTTGCCCTGTACGACCTCCAGCTTCTCGCCGAACGCCTTGTGTGTGGCCCGGGCGGCGGTGGCGATGTCGTTGCGCAGTTCGCCCCGCAGGTCGTCGAGTTCCTCGACGAGGGTTTCCTCCAGGTCGAGCCGGACACCCTCCGAGTCGCCGCGCAACGTGATCGACAGTCCGATCAGGACAACCGCGAGTACGGCCAGCACCGCCGCGATCCGCAGCGGGCCGTTACCCTGCCCGAGCAGGAGTAACAGGGCGGCCAGCGGAGCCAGCCCCACCCCGACCCAGAAGAGTACGGTCAGCAGCGGCCTACGGCGGGTTTCCTCGGGCGCCTCGCGGGCTGACATGGCAGTCGAGCCTACCCACAGTTGCCGTGGACCGAAATGGCGACGCCGGTAAAGGAAGACGTGAAGGAAGGGGCCGGCCGACCCCACCCACGGTGGTGCCGGCCGGCCCCTGTGTCAGTCGCGCCGGCGGGCGGTCAGCTCGCGGCGAGCGCGCCGTCGGAGGAGAAGACCAGTCCGACGCTGATCGTGCCGGTGGTCAGCGCCGACTTGGTCTGCGGGCCACCGGCGTCGAGCGAGTCGAACCGGCCCGCGTTGAAGTTGTAGACCTGGACCAGCCCGGCCTGGCACTTCGGCCGCTGCGGGCACTCCGGCGGGCCGCCGAGTACGGTCGCCGAGCCGGAGCACTTCGCGGCCAGTTCGCTGAGCGTGCGTACGCCGTACTTGTCGGCGAACGCCTTGGTGACCGCGAACGCGTTCTGGTCCTGTGCGGCCGAGGGCTTGCCGAAGGTGATCCCCACCTTCTCGCCGGCCGCCTTGAGCCCGTTCACCGTCTGGTCGAGGTCGGGCGAGGAGATCGGCGGCGGGGTGGCGCCGGCGTTGGCGTTCACCTTGTTGTTCAGGAAGTCCGCCATCGTGGCGGCGTACTCCGGGACGACCTGGATGTCGCCCTTCTCCAGCGCCGGCTCGTACAGCTCGCGGTTGCCGATCTGCTGCACCTTGACCTGGTAGCCGGCGGCGGTGAGGGCGATCCGGTACAGCTCGCCGAGGGTCTGGTTCTCGCTGAAGTTGGCCGCGCCGACGGTGATGTTGCCGCTGCCGCCGGTCGGGATGCCCGCCGTGAGGTTGCTGGCCGCGGCGAACTCCTCGGCGGCCGCCTTCGGGGTCTTGCGGTCCACGTCGACCGCCTTGTTCAGGTTGATCAGCTTGGTCGTGTCGAGGCTGTCCGAAACCTTGTCCAGGGCCGCGACCAGCTGCGGCTGGGCGACCTTGCTGTTGATCGCCGGAATGATGTTGTCGGTGTTCTGGAGCTTCTTGTCGTCGTCGAGCACGACCAGGCCCGACCCCGCCACCGGCGCGCATCCGGCGCCCTGGGCCCCGGTGGCCGGGGCCTGGGTGCCGGACGAGCCGGCCCCACCGCAGCCGGCGAGAAAGCCGGCCGCGACGATGGCGCCGGCCGCGCCCACTGCCAGACGTGTACGCGTACGCATGAAAACGCCCGCCTCCTGTGTCCCGGCGCGGCCCCCCGTGGGCCGGCCGCGTGTCCGACGGGCGACATGTCAGGACGGCCGCCCGCGACCTTCCACGAAACATCCTCCCGTCTGGTACGACAATTCGTGGCCGGCTTCGTTCCCGGATCGTCACGCAAAGAGGCACACAGAGCGCAGCGTCGGCTACGCGGGGTGAAACCCACGCGGGCGGGCCCCTGCCCAGCCGGGCCGTCACCCGCCGTGGCCCGTGACCAGCCCCACACCCGCCGGCCACTCCGAGGCACGGCAGGAGCCGCGACGAACGGCCAGAAGCCGCGGCGAACGGCTAGGAGCCGGTGATCGCCGCCGCTGCCCGCTGGTCGGCCCGCCGGACGAGCCGGCGCCGGGCGCGGCGCAGCGGCCGGGGCGTGACCACGCGTTCCACCAGCCCGAAGGCCAGCTCGACCAGCAGCGCGAGTACCGCGACCAGCAGGCCGCCGGCCAGGATCTGCCCGCCGCCGACCGATATGCCCAGCCCGAACCCGGCGCTGATGATCTGCCCCAGCCCGCCGCCGTTGACGAACGAGGCGAGCGCGGCGGTCGCCACCACCTGCACGGCGGCGGTCCGGAACCCGGCCGCCAGGTACGGCACCGCGAGCGGCAGCTCCACCCGGCGCAGCAACTGCCCACCGGAGAGCCCCATCCCGCGTGCGGCGTCACGCACCTCCGGGTCCACCTGCCGGACCCCGGTGTACGCGTTCGCCAGCAGCGGCGGCACCGCGAAGACCGCCAGCGCGATGATCACCGGCGGCTTGCCGAAGTTGAGCGCGGTAAGCGGCAGGATGGTCAGCAACGCGATGGTGGGGATGGCGAGCGTGACATTGCAGACCAGCACCACCGCCCCGCCGCCCCGGCCGATGTGACCGAGCCAGAGCCCGAGCGGCCAGGCGACCAGGCAGCCGAGCGCCACGGCGACGGCCGAGATGCCCAGGTGCTCCACCAGCCGGTCGAAGACCCCGCCGGGATTGGTCCAGTTCAACGGGTCGTTGAGCCAGACGACCGCCTGCTCGATCGGGTTCATCCGGCCACCCTCCCCGGGATCGTCCGCCGCTGCCGCACCGGCCTCATCCGGCCGCCGCCCGGCGCCGGGCCCACGGGGTGAGCAGCCGGGCCAGGCCGGCCAGGGCCAGATCCAGGACCAGAGCCAGGAGTACGCAGAGCAGCGTCCCGGTCATGATCTCGGCCTTGAAGAAGTTGTTCCGGAACCCGCCGAGGATGAGCTGCCCGAGCCCGCCGTGTCCGACGAGTACCCCGACGGTGACCAGGGCCACCGTGGAGACGGTCGCCAGGCGCAGGCCGATGAAGATGCCCGGCAACGCCAGCGGCAGGTCGATCCGGAGCAGCCGGGCGAACCGGCCGTACCCCATGCCCTGTGCCGCGTCCCGGACCTCCTCCGGCACCTGGTTGAACCCGGCGAGCGCGTTGCGGACGATCAGCAGCAGCGCGTAGAGGACCAGGCCGAGCAGTACCGTCGCGGTCCCCGTGCCCAGGTACGGTGCGACGAAGGCGAAGAGCGCCAGCGAGGGGATCGTGTAGAGCACGCCGGAGAGTGCGAGAATCGGCCCGGTGAGCGGCCGGAACCAGTACGCCAGCACGGCCAGCGGGATCGCGACGAGCGCGGCGATCAGCACGGCCTGCGCGGTGAGGGCGGCGTGTTCGCGCAGGGCGGCGACGATCGTCTCGGAGTTGCCCTGCACATAATCCCAGGAGAACCACGGATTACCCGGGTCAGCCCGGTCCATCACCCGGAAGGACATACGTGGACGTTACCCCGGAGGCCGGCTCCGCCGGGTCCGCCGGCACCACGGGTGCCGCCGCGATAACCCTCGACCAGGTACGCAAGCAGTATCCCGACGGCACGGTGGCAGTCGATGAGCTGAGTCTGGAGGTCAAGGCCGGCGAGCTGGTGGTGCTGATCGGGCCGTCCGGCTGCGGCAAGTCCACCGTGCTGCGCATGATCAACCGGCTGATCGAGCCGACCTCCGGGCGGATCCTGCTCGGCGACGAGGACGTCACCCGGGTCGACCCGGTACGGCTGCGGCGGCGGATCGGCTACGTGATCCAGAACGTCGGGCTCTTCCCGCACCAGACCATCGCCACGAACGTCGGCACCGTGCCGAGGCTGCTCGGCTGGCCGAAGGCCCGGACCGCGCAGCGCGTCGCCGAGCTGCTGGAGCTGGTCGGCCTCGACCCGGGCATCTTCGGCCCGCGCTATCCGCACGAACTCTCCGGCGGCCAGCGGCAGCGGGTCGGGGTCGCCCGGGCGCTGGCCGCCGACCCGGTGGTGCTGCTGATGGACGAGCCGTTCTCGGCGGTCGACCCGATCGCCCGGGCCCGGCTCCAGGAGGAGTTCCTGCGGCTTCAGGCCGAGGTGCGCAAGACGGTCGTGCTGGTCACGCACGACCTGGACGAGGCGGTCCGGCTCGGCGACCGGATCGTGGTGCTCTCCCAGGGCGGCCGGCTGGAGCAGTACGCCAACCCGGCGACCCTGCTCGGCGAGCCGGCCTCGGCGTTCGTCCGGGAGTTCGTCGGGACCGACCGGGCGATCCGGCGACTGGCGGTCACCCCGGTGACCCGGGACCTGCTGCGCCCGCTGCCGGCCGACCCGGAGGCGGTCGCCGGGCTGCCGACCGTGCCGCTCGGGTCGTCGCTCTACGACGCGCTGGCGGTGCTGCTGCGGACGAACTCGGACGACGCCCGGGTGACGGGCGACGACGGCGAGCCGGTCGGCACGCTGCGCCGGTACGAGATCCTCAGCATCGACTACCCGGCCGACCCGGTCGGATAGCCACCCGCAGCCTGGCCCGGCAACCGCAGCACGGACCGGGCGGCCATAGCCCGGACCCGGACCGGACCGGGCCGTGGCCCGGACCGGGCAACGGCAGCCCGGCCCGGCAGCCCGGCCCGGCAACCGCGGCCCGGTCCGGCGGCAGACGTCACGACGCCCGGAGTGCGCCGATCGCGGGAGGGAAGGGCGGTCGGTCACTCCGGGCGCCGTCGAGCGGGCTTGTCCACCCGCGTGTGCCGAGGTCGTGCCCGGGGGGAGGGCGTCGACCTCAGCGCCGGCCCCGCCATCCGCCGAGGGTGGCCAGGCCGATGATCCAGCCGACGAAGAAGCCGTACCCGGCGCCGCTGCCGGCGGCCTGGAAGGCGCCCAGCAGCGACGGGTTGCTGCCGATCAGCGTGGCCAGCAACGCCGCGAACGCACCGGCGAAGACGTACGCCGACCAGCCGGCGAAGAGCTGGCTGAGGGTTCCCCGGGCGCGGGCCAGTTGCGAGCCGGGCAGCAGGTAGAGGAAGACCCAGGTGAGCACCACCACGAGGATCGCCTTGAGGTCGGCGGCGATGACGTTCTGGATCGTGTCGTCCGAGTCGAACCGCCAGGCCGGCCAGGCGAGCAGCCGGAGGAACCAGCCGCCCGCGGTGTCCGGGTCGGTTTCGTCCCGGGCCCAGTCGGCATACCAGGGGCTGCCGAAGACCAGGACCAGTACGAGTGCGGCGAGGGTACCCGCACCCGTGGCCGTCTTGTATCTGTTGGTGAGAGCCATACACAGCTAATTCCCAGCCGAATCCGATCGCGAAACCCGATGCCGGATTCTTGGAATGCGCTTGGCTTCAACCGATTCGCACCATTGACGCGATGACAGTCGTGGATTGCCGGAATTGCCGGACCGATCCTCGGCTGCTTCCGGAGGTACGCCTCAGTGCTTCTGCAGATAGTCGATGAAGGCGGCCCGGAGCAGCGGCGCGGTCTCCTCGTAGCCGTGGCCGGTGAACTCCCGCCAGAGCGCGACCGCCTCGTCGACGGTCGGACCGGCCGAGTTCGGCGAGCCGTCCAGCGCCGCCGCCTCGTCCGCGTTCGGCAGGTGCCGGATCACCGACCAGAAGAAGCCGATGTCCCGCCGTTCCCGGGCCAGCGCGAAGGCCCGTTCCCGCAACTCCTCGGTGGACAGCGCGTCCAGCTCGGCAAAGCTCGGCGTGGTACGCGACTCGGAACCCGATTCCGTCATGCGCCGAGCCTATCCGCCCGAACCACCGCAAGCCGCACCGCCCGCGCCGAGCAGCTGCTCGGCGCCGAGGTCGCCGGCCGGGTCACCGGTCGGTCGCGTCCCAGCGGTCGCCACCCCAGCGGTCGGTCGGCTGGCCGGGCAGCGACGAGGTCCACGGCTCCGGCCGCTGCGCCTGGGCGGTCTCCCAGCTCGGCGCCGCCGCCGGCTCCTCCTCCACCGCCCAGTCCCGGCCCCGCTCGGCGTACCCCCGGGGGCGGCCGTTCGCCTCGACCAGGCGGGTCACCAGCAGCCCGGCGGCCACCAGTACGGCGGCCAGGGCGGTCGGCGCGATGTCCAGGTCGCGCTCGTCGGCGTACCAGATGAACACGGTGAGTGCGACGGTCGCGAGCAGCCCGCCGGCGATCCCGCCCCGCCGGCCGAAGGCGCTGGCGCCGCCGAGCAGCGCGGCACCCATGGCCAGACCGGTCCACTCGATGCCGGTGGTCGGCGCCACCGGGCCGGTCCCGCCGGCCGCCAGCAGCATCCCGGCGCCGACCGCGAAGACCGTCGACAGCACCAGGCCGAGCGTGACCAGGACTCCGGCGGCCCCGCCCCGGCGCAGCGCCGGGTCAGCCACCGGCCGGAACCGGCCGACGGCCCGGCGTACGGTCTTGACGGTGCCGAGCAGCCCGGCCAGTACGGCCACGGCGGCGAAGCCGGCGAAGAGGTAGAGCGCGTGCCGGGTCGGGTCGTAGTCGCCCTGCACCTCGACCGGCGCACTCCGCTGCTCGATGAAGACGACCACCCCGAGCCCGGCGGCGAGGCTGGCCGCCCAGCTCGGCACCTGGAAGCCCACCACGAGTACGGCGATCACCAGGCCGACCGCCACCCCGGCGACCAGCGCCGGCAGCATCGCCGTGACCACTCCCCGGTCGGAGTTCTCGGCGAAGTGCAGCGCGGTGGCGACCGCGACCGGGCCCAGCGCGAGGTTCGGCGCGGCGGTCCGCAGGGTCAGCCCGGCGCCGAGGGTCAGCAGGCCGATCGCGGTGCCGAGGACCAGCAGGCTCTCCCGCTGGTCGCCGCGGAGCAGCTCGGGGAAGTCCCGGTTGGTCAGGAAGAGCAACACCCCGACCACGACCAGCAGCACCAGTTCCCAGAGCAGGTGCACGGCGATCCGGTCCCGGCCGGGCTCGCCGTGCGCCGGGTCGTCGAAGACGTTCTCCAGCGAGGCCGCCGAGACGTTGCGCCGCCGGGTCGGTTCGGCCGGCTCCGGGTCTCCGGTGCCGGCCGGTTCGCCGCCCATGAACCGGCCGGTGACGCCACCGGTCGAGGTACGGCCGGCGTCGTAACCCGAGTCGTCGTCGTACCGGGGATCGTAGCGGTCGCTGGTGCCGACCGGATCCGTCCCGGAGTCCCGTCGCCGATAGATCGAGTCGTCGTACGCCATCTCGCGCGCCTCCTGTTTCGTCCCGCCGAGCAGGCCCCGGCCCGGGGCGCCATCCGGGACCGGAGCGGTCGGACGTGGGCGGTGATCCATCGGGGTGGACGGATCTGGCCCGGTCGGAGGCACCGTACCCGCGTGCACGCCCGGCCGTCACCCCCGGTACGCGCCGGTTCGGCCCGCTGCCTGCTCAGCGCTGGTCGCGCCACTCCGGATCGTCACTCTCCGAATCGCGGTCATCACGATCTGGCACCCGGCAGGAGCGCTCCAGCCAGAGCGCCGCACCCATCAGGGCGAGCGACGCGCCCAGTCCCGCCGTGGCTGCCGGTACGTCGTTCGCGGCCGCCCGGGTCCGCTCGATGAGCAGCCAGACGTCCAGTCCGGCGTAGAAGCCGGCGAAGATCGCCCCGACCAGTGCGGACGCCTTGGCCAGTACGACGAACCGGGCCACCGCCAGCGGCTCCACCGGATCCCGGCCGGGCCGGCGCTCGATCCGGGCCTTGGTGTTCGCCGCCGCGTACCCCTCCAGGGCGGCGAGCCCGAGCAGGGTGACGATCGGCAGCCAGGGCAGTGGCGGGATGTGGCTGTAGAAGCTGCTGACCAGCAACCAGGCCAGGGCCGCCGATGCGAGTCCGGCGACCACCAGGGTGGCGGGTCTGGTCGGACCCATCCGGCCGCGCTCGGGGGCCGGGCCGCGCGTCGGGGATCTGCGCTCGGTCACAACTCTTCCTCACTCCGCTCGTCGTCACTACCTCGTCGTCACTGCCTCGACGACCGCCGCCGCCGGGTCACCGGCAGCTCCGGGTCGGGCACCGCCCGGCGGGGCGGCACGGCGTCCGCTCCGCGCCTGGGCCGACGGGGATGCCGCCGCGGGCCGCGGCCCGCCGTCAATCCGACTCTAACCGCAGATCCGGACGAGGGCGCAGGTCCAGCACGTCGGTGGCGACCGGCTCGCGCGCCATCAGGTCGGTCAGCCAGCCGTGGCCCGGCAGCCGCCCGTACGGGTCGACGTCGATCCACGGCCGGAGCACGAACGCCCGCAGGTGGGCCCGGGGATGCGGCAGGGTCAGTTCCGGGTCGTCGCCGACCACCGGCTCGCCGTCCGCCGACCAGACCGCGATCACGTCGACGTCGAGGCTGCGCGGCCCGAACCGGCGCCCCGGATCGCGGACCCGGCCGGCCGCCGCCTCGGCGGCCCGGGCCCGGTCGAGCCAGTCCCGCGCTCCGGCGGCGTCGTCCCGCACCAACAGCACGGCGTTCAGGTACGCCGGCTGGTCCGGGTCACCCCACGGCGGCGTCTCGTAGACCCCGGAGGCGACCAGGAGTACGTCCCGCAGCCCGGTCACCGCCGTGCGCAGGTGTCCAAGCCGGTCGCCGAGGTTGCTGCCGAGCGAGAGCACCGCCCGGCTCATCCGGTGCCGCCTTCCCGGACGGCGCGCCGCCGGGTGACGGTCACCGCCACGTCGGCGAAGTCGTGCGGGATCGGCGCCTGCGGCTTGTGCACGGTGACGGTGCCGACGAGTACCCGTGGATCCGCCAGGCAGGCGGCGGCGAGCCGCTCGGCCAGCGTCTCGATCAGGTTCACCGGCTCGCCGGTCACGATCGCGACCAGCCGCCCGGCGAGTTCGCCGTAGTGCACGGTGTCGGCCACGTCGTCGGAGCGGCCGGCGACGGAGAGGTCGAGTTCCAGCACCACGTCGACGACGAAGTCCTGCCCCCGCTCCCGCTCGAAGTCATAGACGCCGTGCCGGCCGCGCGCCCGCAGCCCGGTCAGCACGATCCGGTCGGTGGTCGGTCCGGCCCTGTCGTCGGCTCCGCCGCCCGCCGCCCTGGTCATCCGGTCGGCCCTGTCGTCGGCTCCGCCGCCCGCCGCCCTGGTCATCGGGTCGGCCCTGTCGTCGGCTCCGCCGCCCGCCGCCCTGGTCATCGGGTCGGCTCCCCGGTCGCCAGTCGGGGGCGGCCGCTGGCGGCCCAGACGGCGAGCGCGTCCACTGTCCCCCGTACGTCGTGCACCCGTACCCCCCAGGCGCCGGCCGCGACCGCGAGCACGCTGGTGGCGATCGTGGCGGCGGCACGCTCCCCGGTCGGCCGGGGCGTACCGTCCGGGCCGGCCAGCAGGCTGCCCAGGTACGACTTGCGGCTGGCCGCGAAGAGCAGTGGATAGCCGAGCGAGAGCAGTTCGGGCAGCCGGGCGGTGAGCTGCCAGTTGTCGGCCGGCCGCTTGGCGAAGCCGAGCCCGGGGTCGAGCACGAGGCGGTCGGCGGCGACCCCGGCGGCGAGGGCGGCGGCGATCCGCTGGGCCAGCTCGGCCCGCACGTCGGCGACCACGTCGGTGTAGTGGGCGAGTTCCTGCATCCGCTTGGCGTGCGCCCGCCAGTGCATCAGGATCCACGGGCAGCCCGCCTCGGCGACCACCCTGGCCATGTCCGGGTCGGCGAGCCCGCCGGAGACGTCGTTGACCACCGTCGCCCCGGCGGCCAGCGCGGCGGCGGCCACGCCGGCCCGGTAGGTGTCCACGCTCATCGGCACGCCCCGGGCGGCGAGTTCCCGGATCACCGGCAGCACCCGGGCCGCCTCGGTCTCCGCGTCGACCCGGTCCGCGCCGGGCCGGGTGGACTCGCCACCGACGTCGATCAGCCGGGCGCCCTCGGCGTGCATCCGCACCCCGTGCCGGACCGCGGCGTCGAGGTCGGCGTACCGGCCGCCGTCGGAGAAGGAGTCGGGGGTGACGTTGAGGACCCCGATCACCACCGGCTCCGGCGAGCGCAGCAGCTCCGGGGCGCCGCCGCCCTCCCGCACCGACTCGCTCACGACCCGACGCTACCGGCCGGCGGGCCGCCCGGTGGCGCCGGGCTGTCGGCCGCCCGGTGGGGACGTGAAAAGTGCCCGCTGGGGAAGGATCCGCTGCACTCGTCGCGGCTTGTTCCAAACAGGCACGCGCCGTACGCTCGCATCAGCCAGATACCAGAACTTAAGAGATGGGCCGAATTAGGACAAAGATGCCCACAAACCATCACCCTTCGCGGTGATTGCGAGACGCAGGGTCGATCAACACCCCACGACCGACCTGGTTTACCGGGCTTGACAGCAGTGCGGAGGCGGGGCGTCGCCGCACCCGGGGAGGATTCCGATGTTCGCCATGGAGCTGGTGGAGACGGCATGGCCGGCTGCCACGCACGCGCTCCACACCCTCGCGTCCGTCTCGGCGGCCGAGCCCGAGGGCAACATAGACACCGATGGAATCGTCGGCTTCTTCGCCACGAACATCGCGCCGATCCTGCTCGCCGTACTCGGCGTGATCTTCATCGGCCGGGCCAGCAAGGGCGAGGTCTCCAAGGTGCTGACCAGCTCGGCGATCGCGCTGCTCGGCCTGGCCTTCATCGCCGGGGCGGCGACGCTGTTCTTCGTCGGCGAGAACCTGATCAACCTGATCTTCGAATAGACCGCGGAGCACGAGATGCGGCTGCGCACCGACGACGACATCTATCGGGCCCGCCTGGTCTACCTGGGGCCGCCCGGCTACACACTGCCCATCCACCTGCCTTACACGCAGTACGGGCTGTTCATGTTGCTGGTGCCGCTGTTCATGTTCATTCACTGGCTCTTCACCTTCACCGTCGAGCTGATCCCCGCCTGGGAGATCGCGCTCGCGATCGTCACCACCTCCTTCGTCTTCCGGTACGTCGACCCCGATCGGCCCGCCCGGATGGTCATCCGGACGGCACTCACCGACTGGCGGCGCACCCGCGAACCGGCGACAGAGCAGCGCGACCCACGACTGGTCGCGACCCGTATCCGGATCCGGGAGCAGCTGACATGACCGACCGCAGCGAGGTGACGGCGTGACCGAGCGAGGCAGATTCCTCCGTCGCTCCATTCTGGAGCCCGTCGGGCTGGACGAGGCGGCGGCATGACCCGCCCCTCCCGGCCGGGCTCCGCGCACCCGGCAGGCCGCCCGGTCGACAACGCCGGTAACGGTACGCAGTCCTCCGGCTACCACCCGTCCGAGTCCACAGAGGAGAGCGAGTACGACGCCGCGCTGCTCAGCAACACCGGACACGGAGCGGTCGCGGTCTTCCAGGCGCCGCAGCCACCGGCCCGGAACCGTCCGCCCCGCCCCGCCACGCCCCCCGCACCCGCCGCACCGCCGGCCCCGGCCGAGCACCCGGACATCGACTCCCCCTTCCTCGACCTCTTCGGCGCCGGTCCGGTCCAGCCGGCCAACCCCGGCCCGACCCAGCCGGCCAGCCCCGCGACCCGGCCCACCGGGCGGCCACCCTCGCCGCATCCGCGCGGACGCTGGGGCGAGGACCCGGACGCCGCCGTCGGCCTGCCGGCCTGGGAGCCGGACCAGCTCCCGGCGGGCAACGCCGGCCAGCACGAGGCCGTGCCCGGCCAGCCGGCCGCCCGATACGCCCCGCCAGCCCCGCCGACCGCCCCGCCGACCCCGGTGACTCCGGCCGGCCCAGCCGGCCGGCCGGGGCAGGGCGGCACCGTCGACCCCCGCGGCGCCACCGACGCACGCCGGATCGAACCCGGGCACCCCGAACCCGCGCCGGTCGGCAGCAGCACCGGCTGGCCGGGCGAAGCGACGACCGCCGGAGCCGGGCCGGCGCCCCTGCCGGACGCACCGGCCGGCACCGACCCCGCCGAGGCGTACGCCGGACGGCCGGGCCCGGCCCCGCAGCAGCGCGGCGGCGAGCACTCCGATGCGTTGCCGATCGTCCGCGACCCCGCCGAGCCCCCGGCCCGGCGTGCCGGCAAGCGGCCCGAGCGGGAGCCCGGACCGGTGGCACCGAAGCAGCGCGGCAAGACGCCGAAGCCGACCCGTCCGCAGCCGCTGACCAAGCCCCAGCGGGTACGCGCACCCAAGCTCCGCTTCGGCGACCGGGATCCCGCCGTCGAGCTGGCCATCACCGAGATCGCCGGTCACCTCACCTTCACCCCGAACACCGTCACCGCCTGGTACTGGCTGCCGGAGGTGCGCTGGGCGTTCCGCCCGGACGCCGAGCGGGAGGCGCTGCTGGCGGCCATCTCCGAGCAGTACGCCGGACTCGCCGGCTTCCGGCTGCACCTGCGCCGGACCACCCGGCCGTTCCCGGCCGACGAGTGGGCCCGGACGATCGACACGCACACCCCGCACCCGCTGGCCCCGGTGGCCGGCGCGCCGAGCTGGTCGGACCACCTGGTCGCCGCCCAGCGGCACCTGCTCTCGGTCAACCACGCCGAGGGGCAGACCTATCTCGGCGTCACCTTCGCCCGCCGGTCGCTCGGCAACTCGTTCGCCGAGCGGATCCTCCGCAGCTTCGGCCGGGGCACCGCCGACGGGGAACGCCGCAAGCTGGGCCGGACCGTCGAGCAGTTCGACGAGGTGCTGGGCGCGTTCGGGATGCGCGGCCGGCAAGTCAGCTCGGACGAGCTGGAATGGTTGATGTTCCGCTCGGTGGCGCTCTGCATGGCCCCGCCCGGCCAGCTCTCGCCGGTCACCAACGGCCGGTGGGAACGCGGCGACCTGCTCGCGCTGACCGAGCAGGTGGAGCGCTACCGCACCCCGTACGGGTCGACGGTGAAGCTGGTCAACCGGATGACCGGCGAGGAGCGGCACGTCGCCGTGCTGGCCGTGGGCCGGATGGAGCCGCTGGAGATTCCGGAGCGGCACGAGCCGTGGCTGCACTTCCACGAGCGGCTGCCCTGGCCGATGGAACTTTCCACCCGGGTCGACATCCTGGGTCCCGGCGACTCGTTCCGCAACCTCGAACACCGGCTGCGGATGATCCGCTCCCAGCAGCTCGACTACGCCGAGCACGGCATCGACGCACCGCCGGAGCTGGAGCGGCTGGCCAAGCGGGCGCTGGTGATCGGCGACGAGATGACCACCGGGCTGCCGGTGGAGTCGGCCCGGGCACACGGCTGGCACCGGATCGCGGTCGGCGGGCGGACCAGGGAGGAGTGCCTGGAGCGGGCCCGGCGGCTTATCCAGCTCTACAGCCGCGAGCTGCGGGTCTCGCTGCAACACCCGAAGAACCAGGACTGGCTGGCCCGGGAGTTCATCCCCGGCGAGCCGATCGCGAACACCGGCTACCTGCGCCGGATGCCGGTGAACCTGCTCGCCGCCGCGTTGCCGCAGGCCGCCTCCACGGTCGGCGACCGGCGCGGCGACCTGATCGGGCGGACCGCCGGCACCTGCCGCCGGCCGGTCTTCCTCGACCTGCACTTCCCGATGGAGGTACGGGAGCGTTCCGGCCTGGCCGTCTTCGTCGCCGAGCCGGGCGGTGGCAAGTCGACCCTGCTCGGCGCGCTCGGCTATCTGGCCGCCCGGCGCGGGGTGCAGGTGACCCTGCTCGACCCGTCCGGCCCGCTGGCCCGGCTCTGCGCGATGCCGGAGCTGCGACCGTACTCACGCGTGCTGAACCTGACCGGTTCCGAGCACGGCACGCTGGCGCCGTACGCGCTGATCCCGACGCCGCTGCGCACCGAGTTCCCGGCCGGCAGCGCGGGTGACCGGGAGTTCCAGATCGCGGTCTCGAACGCCCGCGCCGAGCGGCGGATGCTGGTGCAGGACATCTGCATGATGCTGGTGCCGCCGCAGGTGGCCCGGGAGGCGTCCACCGCGACCCTGTTCCGGCACGCGGTCCGGCAGGTGCCGGCCGAGGAGACGTCCACCCTGGACGACGTGGTGGCCTGCCTGGCCGGGCTGGAGGACGAGGGCCGGGAGCTGGCCAACCTGCTGCTGGACACCGCCGAGATGCCGCTGGCGCTGCTCTTCTTCGGCCGTCCGCCGGAGGGGCTGCTCGGCGCCGACGCCACGCTCACCGTGATCACCATGGCCGGGCTGCGGCTGCCGGACCTGAAGATCGAGCGGGAGTACTGGTCGGCCGAGGAGGCGCTGGCGCTGCCAATGCTGCACACCGCGCACCGGCTGGCGGTACGCCGCTGCTACGGCGGGGCGATGTCGTCGCGGAAGCTGGTCGGCCTGGACGAGGCGCACTTCATGGAGGGCTGGCGCTCCGGCCGGTCGTTCCTGGTCCGGCTGGCCCGGGACTCCCGAAAGTGGAACCTCGCCGCGCTGGTCTCCTCGCAGAACCCCAAGGACATCCTCGGGCTCGACGTGCAGAACCTCGTCTCCACCGTCTTCGTCGGGCGGATCGCCGAGGACGTCGACATCGCATCCGAGGCGCTGCGGCTGCTCCGGGTGCCGGTCAACGACGGCTACGAGGCCACCCTCGCCTCGCTGTCCAGTGTGGACGCCGGCTCGGCGGACCGGCTCGGCTTCCGGGAGTTCGTGATGCGCGACGTCGACGGCCGGGTGCAGAAGGTACGCGTCGACGTCTCGTACGTCCCCGGCCTGCTCGACCACCTGGACACCACCCCGGTCACGGCGAAGGCCGCCGTTACCAACCTGCCCTCCCCCGTCGCGGACCTGGAGGCTTGACCATGAGGCTGGGAGCCCGCGTCGCCGCCCTGCTGCTCACGATCGGCGTGCTGGCGACCGCCACCCTGGTCTGGCCGGTGCTCGGCGCCGCCACGCCCGCCTCCGCCGCACCGGTGCCGACCCGGGCCAAGGTCGCGCTCTGCACCACCGCCGAGTGGGAGGCGAACTTCCGGGACTGCGTCCAGCGCCTCGAAAACGTCGGCCAGAACATCCGGGACTGCGTCAAGGCGCCCACGCCGAGCGCCCCGGACCAGGGGTTCGGCGGCTACTTCTCCCCCACCCGCCCGGAGGCGAGCAACAAGCCGGGTGTGAAGGGGATGTACACCGAGTACGGCAACGCCGGCTACAGCTACGAGACCTACGACGACTCCGGCGGTTGCGCCTCGGACGTGATCGACCCCGGCAGCAAGGTCTTCAACAAGATCGCGGACGGCGAGATCCGGATCGCCGCCGGGATCATCGGCGCCTCGAACGCGCTGCGCGAGCGGGCCTGGGAACCGAGCAGCATGTGGGACTGGGCCGACCCGCTGGTCGAGCAGGCCACCAAGGCCGTCTACGAGCGGGTGTTCAGCGTCTTCGGCATCATCACCCTCTGCGTCGTCGGCCTCTATCTGCTCTGGCGCTCCCGGCAGTCCGACATGAGCAACGCGATGACCACCGCCGGCTGGGCGGTGCTGGTGATGGTCGCGGTGACCGCGATCGCCGCCTGGCCGGTACGCTCCGCGAACGTCGCCGACGACACCCTGGTCACCACCCTGAACGTGGTGCACGACGCGGTCGGCCCCCGGGACCGGAGCCTCCCGGCCGACCGGTGCGGCTCGCTGAACCCGGCCGGCTGCAAGGACAACCGCCCGCCGGCACTGCGGGCCGCCGACACCGCCACCGAGTCGATGCTCTACCGGAACTGGCTGCGCGGCGCGCTCGGCTCCTCGGACAGCGAGACGGCCCGCAAGTACGGCCGGGCGCTCTACGACGCCAAGGCGTTCACCTGGGAGGAGGCGGCCCGGATCGCCGCCAACCCGGGCACCCGGGCGAGCGCCGTGGAGGCCAAGCAGGAACAGTGGATGAAGGTCGCCGCGGAGGTCCAGAAGGAGGACCCGGAGGCGTACGAGTATCTGCGCGGCGCCCGGGACTCGGACCGGATCGGCGCCGGGCTGATCGCCATCCTGGCCGCGATCCTCTTCGCGATGTTCGACCTGACCGCGTCCCTGCTGGTGCTGCTCGGCTTCCTGCTGTTCCGGTGGGCGGTGATCGCCGCACCGGTGCTCGGCACCATCGGGCTGCTCCGCCCGGCCAGTGCCGGGCTGCGCCGGCTCGGCAACGCCGTGGTCGCCGCCGTGTTCAACATCGCCATCTTCGGCACCGGCGCGGCGATCTACCTCTTCGCCGTCGACCTGGTGATGAGCACCTCGACGATCCCCGGCTGGCTCCAGGTGGTGCTGGTCTGGCTCTGCGGGGTGGTGGGCTGGCTGCTGCTGCGGCCGTACCGCCGGATCACCCAGCTCGGCGGCGGCCGGGACAGCAGTCAGGTGATCGCCTCGCCCGGCTCGTGGCACCGGCGCTTCTTCCGGGACATGCGGGCCGCCTCCCGGCTCGACGACGACCCGGATCACCGCGCCGACATCCGGATCAAGAACCGCAGCGTCGTGATCCAGCAGACGAACGTACGCCCGGAGGCCCGGCACGAGGACCCGCTGCAGAGCGGGGGCGACAGCCGCCCGGAGAGCGGCGCCGACCGGCGTACCGACCCGGCCGAGGCCCCGGCGGCGGACGCCCCGGCCGGCGGCTCCGGCTCCCGGCCCACCGGTCGGCCGTCCCGGCGCCGGCCGGCGGAGTGGACCGAGCCCGACGTACCCGTGGAGAACCCCTCCTACGTGATCTACCGGCCCGACTCCGCACCCGCCCCCGCACCCGCGCCGTCCCCCCGGATCCGCTCCGAGGCCAGGTGATCCGATGCGGCGGGCGATCGAGTTCCTCTTCACCCGGCTCCTCCGGTCCCGGCTCGGGATCGCGGTCGTCATCGCCGTGCTGGTGGTCGGGATCGTCGGCGCCGCCCGGCTGGTCGCCGGGCCCGGCGACGACAGTCCCGGACTGATCGGCGGCACCCCCGGCCCGATCGAGGTCACCGACCCGGCGGCCGGCGACGACGGGCTGACGGTGACCACCGAGCCGTCGCCCCGGACCAGCCCCGGGGCGCCCGAGCCGGCGCAGGTGGCCCGGACGTTCGCCACCGCCTGGCTCGACCACCGGGACACCACCGCCGAGGAGTGGCACACCGGGCTGCGACCGCTCGCCACCGAGAACCTGACCGAGCAGTTGACCGGCGTCGACCCGGCCACCGTGCCGGCCGACCGGATCACCGGCGAGCTGGTCGTCGTACCCCAGAACGACAGCCTGGTCGAGGTGGTCGTACCGGTGGACTCCGGCGAGCTGCGGCTCGGCCTGGTGGCGTCGTCGGGGCGTTGGCGGGTGGACACGGTGGACTGGCAACGGCGCTGAGCGGGCGCGGGGAGGTGGGGACGGGATGACCGACGGCGGTCCGGTCCGACGGCCGGTACGCCGGGTGGCGCTGGCGATGGCGCTGACCGGGGTACTCGCGCTGCTCTGCTGTGTCGGTGGCACCGGCGCGTTCGTGGTGACCATGTTCGCCGCCGAGGAGGAGAACATGGCGGCGGCCACCTTCGGCTGCGGCGACACCGAACCGATCAAGATCGACGGCGAGTTGCCGCTGGTCGGGCCGTACAAGACGAGCCAGATGCGGAACGCGGCGATCATCATCAAGGTCGGCCGGGAGATGGGACTGCCACCCCGGGCCTGGGTGATCGCGGTCGCCACCGCGATGCAGGAGTCCGCGCTGAACAACCACGGTCACCTCGGCGACCGCAACGACCACGACTCGCTCGGGCTCTTCCAGCAGCGTCCCAGCACCGGCTGGGGCACCCCAGAGCAGATCCGCAACCCGGAGTACGCGGCCCGGAAGTTCTACGAAAAATTGAAGACCATCAAGAACTGGCAGCAGCGCTCGCTGACCCGGGCCGCCCAGGCGGTGCAGATCAGCGCCTTCCCGGACGCGTACGCCAAGCACGAACCGCTGGCCACCGAGATCGTGAACGCGCTTACCGGCGGGGCCGCCCGGGCCGCCGGCACCGACCTCGGGCTCGGCTGCGCCGACGGGGCGGACATCGCCGCCTCCGGCTGGACCGCGCCGATCCCCGGTGCCGTGGGCTCCGGCTTCCGGACCGCCAGCCGGCCCTCGCACCAGGGGGTCGACATCGGGGCGGCGAAGTACACCACGAAGATCCGGGCGGCGGCGGCCGGCCGGGTGCTGGTGTCCCGCTGCGACCCGGACCGGCGGGGCCGGCTGAGCTGCGACGTGGACGGCTTTCCCGGCAAGGGCGGCTGCGGCTGGTTCGTCGACATCCTGCACGCCGGCAGTGTGATCACCCGGTACTGCCACCTGGTCCAGAGACCGTTGGTCTCGAAGAACGACATGGTGGAGGCCGGGCAGGTGATCGGGCGGGTCGGGTCGAGCGGCAACTCGTCGGGGCCGCACCTGCACTTCGAGGTGCACCTGCGCGGTGACCGGAGCAAGCACGGCGCCACCGACCCGGTACCGTTCATGCGGGACCGGGGCGCACCGCTCACCGGAAATGAGCGGTGATGCATCAGATGCAACGTGCGACGACTGCAAGCGTCCTAGATTGCGGTGACGCTTGGGGGCCGGCCGAGGCGTCAGATGTTGGCGGCGGCGGCCGTGCTGGACGCGATGGCAAGCGGAAGAAGCACTAACCAGCTTTGAACGCCACAGCCGCGGCGCCTCGGCGAGGAGGAGTTTCGGCTTCCGCTCATGCCGAAGTGAGTGCATCCGATCACGCCGAATTAGGGAACTGGAAGTCCCCTTGGCATCATGCATCGTGAACGCACGTGTAGAACAGGTTGAGGTGGCATGGTGGTGGAAGCGCTCACAGCGGCTCGCTCGCTCCTGCGTCCCTTGGAGCGCAAGGACATTCCGGCACTCGCCCAACTCACCCGGGCCAACCGAGAATTCCTGGCGCCGGCGAGTCCGCTGCGCCCGGAGGAGCACTTCACAGACGAGGGACAGGAGCACGCCGCCCTCGCGAGCCTCCAAGCGGCGGAGAACGGCACCGCGCTGCCGATGGTCATAGTCGACAGGACCGGAGATCTCGTCGGCACGCTGAACATCAGCAGCATCATTCGAGGGGCGTTCCAGTCCGCGAGCATCGGCTACTGGATCTCTCAGGACCGCAATGGTCAGGGATTTGCCTCCGCAGCGGTGGCTGCCGCCAAGCGGACCGCCTCTGACCAACTTGGCCTGCATCGACTCCAGGCGGAAACCCTGGTTGACAACGAAGCGTCCCAGCGGGTTCTGATCAAGAACGGCTTCGTACAATACGGCCGAGCACCGGAGTACCTCAAGATCGCCGGCCGATGGCAGGACCACCTGCTGTTCCAGGTCACCTTTCCCGACGCCGAGCAGTAACCCTGAGGAGCGCTCGGCCAACCTCCGATCTGCCGCTGATCGTGCGCGCCCGCGCCGGAGCATCCGTCACCCTCGGTAGCCTTCAATGCTGGTACGCCCAAATGGGAGAACGTCCGGTCGTGCCGAGAACAGTGCGAATGATCATTCTCTGTAGAGGCGTTGCACGCAGCGTAGCTGCTCATAATCAGCATTGACCTCAGTAATGAAGCATCAATCGAGACCGACCAGAAGAGCGGCCGCAGCGATTGCGACCGCGAGTAGACCGCCGGCCGCGCCACCGCCGACCAGGACGGCATGCGCCAACCTGCGCTGGTCTAGCCAGGCCAGTGCGCCGGCTACGGTACCCAAGAAGGCGGCAGTGATGATGAAAATTGCGATCCAGATTAGCGTCAACGGCGATGTCATGTTGCCCTCCTCCAGGCTCGTCGCTGCGAGGATCAAATCGCAGATCCCAGCGGTGGCGCCAGCGCAAAGGCCTGGAAAGGTGCGGAACGGGACAACAAAAAACTGTCGGTGGACGCTCCGGGACAGCTAGGGACAGTGCAGGACGACGTTGAGAGTTCGGCGGGTGTTGGATAACCTCGCCTGGTGGAGATGACCGATGAACTCCGTGCTGCTCTCAATGCCGTTTCCGACAAAGAAGACTTCGCGAAGTGCCTGACCCGATTGTGGATCATGGCGGATCGACCGTCTTATCGCTCTCTGAGCGCGTTGGCGTTGCGCAACGGCCAGTCGCTGTCCAAGACCATGATCGGTCAGGTCCTCGGCGGTCACGTCCTTCCTCGAAAGAACTTCTTGACAACGTTCCTGACATGTTGCGGAGTCGGGCTCGATGAGTACCTTGAATGGGAGCGAGCTTGGACGCGGCTGGCCCCGATCTATTACGCGCGACGAGCCAGCTCGCCGCAACCGGCCCTCGACCGCCGGTCGCGCCCGCCGGTCGAGCGGCCTTCCGCAGCGGCTGACGAGCAGCATCATCCGGTTATCCAGTTGATCGATCATTTGCGGCGGGAACTGGCACAGATGAGCGCTAAACTCGCCGAGGTCCAATGGAACCTGGATCGGATTGATCCAAGGCAGCAAACATGGAGCGGGCAGTTACCTGTCCCGGAAACGCTCGAATTTGCCGACCTGATAGCGGGCGAGTGGTGGAAGGAATCGTCGGCGACCGGGCTGGTCGCAACCGTCGGTCTCGATCCGCTCCGGGCGTCAGTCAAAATCGAACTGGGCGATCGACCACCGCACGGCCTGATCGTCGGCCCGAGCGGCTCCGGGAAGACAAACTTCATCTTCGCCTTGCTGGCCGGGGTGTGTACGCGTTACTCGCCGGACGAACTCGAAATCTACCTGCTAGATTTCAAGGAGGGTGTCTCTTTCAACTGGTTCGCGCCTGACGTGCATCGTGAGCCGTGGATCCCTCATGTCCGGCTGGTCGGCGTCAACATAAACTCCGACCCGGAGTTCGGTCTCGCCTTGCTTCAGCATCTGTCGTGGGAGTTGCGGCGACGAGCAGCGGCAGCGCGGCGGCACCACTCAACCACTATCGAAGAATTGCGTCGACGGGATCGAGATGGCCACTGGCCACGGACGCTCGCCGTGGTGGACGAATTTCAGTGGATGCTGGCTGGGCGGCACAGCGTTGCCACGGAATGCGCCAAACTCCTCGAGGATCTAGCCCGGCGTGGACGTGCCATGGGTATTCACCTCATCCTCGCCAGTCAGGAGGTCACGGGCGTCGAGGTACTTTGGGGCCGGCCGGGCCTCGTGGCCCAATTTGGCCTACGGGTGGCGTTGCCCCGAGCACGTCGAGTGCTCGCCGAGAGGAACGGCGCAGCCGACGAAATTCCGCTGAACCACGCCGTGGTCAATCCCGATTCTGGCAGTCGCGACGCCAACCGGATCGTCCGGGTGCCGCTCGCGGACAATCCAGACGACTGGGCCGAATTGCGTCGCCGTCTCTGGGAGATGCGGTCTCCGGAAAGCGAACCACCAGTAATCTTCGATGGAGACGTTGCGCCGAAGCTCGGTAACGTCCCCACCTTAGGTCTGCTCCAGCCGGGATCGCGGGTTGCCCCAGTAGCCGCTGTCGGCCACGCGATCGACGTGCTAGACCGCCCCGCCTTCGTTCGTTTCGAACGGCGGGCGGGCCGCAACCTCGCCCTCGTTGGCAACCGTGACGACCTGGCGCACGCAGTAATCTGCGCGGCGGTCACGACGCTGGCGCGGCAGTTTGCCCCCGGAGAAGCAAGGTTCACCCTGGTCGGCCTGGACGACGCTGCGCACCATGACGCCATGCGGCTCCGGCGAGACGCCGGCCGGCGGGATTTCGACGTGTACGGTCAACGTGACCTTGGCGGCGTCCTGAATCTTGCCTTCGGCGATCCGCTGCCCCACTTCCTCGTGCTATTTCCGTTAGACACGCTTGCGGACAGCGGAAGCCCGGCGTCCGAGGAAGAGCGAGCCGTGTCGAACAACCTTCTCCAAATCCTCGACCGAGGCCCACTCCGGGGAATTCACGTGATCGGTTGGTGGCGGCGAGCAAGCCATTATCGTAGGCTATTTCGCATGGCCAGCCAGTCCGAATTGATCACCGCGACGGTGCTGGTCGGCGCAACCGTGTCCGATCTACCTTTGACTCCGAATAAGGTATTTATAGAGCCGGATCCTCCGCGACGGAACCGCGTTCTGCTCATCGACCTTGAGCACAACCCGCCATACCAGACGGTCGTGCCTTACGCGGTCTGATGAACGACGCGGCCGTTCTGCATACGGACACCCACATTAACAGAGAAGCTGTCAGTCGTTCGTGGATTCACGGATAAGGTCTCCGTCCGAGCCTCCCGATTTACCAAGCCGACAATCCCGCGCAGCCAGCCAGTTGCTCTCGGCCTGACGAGCGCGATCCGGGCACGGCTCGTTACGCTGGCACGATGACCGTGGCCGATGAGATCGTCCGTAGCCGGTACGTCAGTCTGACGAGCTGGGGGGGTTGCGGGAACGGATCGCCGCTGACGGGCCGAGGCTGCCCCTGGCCGGCCCGGTACTCGATGAGGAAGCCGCGAAGCGGGCCGCGCGGAAGGCGGTCGCGGATCTGGTCGACGATCAGGCGGCCCGCTGCGGGTCTTACGCGTCGACGCCTTCACGTACACGGCCCAGACCGTACACCGACTAGGGCTCGACCGATAGATCCACAGCTAGACGAAGATATCCACAGGCAAACGTGTCACTAGAGGTTTTCCCGGTTTCCGCCAGGCCGCAACCCGCTGACCTGCAGGTTCAATCCCGCGAGCCGACTATATCGACGCGAAGCTGCGGAACGCAGGCCAGGATCCCGGCCAGACCGTCACCATGTACCGGCTCGATGGCAACCACTACCAGGCGGCGGCGAAGATGCCGCTCGCCTGGGTGCTCGACACCGCCCCAAGAGAGCACGGCCTGGACTGATCCGGTCGGCTACCGTCACGCACTGTGTTGCCGTCGAAGCGAGAGCCTGGAGAATGGCGGTGTCAGGCGCCGAGCGCGTTCCGTCGAGCAGCCACAGGTAGGTCGAGCGATCCGTGAGCCACGATCCCCTTCCCGATCCGTTCGCCGGCCAGCCCGACTGGGCTCCCGTGCCGCCCCGGCCGGTCGTGATCGCCGCCGCTGCCGGCCGGACGGACCTGCGGGGCCGCCGGGTACTGGTCGGGCTCCCCGGGCTCGGCTGGCGGGGCGACCTGCGCGCGGACGAGCGGGTGGTACAGGGCAGCCGGACGTACGTGCCGGTGCTGGCCGAGCACGAGTGGTACCGGGCCGAGGCGGAGCAGATCGAGGTCTTCGCCCCGCTGGTGCCGGCGGACCGGGTCTGGGTGGAGACCCTCGGCGAGCCCTCGGTCTGGGACGCCACCACCCCGCCGATCCCCCGCCCCGCCCGGCCGGACGTGATCTCCCGGCTGGTGTCGCTGGACGCGCCGACGCACCGGGCTCCGGTGCCGGTGGTCGAGGCGGACGCCGTCGCCGGCCGCCGGGTGGTGCAGGTCTCCGACTCCGTCGAGCGGCGCGACCTGCGGGCGGTCACCGAGGTCTACACCAGCGACGACGGGGACATCTGCGTACGCGTCACTGCCGAACTCGACTGGTACCGCTGGGCGTGGAGCGGCCGTCCGCCGACCACGCTGGAGGTGCCGGTGCACCTGCTCTGGATCGAGTGACCGGGCGTCCCGGGCCGAAGGACCGGGTGCGCGGCCGGTGTGCGCTCAACTCACCGGGTCGGCCGTGCAGACCCGCCAGCCGTCGTCCTGCACGACGCCGAAGCGCCACCGCTGGTGTTCGGTCTGGGAGAGGTTGTCCACCAGGTACGAGATGACCAGCTGGACCGAGACGTCGGCCCGCTCGCCCTGGACCCGCATGTCCAGCGGCCCCCACTTGACGACGAAGGTGATCTGGAACTGCTTCTCCCGGGCCGTCAGGTCGGCGCGGAGCTGCCGCAGCGGGGCGAGCCCGGCGGCGTCGGCGCACTCGAACTCCCCGGCCAGTACGTCGTTCTCGTCGACCAGGAAGGCCCGCAGGTAGTTGTCCACAAGCACGTCCGGGGCGCTCCGGTCGGGTGCGGTGAACCTGTCGTAGGCGACGTACGCGATGGCGGCGCCGGCCAGGCAGACCAGCGCCAGTGCGCCGCCGACCACCGCCAGCACCAGGCCCAGCCGCCGGCGGCGTGGTGCCGGTGCGGGTGCGACCGGCGGAGTCTCGGCGTGCTCGGGCGGGGTCCGCTGGGTGGGTACCCGGGACACCTGGGAATCGGTCGGAGGGTGCACTGATTCCACCCCTTGAGGCTAGCCGCTGGCGTCTGCGTACCCAACGGGCGCGAATTCCAGATTGGTAACCAAAAGGGAGCAACCGGTTACCATCCGCTGTGCCGACTATCTGTGCCACGACCGTCCACGCAGGTCCGCGAAGATACCGCCGAGCTGGGATACCGTCTCAGACCAGGACGAGGGAGTTGGTGCGGTGGACACCTGGAGGGGACCGTCGGGGCACGCCGCCACGCTGCGCTGGCGGGCCGCCGCCGGCACGGCGGCCGTACTGCACCGCCGGGCCGCCGCCACCACGGCCGCCGCGGCCACCGCCCTGGAAGCGATCCGGCCGGCCCCGGCGGACCAGCGGGAGCAGCACGAGCTCGCCGAACGGCTGCGCGCGGCGGCCAGCCAGCTCGCCCCGGGCTGGCTCGGCGCACCGCTGGACGCCCAGTCCGAGGACGCCCCGCTCGGCGGCCCCGCCCAGCCGGCCTTCGTGCGGATCGGCACCGCGCAACCGCTGGACGATGCCCGGTTCCCGGTGGTGGTGCCACTGCTCGGCACCGGCCACCTCACCGTCGACGCGGACAGCCGGGACCCCCGGGTGGCCGGGATGCTGCGCTGCGTGCTCCTGCGGCTGCTCGCCGCCGCCCCGGCCGGCTCACTGCTGGTGCGGGCCGTCGACGCCACCGACTCGGGACAGCTCTTCGCGCCGTTCGCCCCGCTCGCCGACGCCGGCCTGATGCCGCCGCCGGTCACCGACCGCACCGGCCTGCGGGCCCTACTGGCCGAGGCCGAGCAGTGGGTACGCCCCAGCCGGCCGAGCACCGCCCGCCACCACCGGCACGACCGGACCCTGCTGCTGGTGGTCGGCTCGCTTCCGGAGCTGACCGAGGCTGCCGACCTGGCCCGGATCGGCGCACTGGCCCGGGAGGGTCCCGAGGCCGGGCTGCACCTGGTCGTCGCCGGCTGGCCACCGCCACCGCTGACCGCCGAGACCAGCCAGGCACCCCTGGCCCGCTCCACCATGATCGCGATGCGCAACCCGTACGCCCTGGTCGGCGATCCGCCCGGCGCCTCGTTCGGTGCCCCGGTGCCGCACCTGCCGGGCAGCGGACTGAACGCACCGGTCTTCCTCGACGACTGCCCGCCGGTGCCGCTGCTGGACCGGGTCTGCCGGGACCTCGCCGCAAGGTTCCACGCCGACTACCGGCGTACCCTCGACGACCTGCTGCCGGAGCCGGCGGACGGGTTCTGGACCGAGTCGGCGGCCGACGGGCTGAGCACTCCGGTCGGGCACGACGGTGACCGGACCGTGCAGCTCGGCTTCGACGAACGCACCCCGCACTGGCTGGTCGGCGGCCGGGGCGGTGCCGGCAAGAGCACCTTCCTGGTCAACGTCCTCTACGGGCTCTGCACCCGCTACCGACCCGACGAGCTGGCGCTCTATCTGGTCGACTTCGCCGACGGGACGGCGTTCACCGAGTTCGTGCCGGCGGACGGGGTGGCCGGCGCCGCGCCGGGTGGGCCGTGGTTGCCGCACGTCCGGGCCGTCGGGATGCAGGCCGACCGGGAGTACGGCCTCGCGCTGCTCCGGGAACTCGATGCCGAACTTGACCGCCGGGACACGGCCGGCACGGTCTCGCCCCGGATCGTCTGCGTGCTCGACGAGTATCCGCTGCTGCTGGCCGAGGAGGACGCGGTCGGTACCGAGGCACTGGCCCGGCTGGAGTCGGTGGCCCGGCGGGGGCGGTCGGCCGGCGTACACCTGATCCTGAGCGGGCGTCCGGCACCGGCCCTGGCCCCACTGCGCGCCCGCCGGGACTCGTTTCTAGGGCAGTTCCCGGTCCGGGTTGCGCTGCCTGGCGGCACCGACGTGCTGGAGCCGGCGAACGACTCGGCCGCCGGCCTGCCGCTGGGTACGGCGGTGGTGAACACCGCCGGTGGGCTGGGCGGGCCGCGTGGCGCGACCCGGGGGCACGAGCGGACGCTCCGGTTTCCTGATCCGCACACCGACCCGGGCGCGCTCAGCGGCCTGCGGCACCGGCTCTGGGCGGACCGGCCCGCCGGTACCCCCGCCCCGGCCGTCTTCACTGGCTATCTGCTTCCGCCTCCACCGCCACCCCCGGCACCAGCCTCCGGTCCACCTGCGGCCGACAGCCCGATACCAGCCGTCGGCGTGCCGGTCGGGCTGCTGGTCGACGTGTCACCGCGCCCGGCGGCGCTGCGGCTCGACCGGGCGCCGGGGCGGCACCTGGCGATCCTCGGGCCGGACCCGGCCGGGGCCGCGATCCTGACCGGCGCGGCACGCGGACTTGCGGCCGCCCATCCCGCCGGCAGCGTCGAATTCGTGATCACCGCCTCGGACCCGGGGAACAAGGCGGCCGAGGCGCTCGCCGCCGAGCTGTCCCGGCAGCATCCGGTGCGGCGGTCGGACGCCGCCGGGCTGGCCGGCGTGCTGGACCTGGTCGGCGGCCCCGGCTACCTGGTGGCGTTCGGCATGGACGAACTGGTGGCGGCCGCCGAACTGCCGGCGGGACTGTTCCGGGCGCTGCTACGCGACGGGCCGGAACGTGGCGTACACCTGCTCGGCTGGTGGCGGGCGCTGGACCGGTTCGCCGAGCTGATCGCCAAGCCCTCCGGGCCGGCCGAGGAGCGCGGACGGGCGGAAGAGTCGGTCCCCACCGAGCCGGTGCCCACCGACGAGCCGGCACCCACCGACGAGCCGGCACCCACCGACGAGCCGGTGCCCACCGACGAGCCGGTGCTCGACGGGTTGCTCTTCCTCGACGTACCCGAGCCGGAGGTGGTGCGGCTGCTGGGCCGGCCGGTACGGTGGCGACCCCGCCCGGCGCGGGCACTGCTCTACGACCGCCGCACCGACCTGGCCGCCCTGGTCGTCCCGTACGCCCCAGCGGACCGGGAGGGTGCGGCATGAGCGGAGACGCCTGGCAGGACTACCTCGCGGCCGCGCAACGGCTGGACGCGGTACGCCGGTCCGCGGCCACCACCGCCGCCGACCAGGAGCGGGGCGTGCGGAGCGCTCAGGAGGAGCTGGCCGGGATGCGGGCCCGGCTGGTACCCCAGCAGTCCCGGCTGCGTGCGTTGGGTGTGGTCGAGTCCGACCTGGTGCCGTCGCAGCCGGAGGTGGCGGCGGCCGGGGCGGCGATGGCCGGCGGTCCGCAGGCGGTGCTGGCGGCGCTCCGGGATGCCCGGGCGACGGCGGACGCGGCGGACGCCGTAACCCGGCTTCCCGGTGCCGGGCCGCTGCCCTGGACCCGGGTACTGCTCTACGTCACGCTCGCGGCGGCGGTGCTCGGCCTGCTGACGGTACTCTGCCTCGGCGGCGTCTACCTGATCTCCTCGCGAGGCTAGCGGCCCCGCAATCCAGGCCGCCCGCCATCCAGGCCGCCCGCATCCGGAACGGGCCGGGCCGGTTGACACCGGTCGCCGGGTGGAGCGTCCAGATGGCGCGGGCCGCGCCGGCAGACCGCCGCTGGCCGCCGGGAGACCGGTCAGATGGGGCGGTTGGCGCCCAGGATCAGCGCCATCGCCTCGGCGCGGGACTTGGCGTCCCGTTGCAGCGCACCGCGTACCGCCGAGGTGACGGTCTTGGCGCCGGACTTCTGGATGCCGCGCATCGCCATGCACATGTGCTCGCACTCCAGCACCACGAGCACGCCGCGCGGCTCCAGCTTGCTCATCAAGAGGTCGGCGATCTGCGAGGTCAGCCGCTCCTGCACCTGTGGCCGGCGGGCGTAGACCTCGACCAGCCGGGCCAGCTTGGAGAGGCCGGTGATCCGGCCGTTCTCGCCCGGGATGTAGCTGATGTGCGCCGAGCCCCGGAACGGCAGCAGGTGGTGCTCGCAGAGGCTCATCACGTCGATGTCCCGGACCAGCACGAGTTCCTGGTGGTTGGCCTCGAAGGTGGTGCTGAGCACCTGGGCCGGATCGACGCGCAGTCCGGCGAAGAGTTCGGCGTACGCCCGGGCCACCCGGGCCGGGGTCCGGACCAGGCCGTCCCGGTCCGGGTCCTCGCCGACGGCGATCAGGATCTCCCGGACCGCCTTCTCAATCCGGGCCAGGTCGACGGCGTCCTCGACCGGTCCGCCGCCGAGCTTGCCGTTGACCAGCCGGGCCGCCAGGTAGTCCAGCTCCTCGTCCCCGTCCGGCTCGGTGGCCGACCCGGTCAGGCCAGCCGATCCGGTCAGGCCACCCGATCCGGTCGGGTCGCCGGACGCGGACAGGCCGCCGGCGTTTCCGCCGGCGGCCTGCTGGTTCGCTGCGCTCAGTGTGGGCCGTCCGAGTTGGGCGCGGTGTTGTTGGCGGCGTTGCCGCCTCCGATTGTCGCCTGCACCCCGTCGGCCTCCGCCTGCGCCTTGAGCTTCTCCTTCTCCCCCGGAGTGAGCACCGGCGGTTCGGTCGACGGCTGCCGCTTGCCGAACCCGTTGTACGGGGCCATCGGCGGCCGCTTGACCACCCGGGCGCAGATCCGCGCCATGTCGGCGGTGGAGAGGGTTTCCTTCTCGATCAGCTCCAGTACGAGGTTGTCCAGGACGTCCCGGTATTCCACCAGGATCTCCCAGGCCTCGTCGTGAGCCAGCTCGATAAGCGACCGGATCTCCGAGTCGATCTCGGCGGCGACCGCGTCGGAGTAGTCCCGCTCGTGGCCCATGTTCCGGCCCAGGAACGGCTCGTCGCCGCTGGTGCCGTACTTGATGGCGCCGAGCTTGCTGCTCATGCCGTACTGGGTGATCATCGCTCGGGCCAGCGCGCTGGCCTTGACGATGTCGTCCGCCGCACCGGTGGTGGGCTCGTGGAAGACGAGTTCCTCGGCGGCCCGGCCACCCAGCGCGTACGCCAGGGTGTCGATCATCTCGGCCCGGGTCTGGGTGTACTTGTCCTCGGTGGGCAGCACCAGGGTGTGCCCGAGGGAGCGGCTCCGGGAGAGGATCGTGACCTTGTGCACCGGGGCGGAGTGCGGCAGCGCCCAGGCGACCAGGGCGTGCCCGCCCTCGTGGTAGGCCGTGATCTTCTTTTCCTTGTCGCTCATCACCCGGGTCCGGCGCTGCGGGCCGGCGACCACCCGGTCGATCGACTCTTCGAGCGACTCGTTGGAGATCGCCCGCTTGTCGCTGCGGGCGGTCAGCAGCGCCGACTCGTTGATCACGTTGGCCAGGTCGGCACCGGTGAAGCCGGGGGTACGCCGGGCCACCGCGTCGAGGTCGACGTCGGGCGAGAACGGCTTGCCCTTGGCGTGCACCCGCAGGATCGCCTTGCGGCCCTCCATGTCCGGGGTGTCGACCGCGATCTGCCGGTCGAACCGGCCCGGCCGCAGCAGCGCGGGGTCGAGGATGTCCGGCCGGTTGGTGGCGGCGATCAGGATCACGCCGCCCTTGGTGTCGAAGCCGTCCATCTCGACGAGGAGCTGGTTGAGCGTCTGCTCCCGCTCGTCGTGGCCGCCGCCCATGCCGGCGCCACGGTGCCGGCCGACCGCGTCGATCTCGTCGACGAAGACGATCGCCGGGGCGTTCGCCTTGGCCTGCTCGAAGAGGTCGCGGACCCGGCTGGCGCCGACACCGACGAACATCTCCACGAAGTCGGAGCCGGAGATGGAGTAGAACGGCACCCCGGCCTCGCCGGCCACGGCCCTGGCGAGCAGCGTCTTACCGGTACCGGGCGGGCCGAAGAGCAGCACGCCCTTGGGGATCTTGGCGCCGAGGGCCTGGTATTTCGCCGGGTTCTGCAGGAAATCCTTGATCTCGTGCAGCTCCTCGACGGCCTCCTCCGAGCCCGCGACGTCCGCGAAGGTGGTCTTCGGGGTGTCCTTGGTGATCATCTTGGCCTTGGACTTGCCGAAGTTGAGCACCCGGGAGCCGCCGCCCTGCATCTGCGACATGAAGAGCAGCAGCAGGATCACGAGGATGACGATCGGCAGCAGGTTGACCAGCAGCGAGACGAACAGGTTGTCGCCGGAGACCTCGGTGTCGATCGGACCGGTGATCCGGCCGGCCGCCTTGGCAGCGGCCACCGAGTTCCAGACCTCGTCGCCCACCTCGTAGGGGAACTGGGCCTGGATCTTGTCCGTGTCGGTGTCGCCGAACTTGGCCGAGTTCTTCAGGTCGAGCTGGAGCGTCTGCTCCTTGTCCTGGAAGATGGCCTTCTCGATGTCACCCTTGTTGAGCTGGTCGAGGACCACGTTGGTCTCGACCTTGTGATAGCTCGGGCCGCCACTGAAGACTGAGCTGAGCGCTATCGCACCGATGATCACCAGGATGATCCAGACCACCGGGCGGCGGAAGAAACGCGTACGTTCCATGCTGTTGTCGAGCGCCGTAACGCCCGGACCCTCCTGATCGACGTCCTGATCGTCTGGTTGCCTTCTGCCGCCGCCGGAGCGGCGGGCCGAAACCGTCCCCGGAGAGCCGGCCTCGACGCCGGGCGCTTGGTACCGCGCCGCGGTCATTCGACGGTACACCGTGAACGCGAGGAGCGGCCCTGCGAGCCCTGGGGTAACAGGTCCGCTTCCGTCCGGGTGCCGGGTGGCGGCGGACCGGTGCCGGAGCGACCCGATCCGGTACGCCCCATTTTTCGGGTCAAACCGGGCAGGAAGCCCGGCGCGGGATGCTTCCGCGCCACCACCGCATACCGTAACCGCGTTTCCTGGGAGCGCGCTGTACGTACACTCGATATTTCGCCGCTGACATTCAGGATGGTCAGGGCGTACCGGACAGGATGCCGGGATCAGGACCGGGCGTAGACCTCCGGCTTGAGCACGCCGACGTAGGGCAGCTCGCGGTAGCGCTCACCGAAGTCGAGTCCGTAGCCGACCACGAACTCGCTCGGGATGTCGAAGCCGACGTACTTCACCGGGACCGAGACCTTGATCGCGTCCGGCTTCCGGAACAGCGTCACCACCTCGACGCTGGCCGCCGACCGGGACTCCAGATAGCGCAGCAGCCAGGAGAGGGTCAGCCCGGAGTCGACGATGTCCTCCACCACCACGACGTGCCGGCCGGCGATGTCCCGGTCCAGGTCCTTGCGGATTCGCACCGTGCCGGAGGAGGTGGTGCCCTGCCCGTACGAGGAGAGGGCCATGAACTCGAGTTCGGCCGGGGGCCCGTACCGGCCGAGCGCGCGGGCGAAGTCGGCCATGAACATCACCGCGCCCTTGAGTACGCACACCAGCAGGATTCCGTCGGTGTTGCCGGCGTAGTCGGCCGCCACCTGTTTGGCCAGTTCCGCGATCTTCTCCCGGATCTGCTCCTCCGAAATGATCACGTGGTCGATGTCGGCGTCGTACCAGGAGCCCTGAGCCATGCGCCTAGCCTGCCGTACGCCGCTTCGCGCCCGTCGCCGGGGCGGCACCTTCGCGAGGTGCCCACCCCGGCTGGCCAGGCGCGGGCTGTGCGGCACGGTTCGTCAGCCACGGGGCGACGACCGCCAGCCACCTTCGCTGGGCCGCCAGTCGGCCGAGTCACGGCTGTCGGCGGGAAGTCCGAGCATCGAGGCGAGGAGCAGGACGACGAAGAAGAGCGGGACGAGGAGTTCCATGGCGGCGTGACCTCTCGAATCGGGTGGCCAAGCTCGCGATCACGGGCCTGACCAGGTCTTTTCGGTTCGCCGCCGGTGCGCACCGGCTTGTGATACCTAGTCTGCGCCGTCCGGTGCTATGCAGACAGTGGCAGCTTTGCCATGCAGCATCGATTTCCTGCCAGTCTCGGTTATCATCGATACATGCTCCGCAACGTGGCTGTGATCGCCCTGGACCCGGTGGCCCCCTTCGAGCTGGGCGTCCTCTGCGAGGTCTTCGGAACCGACCGGACCGTCGACGGCTTCCCCGGTTACCGGTTCGACCTCTGCACCCACGACGGCAGGCCCGTCGGGACCCGCTCCGGCTTCGGGCTCACCCCGAGCGCCGACCTGACCCCGGTCGAGGACGCCGACCTGGTCGCCATACCCGCCGTGCACAGCATCGGCGCCCCGATCCCGGAGAACGTACTGGCGGCGCTGCGCCGGGCCGCCGACCGCGGGGCGTACGTGCTGAGCGTCTGCTCCGGCGCGTTCGTGCTGGCCGCCGCCGGGCTGCTGGACGGGCGCGAGTGCACCACCCACTGGAAGTACGCCGACCGGCTGGCCGAGATGTATCCGCTGGCCAAGGTGCGGTGCAACTCGCTCTACGTGCAGGACGGCAACCTGCTCACCGGAGCCGGCACGGCGGCCGGGATCGACGCCTGCCTGCACCTGGTCCGCCAGGAGCACGGCTCGGCGCTCGCCACCAAGCTCGCCCGGCGGATGGTGGTGCCGCCGCACCGCGACGGCGGGCAGGCGCAGTTCATCGAGGCACCGATCGCGCCCACCCCGGCCGCGCCCACCCTGAAGCCGGTGCTCGGCTGGCTGATGGAGCACCTCGACCGGCCGGTGAGCGTCGAAGACCTGGCCGGGCGGGCGCACATGGCACCCCGGACCTTCGCCCGCCGGTTCCGGGCCGAGACCGGCACCACCCCGCACGACTGGATCACCAACCAGCGGGTGCTGCTGGCCCGCCGGCTGCTGGAGGAGACCGACCTGAGCATCGAGGCGGTCGCCAACCGGTCCGGCTTCGGCGACGCCGCGACCCTGCGGCACCACTTCGGCCGCCGGATCGGCGCCACCCCGCACGCCTACCGGTCGACCTTCCGGGACCGCCTCCCGACCATCACCACCCCCGAACCGGCCACCGCCTGAACGACAGCGCGCGGCGCACCCGCGGCGCATCGAACCGGCCACCGCCTGAACGAAAGGGACGCACCCGCGGCATCGCATTGGGCGCGGGTGGGCGCACAGACGGGGCAGCTCGACAGTCTCGTGCGCGAGTGTTCCGGCCCCGGCCAGCGGCACCCGACCGCCGGTCAGTAGCCGACCGCGCAACCGTCCGCCCGGGGTTCCGAGCCGGCCACGTAGCCGCCGTCGGGCAGCCGCCAGATCGCCTGGCCGTACCCGAAGGCGGAGGCGTCCGGCTCGACGGTGACCTCGTGCCCCCGCGCGCGCAACCCGCCGACCACGTCCGGGCCCACCCCACCGGACCAGGCCCCGCCGGATCCCAGGCCCGGCTCGACCAGCAGCGAGCGGCCGGCGTGCCAGTACCAGCGCGGCCGGTCCAGCGCGGCCTGCGGGTCGAGCACGTCGTCCACGGTCGCCGAGACCACCTGCAGGTGACCCTGCGGCTGCATATGCCCGCCCATCACCCCGAACGGCCCCACCGGCTCGCCGTCCCTGGTGAGGAACCCCGGGATGATGGTGTGGAACGGGCGCTTGCCCGGCGCCACCACGTTCGGGTGGGTCGGGTCGAGGCTGAACCCGGCACCCCGGTTCTGCAACCCGAAACCGAGCCCGGGCGGCACCACGTACGAGCCGAAGCCGAAGTAGTTGGACTGGATCAGGCTCACCATCATCCCGCCCTGGTCGGCGGCGCAGAGATAGACCGTGCCGCCCCGGGCCGGGTCACCGGGCGGCGGGGTGCCGGCGGCGCCGGTGACCAACCTCCGGCGGCCGGCGGCGTAGTCCCGGGTCAGCAGCTCGGCGGTCGGCACGGAGACCCGGTCGGGGTCGGCGACGTACGCGTGCGCGTCGGCGAAGCCGAGCTTGACCGCCTCGACCTGCCAGTGCAGCCGCTCGACCGGATCGAGCCCGGCCAACTCCACCCCGTCCAGGATGTTCAATGCCAGCAGTGCCGCCACCCCCTGCCCGTTCGGCGGCAGTTCCCACACCTCGTGTCCCCGGTAGCCGGCCCGGACCGGTTCCACCCAGGTCGAGGCGTGCCCGGCCAGGTCGTCGCCGCCGAGCAGCCCACCGGTGCGGGCGGCGTACCCGGCCAGGGTCTCGGCGATCCGGCCGGTGTAGAAGTCCGCGGCCCCGGTCGCGGCGATCCGGCGCAGCGTGCCGGCGGCGTCCGGGTTGCGCCAGCGCTGCCCGACCCGGGGCGCCCGTCCACCGTCGACGGTGAAGACTTGGCCCCATTCGGCGTACTCGGCGCCGGTCAGCCCGGCGTGCAGTTCGACCGAGCGGGCCCAGCCCGCCGCGACCCGGGGCGAGACCGGGAAGCCGTGCTCGGCGTAGCCGACCGCGTCGGTGAAGAGTTCGGCGAAGGGCAGCCGGCCGAACCGCTCGTGCAGGTCCCGCCAGCCGGCCGGCGCCCCGGGCACCGTCACCGGCAGCCAGCCCCAGGCCGGCATCGCCGGCCCGACCGCCTGCGCGCCGCCGTGCCCCGGGGTCGGCTCGGCGCCCCGCCCGCCGGTCGCGGCCAGCACCAGTTCCCGGGTCAGCCGCGCCGGTGACCGGCCGGACGCGTTCAGCCCGTGCAGCCGCTCGCCGTCCCAGACGATGGCGAAGAGATCGCCGCCGACGTCGTTGGAGCCGGGCTGGACCACGGTGAGCGTGATCGCGGTGGCCAGTGCGGCGTCGACGGCGTTGCCACCCCGGCGGAGTACCGCCAGCCCGGCGGCGGCGGCGAGCGGTTGGCTGGTGGCGACGGCACCGTGCGGGGCGAGGAGCGGCTGTCGGGAGGCGGGCATCCCCCATGTCTACTCCGCGAGCAGCACCCCGCCACGCCGGGTCGCCCGGATGCCGCCGGGCAGATGCACCGCGCCCTGGCCGCGCCACGCGGTGACCAGCGCGTTCAACGCGGCGATGTGCCGGTACGACAGCGCGGCCGGCGCCGCGCCCAGCTCCCGGCACCACAGGTGCAGCACCCGGGTACGCACCGCCGGCGGCATCCCGGCCAGCACCGGCACGGCCAACCGCACCGTCCCCCGCGACTCCCCGGCCGACCCGACCTGCGACTCCCCGGCCGACCCGATCCGCGACCCGTCGGCCGGCCCGATCCGCGCCTCGGCGTAACCGGTGCGGGCCAGGTCGTCCAGCGCGGCACCGTCCTCGGCGGCCAGCCGGGCGGTACGGGCCAGGTTGTCCAGCACCCCGGGGCCGAGCGCCCGGACCAGCACCGGCAGCACGTCGGCCCGGACCCGGGCCCGGGCGTACCGGTCGTCGACGTTGTGCGGGTCCTCCCACGGGGTCAGCCCGAGCAGCGCGCACGCCTTGCGGGTCTGCGCACGGGTGATCTCCAGCAGCGGACGGGCCAGCGCCACCCCGGCGTACTCCCGGACGGCCGGCATCCCGGCGAGCCCGCGCGGGCCGGAGCCCCGGGCCAGCGCCAGCAGCACCGTCTCGGCCTGGTCGTCCCGGGTGTGCCCGAGCAGCACGGTGCTGGCGTCGTGCCGGCGGGCGGCCTCGACAAGCGCCTGGTACCGCGCCTGGCGGGCGGCCGCCTCCGGCCCGCCGGACCGGCCGCCGACCTGGACGGTCGCCACCTCGACCGGCCCGAACCCCTGCCCGCCGGCCCACCGCGCGACGTCGGCGGCCCGCCGGTCCGAGCCCGCCTGGAGGCCGTGGTCGACGGTGACCAGCCCGGCCGGCACGCCGAGCCGGGGGGCCACGAAGGCGGTGCCGGCGGCCAGCGCCAACGAGTCGGCGCCACCCGAGCAGGCGACCAGGACCGGCCGGTTCCGGGGTACGCCGGAAAGCGCCCGCCGGACGGCGACCCGGATCGCCGCGACCGGCGGTGGCAGGGCGGCCACGGACGGGTCAGCCGGTGGCGGCGACCGGGCCGACCGGGCCGTGCACCCGGGTCACCCAGGCGTCCGGGTCGGAGAGTTCGTCCAGCCGGGGCAGGGTGAGCGGCGAGCTGAAGATCTTGTTGAAGCCGTCCATGCCGACCCGGTCCACCACGCCGTGCACGAACTTGCGGCCCTCGGCGTACTGGCGCATCTTGACGTCCACCCCGAGCAGCTTGCGGATCGCCTTTTCCAGCGGGTTGCCGGACTCGCGTCGCCGGTTGAACTTGGCCCGGATCGACTCGACGCTCGGAATGACCTCCGGCCCGACACCGTCCATCACGAACTCCGCGTGCCCCTCCAGCAGGGTCATCAGCGCGGTCAGCCGGTCGAGTACGGCCCGCTGGCCGGGCGTCTGCACGATGTCCAGCACGCTGGCCCGGCTCTCCGGGTTGCGGACCGACTCGGAGAGGGTGCCGACGCCGCGGCGGAGCCGGTCGAGGAAGTTGTCCCCGCCGGCCTGGGAGGCGTCCACGAACGCCTGCACCTCGCCGAGGAAGTGCCCGCGCATCCACGGCACGGCGGTGAACTGGGTCCGGTGGGTCACCTCGTGCAGGCAGACCCAGAGCCGGAAGTCCCGCGGATCGGCCTGGAGCTTCCGCTCCACCTCGACGATGTTCGGGGCGACCAGCAGCAGTTGGCCGGGGTCGGCGGAGAAGACCTCGTACTGGCCGAGGACCCGGCCGGAGAGGTAGGCCAGCACGGTGCCGGCCTGCACCCCGGTCAGCCGGGAGCCGATGCTGTCGGTGATCACGCCCGGCGGCCTCTCCCCGGAGAGCCGGTTGATCAGCGGAGTGATCACCTCACGCAGCCCGGCGATGTTCGTCGCCGCCCAGTCCCTGCGGTCCACCACCCGTACCGGCGGATGGGCCACCTGCGGCCGCAGCCCGGTGTACGCGAGCACGTGACCGGCCGCCTCGTCGGTCAGCCGACGCAGCTCGGACACCACCTCGGTCGCCTCGTCGTACGAGACCCGTGGTCCCGACTTACCCAACGCCCCTGCGGTGGCGGCGGCCAGATCCCAGTCCACGAACTGCGCCATACCACCACCGTACCCGCCCCCTCACACCCCTATCCGGGTGAAAGGAAGGGCCCCCGCTTATCGGATTCTGTAGAAGCGGGGGCCCTTCCTAACGGGTCAGCGGCAGCCGCACCGGGCCAGCGTGGTGGCGATCCGGTCCAGTTCGGGCTGCGCCTGGTCCTGCCCCACCGGCACCTTGTTGGCGAGTACGGCGAAGGCCAGCAGCCGGCCGTCGGCGGTGGTCACCACCCCGGAGATCGCGTGCACCCCGCTCAGCGTGCCGGTCTTGGCGCGTACCACACCCGCACCGGCCGTGGTCGCCTTCGCGCCGGAGCGGTCGAACCGGTCGCGCAGCGTGCCCGACCAGGCCGCCACCGGCAGTCCGGGGAAGAGGCCGGCGAGTTCCGGCCGGTCCGGCTTGGCGGCCATCGTCAACACGTCGGTGAGCAGGCTCGGGGTGACCCGGTTAGCCCGGGAGAGCCCGCTGCCGTCGGCGAGCGCGCTCTCCGCCGCCGGCAGCCCGAGTTCGCCGACCACCTGGTCGACCGCCTCGGCGGCGCCGACGAACGAGGCCGGCTTGTCCCGGCTCAGCGCCACCTGCCGGGCCAGCGCCTCGGCCACCACGTTGTCGCTCTCCCGGAGCATGTACTCGACCAGCCGGATCATCGGCGGCGACTCGACCCGGCCGAGTAGGGTACCCGGGCTCAACGTGCCGGGGCTGGCGCTGGCCGCCGCGGCCGGTGCGGTGGCGGCGGCGGCCGGTGCCTTGCCGATCACCACCGCCGAGTTCGGCAGCCCGAGCAGTTTGGCGAAGGCCCGCCCGGCCGCCTCGTCCGGCTTGGCGTACCGCTCCTGGCCCCGCCCCTTGTCCTGCGGGTCCTTCCGGGCGCCGTCGGTCATCAGCGCCGTGATCACCGCGCCGAAGCCGCCGGTCGGGATGTCCGAGTCCCAGGCCGGCTCGACGACCGGGCCGGGGAAGAGGGTCCCGTCGACGACCACCTTCGTCGGTGCGGTGCCGCCCAGCGCTTTCTTGACCTGGGCTGCGAGCCGGTCCAGCCGGCCGGCGCCCGGGTACCAGCCGGTCGCGTTCACCGCCAGCGTCGGGTCACCGGCACCGATGATCACCACCTCGCCCGGGTTCGCCCCGGCCACCGCCCGGGTGCTGATCCGGTACGCCGGGCCGCGCGCCTCGAGTACGGCCGCCGCGGTGACGAGTTTGGTGGTCGAGGCCGGCACGGTCGGGGTGTCCTGACCGTTGGCGTAGAGCTGTTCCCCGGTGACCGCGTCGACGACCGAGATGTTCACCTCGTCGCCGAGGGCGCTGGAGCCGAGCAGCGGGGCCAGCGCCGCCCGCACCCCCGCCGGGGTGGGAGCCGGGGCGCTCGCCCCGGCGGCCGCGAGTACGGGTGGCGGCGGCGGTTCGCTCGGGTCGGCGGCACCGGGGGTGGCCGGGGCGTTCCCGCCGAGCCAGCCGTCGACCGGGCCGGGGCGGACCACCGCCAGCCCGGCGACCGCGAGCGCGAGCACCAGGACCGTGCCGAGCACCCCGAGCAGCCGTCCCCGGCCGCGCCGGGCCGTCGGCGGTACGTCGCCCGGCAACGCCCCGCCGGCGGCTGCCCCGGCCGGGGCACTGGCTGCCGGTGTCGGCGTACCCGATGGGTTGCCGGCAGGGGTCGATGGGTTGCCGGCCGGGGGCGGCGTACCCGGACCGCCCGGACCGCCCGAAGGGCCGGGCCAGGCCGGCGGCGCGGGCCGCTCCGGCCAGCCGGCGGCACCGGCCGGCGGGATCGGCAGGTTCTGCCCGGACCAGGCGGTGGCGCCGGCCGGCGGGGTGGCCCGGCCGGACGGGGCCGGCGGACGGTGTGCGGTGCCCGGCGGCGGGAGGTTCGGCGGTGGGGTGTGCGGCGGGATCGGTGGTGGGATCGGTAGGCTGGTCGGCAGCGGTACGACGGCCCGGCCCCGGACCGGCGCGGATCCGGTCGGCGGTGGCGGCCCGCTGGCCCCGGGCACCACCACCCGACCCTGAGCGGGATGCTCCGGCGGGTCCTCTCCGGTCAGGCCCGAGTGTGAATCTTCACTCCCCACCGGCCCCTCCTCCCCGTCGAATTCTGCCTAGGCGACACTACTTTGGTCCGAACACCGCTCGGAGGCCGGCGGCAAGGTGAATCGCGAGATCACCCGCGCAGGTGCCGACCGTTGTGGTTCCGTTGGCCAGCGCCGGCAAACGAGGGAGCGTGCGAGATGGATTTCGACGTCACGGTTGAGATCCCCAAGGGTCACCGCAACAAGTACGAGGTGGACCACGCGACCGGCCGGATCCGGCTGGACCGCACCCTCTTCACGTCGACGCAGTACCCGGCGGACTACGGCTTCATCGAAGGCACCCTGGGTGAGGACGGCGATCCTCTCGACGCTCTGGTACTCGTACCCGAACCCACGTTTCCAGGGTGCCTCATCCGCTGCCGGACGATCGGCATGTTCCGGATGACGGACGAGAAGGGCGGCGACGACAAGGTCCTCTGCGTACCGTACGAGGACCCGCGCCAGGAGCACCTGCGCGACATCCACCACCTGGGCGAGTTCGACCGGCTGGAGATCCAGCACTTCTTCGAGGTGTACAAGGACCTGGAGCCAGGCAAATCAGTCGAGGGCGCCACCTGGGTCGGTCGGACCGAGGCGGAGGCGGAGATCCGGAGCTCCTACCGCCGCCACCGGGAAGCCGTCGAACGGGGCGAGACACCGCACTGAGGCGGCTCGGCAGCCAAGGACCGGGGGTACCCACCAGCAGGCGGGCACCCCCGGCAGGCCTGGATCAGGATGCCTAGCCGTTGATCACGTTCATGGCCCACGCCCAGTAGAAGTCGGTCGACGTGTACACCGTGTCCGTGTTGAGGCAGCCGCTTTCGCCGCCGCTACGGCTGGTAACGCCGACGATTCGCCACTGGCCGTTGACCTTCCACAGCACCGGGCTGCCGGAGTCGCCGTTACACACACCCGCGGTGTCGCCCTTCGACCGCTCGACGCAGACGTCGCCGATCGTCGCGTCGTACTCGTCGCCGAAGTAGCAGTCCGAGAGTGGCAGCATCTTCCCGTCGAGCTGCAGTACCTGGCGGGGCACGCTGGTCGCGTCGCCCTCGACCGTCCAACCCCAGCCGATCGCCCGCACCACGGAGTTCGCGGCCGGGGGCCGTACGCTGGCGATCGGCTGCTGCGTCGACGGGCTCGCCAGCTTGATCAGCGCGATGTCGCCGTAGCTCCGGTCGTCCTCGAAATCCCAGTAGGGGTGCACCACGAACTGGGCCGCGTCAATCGTGGTGCCGCCCAGGTAGTCGTTCGAGCCGAGGCTGACCTTGAAGTCGGCGGCGTTGCGCCCCACGACGCAGTGCGCCGCGGTGACAACCCACAGCGGGTCGATCAGCGCGCCGCCGCACCGGTGCGGGGTCGGCCGGGTGCCCTGGTCCTTGTACTGCAGCGAGGCGTGGAATTTGTACTGCTCGGTGGCAGCATCCCCGCCGATAATCCGAGTCTCGTACTCACCGTCGTTGGCGTGCGCGGTTCCCGCACCCGCCAGGGTCAGCGCTGCGGTCGCGGCGAGCGCGAGAGCGGTGCTGATCAGTTTCCTCGCCATGTCGTCCCTAACTTGAGAGGTCGGCATGGCCCGGTCGGCCATGCCGGCCAGTGATGCTAGGGGACGACAGCTTCAGATCAGTGTCATATCCCGCCTAATCAGGCTAGCTGCCAGCAATGGGTGCAGGCGGAGGAAACCCAGCGCGCGGGCTGAATCCGGGCGAGCCGGGGGATCTCTTGCCAACCCCGCCCCGGAGCCAATTCTGACAACTCAGCCGAGCAGGCCGCGGGCCTGTGCGTACAGGCCCAGCACCGCGCAGGCCACCGGCACCACCGCGATCACCATCAGGGTGTCGACGATGTCGGCGGTACGGCCCAGGTAGGGGCCGGGTTCCCGCTTCGAGTACGTCGCGGCGGCCCCGACCACCACCAGGGCGAGCACCAGGCCACCGGCGGTGAGCAGCAGCAGGCCGGTCTCCTGCATCCGGAACAGCAGGGCGATCCCGAGCACCACCGCGGAGCCGATCCCGGCGGCCATCAGCGGCACCCGCTGCCGGACGGTGACGAAGAGCCGGGAGCGCAGCAGCAGCGCCGCCGCCGACACCGCCACCATCAGCCGGCCGGAGAAGCTGTCCGAGACCACCAGCACCAGCGCCGCCACCAGGGCGAGTACGGCGTGTCCGACGAGCATCCCGGTGAGCATCTCCTCGGTCCGGGCGACCGCCGCGAAGACCCGCCCCCGGTCCGGCCGCTCCCGCACGCCGCTCGCCACCGGACTGGCCGCCGTGAAGCCCTCCGCCGCCTCGGCACCGGTCGGCAGCGTGATCGGCGGCATCGGCAACTTGCCGAACCGGATCGCCAGCAGCGGCAGCATCCCGATCGCGCAGACCAGCAGGGCCATCAGGATCGCCGCAGACCCGGCTGCCGAGACCGCGAAGCCGATCAGCGCGGTCACCGCGCCGAGCAGCCCGACAGAGACACCGGCGGCGAAGACCCGCAGCCCGGCGGCGACCCCGACCATGCCGAGCACCGCGACCAGCAGCAGCGCGACCGAGCCGGCCAGTGCCTCCGCGGCGCCGAGCCAGCCGACCGGGCCGACCACCCCGACCGGGTCACCGGAGGCGACCAGCAGGGCACCGCCGAAGAAGGCGAACGGCAACGCGTACCCGCCGAGGGCGGCACCGGCGGTGGCGTCCCCGTACGCCCGGGAGGCCACCACCGCGGCGAGCGACAGCAGTACGGCCGCACCGAGCGCGACGAAGGCGCCCAGTTGCCAGGCCGGGCCGCCGACGACCACGGCGAGCAGGCAGACCGCGAGCAGGCCGCCGGCCGCGCTCAGGGTGCCGATCCGGGTGTTCCGCCCGGACCAGGTGCTGCCCCGGCGGCGCGCCCCGTCGGCGATCGCCTCGACCACGTCGTCGTACTCCAGCTCGGGCCACTGCGCCCGGGCCGGCACCAGGTGCAGCACGTCTCCGTCCCGTACGCCCTGCGGCAGCAGGGCCTTGCCGGCGGCCAGCGGCTCCCCGTCGGTACGGCGCAACAGCCACCCGCCGTGCTTCTCGCCGTCGTCGGCCAACCCCTCACCGGCATGCCGCAGGACTTCGGGCAGGAGTTCGGCCAGCGGCAGGTGTTCGGGCAGCGCGACGTCCACCCGTCGTTGCGGCGCGCTGATCGTGACGCGGGCGAGCCCGGTACTCATCGACAGTCCTCCATCGAGGGGGCAACCCATGGCTGCGCGGACGACCGCACTTTACCTAGGATGGGACACACTCGTCCGACCGAGCGCGAGAACAATTGCGACGCGGGGGCGTCGGATGGCCCGCCGGACGCCGACTGCGCGGCGCCGGTGCGGCCTTAGGGGAGGTCTGGAATGGACACGGGAAGCCAGGGCCGGGGCGGCCCGGGGCAGCCGGGAGGCGACCGATGAGCACCGTCGTCATCAAGCGCCCGCCACGCCGGCCGGCGCCGGACATCCCGACCGGCGAACTCGCCGTCGAGGCGCCGCCGGAGATCCCACAGGCGGCCGGCGGCAAGTGGCAGCAGATGATGATGGTGCTGCCGATGCTCGGCGGCTCGGTCGCGATGGCGATGATGTTCGGCCGGGGCGGCGGGGCATACTCGTACGTCATCGGGGCGATGTTCGGCGTCTCCTCGCTGGCCATGGTGGCCTCCTCCTGGGGCAGCGCCTCCGGATCGCCGAAGAAGTCCGAGATGATGCAGGCCCGCCGGGAATACCTGCGACACCTGGCCACCCTGCGGCGCCGGGTCCGGGAGACCGCCTCGAAGCAGCGTGCCGGCCTCTTCTACCGACACCCCGACCCGGCCCAACTCTGGTCCACCGTGGGCAGCTACCGGGTCTGGGAGCGGCGCCCCAGCGACGGCGACTTCGGCGTGGTCCGGGTCGCGGTCGGCCCGCAGACCCTGGCCACCCCGCTGGTGCCGCCGGTGACCCGGCCGTTGGAGGACCTGGAGCCGATGACCGCCGGTGCGCTGCGCCGGTTCCTCGACGCGTACTCGGTGGTGCCGGACCTGCCGGTGGCGCTCTCCATCCGCGGCTTCGCCCGGGTCTTCGTGCGCAACGGACCCGGTCAGCGCGACCTGTCCCGCGAGCCGGCCGGCGGCGACCCGCAGGCGCTGGCCCGGGCGGTGCTGACCCAGCTCTCGGTCTTCCACGCCCCCGAGGAACTGCTGATCGCCATCTGCGCCGGGCCGGAGCGCCGGGCCCGGTGGGAGTGGGCCAAGTGGCTGCCGCACGTCCACCACCCGACCGCCGTCGACGCGCTCGGCCCGGTACGCCTGGTCGCCAGCTCCGCCGTCGAGCTGGAGAAGCTCATCGACGACGTGGTCGGCAACCGTTCCCGGTTCAGCCTCTCCGGCCCGGCGACCGACGGCCCGCACGTGGTGATCGTGCTCGACGGCGGCGACCTGAACGGCGCGAGCTATCTGGCCGGGGACAGCGGCATCGACGCGGTGACGATCGTCGACCTGGACAGCCCGCCGCCCCGGCTGCTGGACCGCGCCACGCTGGTGCTGGAGACCGTCGGGGACCGGCTGAACACCTTCACGATGGAGGGCGAGGCCGAGGTCGGCACCCCCGACCGGCTCAGCGTGGAGGAGGCCGAGGCGGTCGCCCGCCGGCTCGCCCCGCTGCGGCTGGCCGCCGCCCAGAAGGGCTCCACGGACGCCCCGCTGGTCAAGGAGATGACCCTGGGCGAGCTGCTCGGGGTCGGCGACCCGGAGAACTTCAGCATCGTGCAGGGCTGGGCGCCCCGGCCCAACCGGGACAAGCTGCGGGTGCCGATCGGTGTCGGCGCGGACGGCGGCGTGGTCGACCTCGACCTCAAGGAGTCCGCACAGGACGGTATGGGACCGCACGGCCTGCTGATCGGGGCCACCGGCTCCGGCAAGTCGGAACTGCTGCGTACCCTCGTGCTGGGGTTGGCGGCGACGCACTCCTCCGAGGCGCTCAACTTCGTCCTCGTCGACTTCAAGGGCGGCGCGACCTTCGCCTCGCTGGACCGGCTGCCGCACACCGCCGCCGTGATCACCAACCTCGCCGACGAGCTGCCGCTCGTCGACCGGATGGTGGACGCCATCAACGGCGAGATGATCCGCCGGCAGGAGCTGCTGCGCAAGGCCGGCAACTACGCCAACCTGAAGGACTACGACAAGGCCCGCTCCGGCGGTGCCGCACTGGCGCCGCTGCCGTCACTGCTGATCATCTGTGACGAGTTCTCCGAGCTGCTCAGCGCCAAGCCGGACTTCATCGACCTCTTCGTGCAGATCGGCCGGCTGGGCCGGTCGCTCGGGGTGCACCTGCTGCTCGCCTCGCAGCGGCTGGAGGAGGGGCGGCTGCGCGGGCTGGACACCCACCTGTCCTACCGGATCGGTCTGCGGACCTTCTCCGCCCTGGAGTCCCGGGCGGTGCTCGGGGTGCCGGACGCCTACGAGCTGCCCCGGGCGCCGGGGCACGGCTACCTGAAGTTCGGCACCGAGCCACTGGTCCGGTTCAAGGCGGCGTACGTCTCCGGCCCGTACCAGAAGGCGACCGCGGGCGGGCCGGGCGCGCAGGGTTACACGGGTCCCCGGCTGCTGTCGTACTCGACGCACCACGTGCCGGTGCCCAAGCCGGTCGTACCGGCCACCCCGAAGCCGGCCCCGGAGGACCCGACGGCGCAGAGCCTGCTCGACGTGATGGTCACCCGGCTGGTCGGCCAGGGCCCGCCGGCCCACCAGGTGTGGCTGCCGCCGCTGTCCCAGGCACCGGCGCTGGACGAGATCCTCGGCCCGGTGGTCACCGACCCGGCCCGCGGGCTCACCTTCGGCAACCCCGAGCTGCACGGCGCGCTCCAGGTGCCGGTCGCGATGATCGACAAGCCGTTCGAGCAGCGTCGTGACCTGCTCTGGCTCAGCCTGGAGGGCGGCGCCGGGCACGTGGCGGTGGCCGGCGGTCCGCAGTCCGGCAAGTCGAGCCTGCTGCGTACCCTGATCTGCGGGCTGGCGCTCACCCACACCCCGGCCGAGGTGCAGGTCTACTGCCTCGACTTCGGTGGTGGTTCGCTCGCCGCGCTGCGCGACCTGCCGCACGTCGGCGGGGTCGCCGGACGGTCCGAGGCGGCGGCGGTGCGGCGTACGGTCGGCGAGATCTCCACCCTGCTCAACGAGCGCGAGCAGCGCTTCGCCGAGTTGGGCGTGGAGTCGATGCCGGCGTACCGGAAGCGGCGCGCCTCGGCCGGCGGCGTCGGCGTCGGCGCGGACCCGTTCGGCGACGTGTTCCTGGTCGTCGACGGCTGGCCCACCCTGCGCGGCGAGTACGACGACCTCGAACCCCTGGTCACCGACATCGCCACCCGCGGCCTCTCGTACGGCGTGCACGTGGTCGCGGCGGCGCCGCGCTGGATGGACTTCCGGCCGGCGATCCGGGACCTCTTCGGCTCCCGGCTGGAGCTGCGGCTCGGTGACCCCACCGACTCGATCGTCTCCCGCAAGGCGGCGGCGAACGTGCCGGAGAAGACCCCGGGGCGCGGCATCACGGCCGAGAGCCTGCACTTCCTGACCGTGCTGCCGGAGCTGTCCAGCCTCGGCGGCGGGCAGACGCAGGCGCTGGTGAAGGCGGTCGCCGGCAACTGGAGCGGCGCACCGGCCCCCCGGGTCCGGCTGCTCCCGCCGGTGCTGCCCTACGCCGACCTGGACCTCGCCAACATCTCCGGGCTGCGGCTGCCGATCGGCATCTCCGAGGCCGACCTCCAGCAGGTGTCGGTCGACTTCGCCTCCGAGCCGCACTTCCTGCTCTTCGGCGACGCCGAGTGCGGCAAGTCGTCCTTCCTGCGGGCCCTGGCCACCTCGATCACCAACCGCTACACCCCGGAGCAGGCCCGGATCATCCTGGTCGACTTCCGGCGCAGCCTGCTCGGCGTGATCCAGTCCGACCACCTGATCGGCTACGGCACCGCCGCCCAGGCGACGAGCGAGCTGATCGAGTCGGTCGCCGGCTACATGCAGCGCCGGCTGCCGGGGCCGGACGTCACCCCACAGCAGTTGCGGGAGCGCTCCTGGTGGACCGGGCCGGAACTGTTCGTACTCGTCGACGACTACGACCTGGTCGCCACCGGCCCGAACAACCCGCTGCTGCCGCTCGTCGAATACCTGCCGCAGGCCCGGGACGTCGGCCTGCACGTGGTGCTGACCCGCCGCTCCGGCGGCGCCTCCCGGTCGCTCTACGAGCCGATCATCCAGCGCCTGCGGGAACTCTCCTCCCCCGGCCTGGTGATGTCCGGCAGCAAGGACGAGGGCGCCCTGATCGGCTCGGTACGCCCCGGTCCGATGCCGCCCGGCCGGGGCCGGCTGGTGACCCGGAAGGAAGGCGTCCGGCTGGTGCAGCTCGCCTATCTCCCGTCGACCTGAGCCGACTCTCCCGTCGACCTGAGCCGACACCAGGGCGGTTGGAGTTCAGGACCGCGGCCCGGTCGTCCCGATTCAGGGACGGCTCGGGCCACGGTCTCGGGGCGGTGGACAGTGGATCTCAGATCGGTTGCAAAGTTTCGCCACGCGACAGGGGTGAAACGGGGTAACCTCCGTGCATCATGTGTCCCCCGGGGTGAAATGACCATGCTGTGACCAGGCTGCCGCTGCCAACCGAACGTGCGCTCGCCCGGGTCGCCGGAGCGGCGCTGCTCGCCACGGCCGGGATCGCCGGATCGCTCTCAGGTCCGCCCCCGGCACCGGCGACCGCCGCCGTGCCGGCGCCGCCGGTCAGGCTGCCCGTGCTGGCCGATCCGGTCCGGGACGAGCAGTGGCAGTTGGACGAGCTCAACGCCAAGGCAATCTGGAAGGTCTCCACCGGCAAGGGCGTCACGGTGGCGGTGGTCGACTCCGGGGTCGACGCCAGTCATCCCGACCTGGCCGGGCAGGTGCTGCCCGGCATCGACCTGGTCGACGGCAGCGGCAACGGCCAGACCGACCCGGTGGGGCACGGCACCACCGTGGCCGCCCTGATCGCGGGTCGCAACGACGACACCCGGGGCGTCGCCGGACTCGCCCCCAGGGCCAAGATCCTGCCGGTCCGGGTGCTCGACGAGGAGAACCGCTACGACGACGCGCTGATCGTGGCCAGGGGTGTCCGTTGGGCGGTCGACAACGGCGCCCAGGTGGTGAACCTGTCGCTGGGCGGCACCGGGGAAAGCCCCGCGCTCGCCGCCGCCCTCGACTACGCCTTCGCCCGGGACGTGGTCGTCGTCGCCTGCACCGGCAACCTCGGGTCGTCCGCCGGCAAGCGGGTCTGGTATCCGGCCCGCGAGCCGGGCGTGGTCGCCGTGGCGGGCCTGGAACGGGAGAGCGACGCGCTCTGGTCCGGCTCGATCACCGGCCCGGAGACCGTGCTCTCCGCCCCGGCGACCGGCCTCACCGGCGCCCGGCCGGGCGGTGTCTGGCGGGTCCAGGGCACCAGCTTCGCCGCCCCGCTGGTGGCCGCGGCAGCCGCCCTGGTCCGGTCGAACTGGCCGAAGATGTCCGCCGGTGACGTGGTCAACCGACTGATCAACACCGCCCGGGACGTCGGGCCGTCCGGCCGGGACGACCGGTTCGGGTTCGGCGTCGTCGACCCGGTCGCCGCACTGAACGGCGAGGTCTCCAGCGTGCGGGGCAATCCGCTGGACGACGGCGAGGCACCGCCCGGGGTCGCCGGCTTCGGCTCCGCGCCCGGCCGGGAGGCGACGCCCCCGCCGGCCAGCACCGGGCCGGAGACCATCGGTACGGCGGTGTCCGGCCGCTCGGCCGACTGGACCGCCCAGGCCGCCGGCGACCAGATCAGCCATCCGCCGCCGGAGGTGTGGAGCGGCGGCGGCCTCCTCTTCCTCGTGTTCGTCGCCGGGTCGGTACTCGTGCTCCGGCGCCGCTTCCGACGCGACCGTCCCTGACCACCTGACCACCTGACCGCCTGACCGCCTGACCGCCTGACCGCCTGACCGCCTGACCGCCTGACCGCCTGACCGCCTGACCGCCTGACCGGCCGGCGACCGGCCGACCGCCTGCCGGCCGAGCGGAGCACGTTCAGGTGCAGGCGCCGGTGCTGGTGACCCGGGTACGTTCCAGACCGCTGCTGGCGGTGGAGCGGGCCTCGTCGGCCGTCACCGCGAAACCGGTGTTCGGGTCGTCGGCCGCCGCCGCGAAGATGACCCCGAGCACCTGGCCGTCCGGGGCCACCAGCGGGCCGCCGGAGTTGCCGCTGCGGACCAGCCCCCGGATCGTGTAGATCTCCCGGTTGACCCGTCCCGACTCGTAGATGTCCGGACCGGCGATCTCCCCGATGTCGCGGATCCGCGCCGGCTGGGCGTTGTAGGGCCCGTCCAGCGGGAATCCGAGCACGATGGCGTCGTCCTCGATCGCCGCCTCGCCGGTGGCGAACCGCATCACCGGCGCGGACAGCTCCGGCACGTAGAGCACCGCCAGGTCGCGGTCCGGGTCGTAGACGACCACCCGGGCGCTGTGCCGGTCGCCGGCCACCTCGACCTGGACGCTGCGGGTGCCGGCCACCACGTGTGCGTTTGTCATCACCCGGTTGTCGGCGTAGACGAAACCGGAACCCTCGATCCGCCGCGAACAGCTGGGTGCGTTGCCGAGCACCTTGACGACCGAGCGTCGCCCGTTCACCACTACCTGCGACCCGGCCAGTGCCGGGTCGGGCGAGGCCACCTCGCGGGACCGGGTCGGGGCCAGCCCGCCGAAGACGTCCGGGAATCCGTTGGTGTCGACGGTGTCCCGCAGCGCCCGGGACAGCGCCTGCGCCTCCGGCGGCAACACCCGGTCCACCACCGTCAGCAGGGCGCTGTTGCGGACCGCGCTGGCCAGCCAGGGCAGCGAGGAGGAGGCCAGCGGGACGGCCACCAGCCAGGCCACCAGGAGTACGGCGAACAGCGAGATCAGCGCCCCGCCGACGTCGTCCGCCGCCCGGCCGGCCTGGCTGGTGATGGCGTGCCGCAGGCGTGAACCGAGCCAGCCGGCGAGGGCCTGGCCGAGCAGTGCCAGGCCGAAGATCGAGGCCAGCGCGACCACCACCCGGGTGGTGTTGCTGCTGAACTGCTCGGCGAGCAGCGGACCGACCTGGAGGCCGATCAGGGCACCGCCGAAGAAGCCGGTGAAGGAGAGCAGACCGATGACGAATCCCTGCCGGTAGCCGCTGATCGCGAACAGCAACATGAGCAGGATCAGGACGACATCCACCACCGACACCCGTCAAGGGTACGGGGGAAGCCCGAGAACGGTCCGGGCCACCGGCGCTTACCGCCGAATCGGGCGCACCGCCGCGCCCTACCGCCGAATCGGGCGCACCGCCGCGCCCTACCGCCGAATCGGGCGCACCGCCGCGCCCTACCGCCGAATCGGGCGCACCGCCGCGCCGCGGAGACGTTCAGCCGGACGTCGCCGGCCCGGTCGGCCCGTCGGCCACGGTCGCTGGCCCGTCCGTCCCGGCCGGCGGCCCGTCGGCCCCGGTCGGTTCCTCGGTGCCGGGGGCGGGACTCGGGGGCGGGCTGGTCGGCGGCAGATCGAGGATCCGGTCCTGTGCCCAGGGCCGGGCCCAACCCGCCATCTCCAACAGGGTGGCGAGCACTCCGGCGGTGAAGCCCCAGACCAGCATGCCCCGGGATTGAAAGGCCGGACCGATCCAGCCGCTCGGATGGCGTACCCGGACCCGGTTGGCCGGATCGACGAGTTCGGCGACCGGCACCCGGGCCACGTGTGCCACCTCGGCCGGCTCCCGGGAGTGCACCGGATGCGGCCGGTGCCACCAGGCGAGTACCGGGGTGACCACGAAGTCGCTGACCGGGATCCAGAGCCGGGGCAGTTGGGCCAGTACGGTCACGCTGGTCGGGTCGAGCCCGACCTCCTCGTACGCCTCCCGCAGGGCGGTCGCCGCCGCGTCCTCGTCGTCCGGGTCGCACGCCCCGCCGGGAAAGGCCGGCTGCCCGGCGTGCGTACGCAGGGTCGCGGCCCGTTGCAGGATCAGCACGTCCAGCCCGTGCTCCGGCTGCTCGCCGAGGAGCACGAGCACGGCACTGGCCCGTCCACCGTTGGCCGGGGTGCGGATCCGGGTGAAATCCTCGGTGCGGGCCGACCGGACCCGGGTGAGCAGCGGCTCGCACCACCGGGGAAGTTCCCGCTCGGTCACGACGGCACCGCCACCCCCAGATGCCGCCGGACCAGCGTGGCCAGCTCGGTGTCGTCGAGCGCACCCGTCTCGTCCCGGTGCCGGATCCGCCCCTCGGCGTCGACGAGGAGCGTGACCGGCAGTACCGGCCGGCCGCCCAGCCCGGTCAGCAGCAACTTGTCCCGGTCGTAGAGGCTGGGGAACTCCAGCCCGAAGTCCTCGCCGATCGAGCGGGCGGCGGGCCGCGCGTCCCCGGTGTTCACTCCGACCACCCGGAGCCGGTCGCCGGTCCGCTCGGCGAGCCGCTGGAAGGCGGGCAGCTCCCTGCGGCAGGGCGCGCACCAGGAGGCCCACAGGTTGAGCACGGCCGGTCCGCGCAGCTCGCCGACGGCCACCTCGCCGGTCCCGACGAAACAGGGCAGGCTCAGCGCCGGCAACGGCCGGCCCACCCCGCCCGCCGATCCGGCTTCCGCAGCGGGCGTCGACGCCGAGGGTGGCCTGCCGGCCGAGCCGGTTGGCGTGCCGGCCGGACCGGTGGGCATGCTCGCCGGGGCCGTGGACGCACCCGTCGAACCCGTGGACGCGCCCGTCGGGCCCGTGGACGTGCCGGTCGAGGTGGTGGGTGCGACGGTCGAGGTCGTGGGTGCGGCGATCGGGGTGGTCAGGTCGGCACAGTCGGCGAAGGCGGTCGTCGTCGTACCGTCGTCGGTGCCCGGCGGCGCCCCGGAGCCCGGATCCGGCCCGGTACAGCCGGTGGCGAGCAGCAGCAGCGCCAGCAACGACCCGCCGAGCCGCAACCTGTCGACGCCACGACGGTGCTGGTTCACGGGGTGTCGCCGACGGCGGCGGTCGCCGGCACCAGGTCGGGATCGACTCCGGCCTGCACCGCCAGGTCCCGGGCCCGGGGACCCTTCAGCAGTTTGGCGGCAGCGGCCGGGTCGGTCGGGCCGAGGCCGTAGGAGGGGCAGAGTCGGGCCAGCGTGCAGGCGCCGCAGGCCGGCTTGCGGGCGTGGCAGACCCGCCGGCCGTGGAAGATCACCCGGTGCGAGAGCATCGTCCAGTCGCGCCGCTCGAAGAGGTCGCCGACGGCGTACTCGATCTTGACCGGGTCGGTCTCGGTGGTCAGCTCCCACCGGTGCACCAGCCGGTCGAAGTGGGTGTCGACGGTTATCCCGGGCACCCCGAACGCGTTACCGAGGATCACGTTGGCGGTCTTGCGGCCGATCCCGGGCAGGGACACCAGGTCGGCCATCCGGCGGGGCACCTGGCCGTCGTACCGCTCGACGAGCTGGCTGCCGAGGTTGATCAGGGAGTTGGTCTTGTTCCGGAAGAAGCCGGTCGGCCGGATCACCTCCTCCAACTCGGCCCGGTCCGCCCCGGCGTAGTCGGCCGCGGTCGGATAGCGGGCGAAGAGCTTGGGCGTCACCTCGTTGACCCGCTGGTCGGTGCACTGCGCCGAGAGGATGGTCGCCACGGCTAGTTGCAGCGGACCCTGGTGGTTGAGCTCGCAGTGGGCGTCGGGGTGCGTCTCGGTCAGCGTCCGGCCGATCCGCCGGGCCCGCCGCTTGCGACCGAGATCGGATTCGACGGTACGCCGGGTGGACCGGGCTGTCCGGATCGCCCGGGTCGCCTCGCCGGGCGCGGCCTCGACCCCGGTCCGCGCCGACTCGTCTCTGGCACTCACGCCGGCCAGCCTACGTCGCGACGACGACATCGACGCCGGGGAGCCGGACCCGGCCGAAGCATGGGAACTCCGTCCACCCCGCCGCCCACCCGGTGACCGGCTCAGCCGCACCAGCTCGCGGCGGCCGGCCCCGCTGGCTCAGCCGGCCCAGCTCGCGATCGCCAAATCAACTCCCGGCGGCTGGCTCAGGTCGCGGCGGCGGGTGGGGTGATCTTGCCGTCCGCCGCCACCCGGGCACCGGTCTTCGGGAAGTCGGACTTGCAGAGGCCCCGGACCAGCCCGGCGGCCCGCCGCTGCGGGTCCATCGTCGGCAGGCCCGAACCGTTCATGTACGTCGAGACGAGCTGCCCGCCCGCCCACTCCCCCTCGGCGGTCAGCGACACCTTCAGCACGGCTCCCCAGCCGAGCCGGCCGTTGTTGCTGAGCGTCCCCCCGCCGCCGGCGAAGTTGCCGAGGCTGTAGGCGATCAGCCGCCCCTTGTAGAACTCCAGCGCCCGCATCACGTGCGGCCCGTGCCCGACCACCAGATCCGCACCCGCGTCGATCATCGAGTGGGAGAACTTGATCGGGTCACCCCGGTTCTCGCCGAGGAACATCTCGGTGCCCGGCCGGACCCGTGTCTTCTCCGAGCCCTCGCCGCCCATGTGCACCTGCACGACGACCAGGTCCGCCATGCCGGCGGCCTTCTGGATCACCTTCTTCGCCGAACTGATGTTGATCAGGCTGTTGGACCAGACGTACGACGAGAAGCCGGCCACCGCCACCTTGACGCCCTCGACGTCGACCACGGTGATCTGGTTGGGCGCGCCGGTGTGCTGGAGGTCGTACTTCTCCAGGGCCTCCTGGGTGTTCTCGTAGCCGGCCTTACCGTAGTCGTACCCGTGGTTGTTGGCCTGGTTGAGCAGCTCGAAGCCGGCCTCGGCGAGATGCCCGGCGTACGACGGCGGCGCCCGGAACTGGTGGCACCGGGTCGAGTTGGCGCCACACTTCGAGGTACCGGTGTCGTCGGTCAACGGCTCCTCGAGGTTGCCCATCACCAGGTCGGCGGCGAGCGCCTTCCTGACCGAGTTGAAGAACCCCTTGCCACCGTTGGGCGGCAGTCGCCCCGGGGCGTTGCCCATCACGATGTCACCGGTGGCGGACATCGAGATGACCTTGGGCACCGGCTCCCCGGTCGGGGACGGGTCGGTCGAGGCGGAACCGGCAGCACTCGGCGTGGCCTGCGGCCCGGCGGTGTCGTCGCCGCCGAGCAGGTCGAAGGCGGCCACGGCGGCCACACCCGTTCCGAGCAGCACGGCGAGGACCGCGGTCACGACGAGGGCGGTCCGGCCGGCGCCGCGGGGCGCCCGGCGGGACTTGGCTGGGGTCGGCTGGGTGTCGTCCATCGCCCGGGAACAGTACCGGGATCGGTCCACCGGGGCGACCGTCGACCGGTCAGTGTCGCCGTCACCTTGAGGGTGATCGTGTCGCCGTCACTTCAGGGTGATCGTGCCGCTGTTGCGGGTGTCGCGCCGTTCGAACCCCTCCTTCCGGCCGTCGTCGGCGGTGACGGTGGCCCGGGTGCGGTAGGTCACCGAGAACTTCCGGGTCTTCGCCGGCACCTGGAACGCCTCCGACCAGGTGACCGGGACGGTCAGCGTCGAGCCCGCCGAGCTGAACGCGGGCACCGTCACGGAGGTACCGGCCGGGACCCGGAGCGCCTGTCCGGCGGCGGTACGGATCGTCAGACTCCGGGACAGGTCGATCTTGAACTTGACCCGGGTGGGATTGGCGTGCAGGTTCGCGGTCACCCGCGCCCAGAGCATGCCGGGTCGGGCCGCACCGAGCTTCTCGTCGTACCCGCGCAGCTCGACCTCGACCGCGACGTCGACCAACGCGTCCCAGCCCAGCCCGGGATCGCGGCGGGGCACGGCGACGTAGTCGGTCAGCCGGACGGTGCCCGAGGCGACCAGCCGGTCCGACGGGGTGGCCGGCTGGTCCGCCGTCGATGACGGCTTCGGCGCCACCGGCTGCGGCGACGGCCCGACGAGCTTGCCGGTACGGATGCTTATCGACTGGATGTTCCCACCCTCGTTCACCGCGAGGGTGGCGTCCGCCCCCGCCGGCACCGACACGACGACGACACTCCTCGGCAGCAGCGCGGTGCCGTCGAGTTCCCGGGCCACGCCGTCGACCAGCACCATCACCTTCGGAAAGCGGTTGGAGAGCGGCCGCTTACGCTGCTCGGGCTCGGTCAGGTGCAGCAGCAGGAACTCCCGGCCCTTGCCGGCCAACCAGGGCGGCGCCTGTTCCGGGCCCCGCAGCGCCAACTCCCGGACCGCCTCCTCGGTCAGCTCCGTCGCCACGCCGTACCGGCTCAGCGCCACCTCGTAGTCCGCGCCGACGAGTACCGCGTCCTCGGGCAGCTCCCGCGATTCCAGTTCCAGGTCGCCGAACGGGTCGTCGAGCCGGGAGGTGCCCTCGACGACGAAGGTGTCCGGGACCGGAGGCACCTCCGGTCCGTCGCCACCACCACAGCCGACGAGTCCGGCGGCCAGTCCACCGCTGAGCGTGGCGGCCAACAGGATGTTGCCGAGTCGTCCCATCGAAATACTCCCCCGTCCAGACGAACCGCGTTGCCGGCGATCGACGGAGGTCATGATGGCCCACCCACGCCACGCTCGCGACCCCTCACCGGCCACCGTCGCGACCCGCCGCCGCGCTCGACGGGCGCGACCCGATACGGACGGGAGGTCGGGGATTCGGGGACCGGGTCAGCGGTGTGACCAGGGAACGATCGGCAAGGCACCGCCATCGCGTACCGCCCGGCAGGCGGCGCGGGCCAGCGGGGCACCCCAACGGGATCGCGGACCCCCGTACGGCGCGGCCGGGCCGTCCGGCGGGCAGAGCACGGTGACCGCGTCGGTGGCGGTGCCGGTGGCCGGCAGGCCCAGTTCCCGCAACGCCTGCGCCTTGGCCTCGGTGATCGTGGCGACGGCGTTGACCAGGGCCGCGTCGCCGAGGCGCTCCGGCAGCAACGCGACGACGTTTACCGTGCCGACATGCTGAACCGACCCTGATGCGGGCGCCGGGACGGGTGCGGGTGCGGGTGCGGGGGTCGGTGCGGGCTCGGCTGCCGCCCAGATCGGGGCGCCGAGGCCGACGGTGGCCCAGACCCGGACGCCGTCGTCTGCGGTGGCCACCACCTCGGTCACGTCGACGCCGGTGAGCAGACCGACCCCGGGTCCGCGCAGGCCGAGCCGGTCGGCCAGTTCACCGAGGTGGACCTCCGGGTCGTCCCGGCGGTACGACATCGGCACGGTCGCGTTCACCACCCAGTGCCGTACCCCGATCCCGCCGCCGAGCGGCCCGGAGCTGATCGCCAGCGCTGGCCGGTCGAGCTGCCAGACCAGCAGCGGCACCTGCCGCCCGTCCTCGACCCGGTAGGTGAACAGCGGCTCGTTCTGCACGGCCCGACTCTAACGACCCGACCCCACACACCCACCCGACCGCGCACACCCTGGCCGTCCGTCAACGGGCGCACTCCCCGGAACGACCGTCTCGTGCGCGTCACTGGGCACTCCATTCACCTGGACCCTCGCCGTTCACCTGGACAACAAGGGCGTTACGGGGAGGGGATGACGCCTCTGTTGTCCAGGTCGGTGCGCGGTGGGTGAGTGGGTGGGTGGGGAGGAGAAGGGTGGGGAGGAGAAGGGTGGGGGGTGGGGGGTGAGGGGTGGACCCGCCCGGGTGGACACGCCGGGCGCGAAACCGGGCGTACCCCCGGGTTATGTGGGGTTGCCCCGCCCGGCGCCGGATCAAGATTCCAGGGGTGCTCCTCCGATTAGTCTTCACATGCGCCTAGACTTGGCGGCGCGCGCCGGATCACCGGCCGGAACCCGGCCGCGGACGGCTCGCGTGGGCGGAGGTGCGCGATGGACGAGGTGTTGGCTCGGAGTGGGATCTTCCAGGGTGTTGACCCCGAGGCTGCCGAGGCACTCGCGAAGGACATGGAGACCCTTGAGGTCCGTAAGGGCGAAATCGTCTTCAACGAGGGCGAACCAGGTGACAGCCTCTATATCGTCCTGAGCGGCAAGATCAAGGTGGGCCGCCGGGCCGCCGACGGCCGGCAGAACCTGATCGCCGTGATGGGCCCCTCCGACATGGTCGGCGAACTCTCGCTCTTCGACCCCGGCCCGCGTACGGCGACCGCCACCGCCGTGATCGACACCCGGCTCGCCCGGCTGCGCAAGCAGGCGCTGCGCCCCTGGCTGAACAACCGGCCGGAGATAGCGGAGCAACTGCTCCGGGTGCTCGCCCGCAGGCTGCGCCGGACGAACGACAACCTGGCCGACCTGATCTTCACCGACGTGCCCGGCCGGGTGGCGAAGAACCTGCTCCAGATGGCGGGCCGGTTCGGCACCCGGGACGGCGGCGTACTCCGGGTCACCCACGACCTGACCCAGGAGGAGATCGCCCAGCTCGTCGGCGCCTCCCGGGAGACCGTCAACAAGGCGCTGGCCGACTTCGCCTCGCGCGGCTGGCTGCGCCTGGACGGCAAGAGCATCATCATCCTCGACCCGGAGCGCCTGGCCCGCCGCGCCCGCGTCTGAGCCAGCACGCTGCTCCGACCGGTTCTGCCGGACCGCGTTCTGATCGACCCCGCACACCCGGCCCCGTATCACCACCCACTGGATGGTGTGCGGGGCCGAACCACGTCGGCCGGCCGCCCCTGAGAAGGGTGTGCGAGCTGGACTCGACGGGCCGGGCCGAGAAACAAGCAGTCTTGACTGTTTGTTTCTCGGCCGACAGGCTGGTCCCATGTCCACCGCACCGACCCGTACCCCGCAGCGGGAGCGCAGCCGGGCGACCCAGGCGCGGGTGCTGGAAGCCACTGTGGACTGTCTGGTCGAACGGGGCTGGTCCGGCACCACCACCACGGTGGTGGCGGCCCGGGCCGGCGTCTCCCGAGGCGCCCAACTGCACCACTACCCGACCAAGAGCACCCTGGTGATGGCCGCCGTCGAACACCTGGCCGAGCGCCGGGCAGCCGAGATCCGCGCCGAGGCGGCCGGCCTGCCGGCCGGACCCGAACGGCTCGACCGAGCCGTCGACATGCTGGCCACCGCCTTCACCGGACCGCTCTTCGTCGCCGCCCTGGAGCTGTGGGTCGCCGGACGGACCGATCCGGAGTTGCGCGACGCGCTGGTGCCGCTGGAGGCCCGGGTCGGCCGGGAGATGCACCGGCTCACCGTCGACCTGCTCGGCGCCGACGAACGGCAACCTGGGGTACGCGAGGCGATCCAGGCGACCCTCGACCTGCTCCGTGGGCTCGGGGTGGCCAACCTGCTCTCCGACGACTCGACCCGGCGCACCGCCCTGCTCGGCGTCTGGAAACGACAACTCGCCTCGATCATCGCGACGAAAGCGCACTGACCCCAACCGCACCGACAACCCCACCGCGAAACGGCAAGGAGCCTGCGCATGGTCGACCTCGACAGCCTGCTGACGGACCTGGCCGCCGAGTCGGCGGCGCTGGAGACGCTGGTGGCGGAGCTGCCCGAGCCGGACTGGTCCCGCCCCACCCCCGCAGCCGGCTGGACCATCGCGCACCAGATCGCCCACCTCGCCTGGACCGACCACGTCGCCACCCTCGCCGCCACCGACGTCGAGGCGTTCGCCGAGTCGATCCGGCACGCGGCGGAGGATCCGCACGGCTTCATCGACCGGGGCGCGGCGGAGTTCCTGGCCCCCGTACCCGAGTTGTCGCGGCGGTGGCGGGCCGGCCGGTCGGCCCTGGACCAGGCCCTGCGCCGGGTACCGGCCGGCGGCAAGATGCCCTGGTACGGCACCCGGATGTCGGCCAGCTCGATGGCGACCGCACGGATCATGGAAACCTGGGCGCACGGCGAGGACGTCGCCGACGCGCTCGGCGTCACCCGGGTCCCGACCGCCCGGCTCCGGCACGTCGCCTACCTCGGTACCCGTACCGTCGGACACGCCTTCGCCACCCACGGACGCCCGGTCCCCGACGTGCCGGTGCGGTTCGAGCTGACCGGCCCGCACGGCGACTCCTGGCAGTTCGGGCCGGCCGAGGCGGCGGACCGGGTCACCGGGCCGGCGCTGGACTTCTGCCTGCTGGTCACCCGGCGGCGGCACCCCGCCGACCTGGCGCTGGTCGCGGTCGGGCCGGTCGCCACCGAGTGGCTCGGCATCGCCCAGGTCTTCGCCGGCCCGCCCGGCCCCGATCGGCCGCCGGCTGGGGCGGACGCCCCGGGCCGGCCGGTACGGTGATCGGACCCAGCCCGGACGTGCTGCGGATCGGCAACGCCTCCGGGTTCTACGGCGACCGGTTCGACGCCTGGCGGGAGATGCTCGACGGCGGCGAACTCGACGTGCTGACCGGCGACTACCTGGCCGAGCTGACCATGCTGATCCTCGGCCGGGACCGGCAGCGCGACCCGGAACTCGGCTACGCCCGGACCTTCCTCCGGCAGCTCGAACCGTGTCTCGGCACCGCGCTGGACCGCCGCGTGAGGATCGTGACGAACGCCGGCGGGCTGAACCCGGCCGGGCTGGCCGCCGCGCTCCGCACCCTCGCCGACCGGCTCGGGCTGCCGGTCCGGATCGGGTACGTCGACGGCGACGCACCGCACCGCCCCGGCGCGCTGACCGCGAACGCGTACCTTGGGGCGTTCGGCATCGCCGCCTGCCTGAGCGCCGGGGCGGACGTGGTGGTCACCGGTCGGGTCACCGACGCCTCGCTGGCGGTCGGCCCGGGGATCGCACACTTCGGCTGGACCCGCGCCGACCTGGACCCGCTGGCCGGGGCGACCGTCGCCGGCCACCTGCTCGAATGCGGCGCCCAGGTCAGCGGCGGAAACTTCAGCTTCTTCACCGAACTGCCGGACGGCGGGCGCCGCCCCGGTTTCCCGGTCGCCGAACTGCACCCGGACGGCTCGGCGGTACTCACCAAGCATCCCGGCACCGGCGGCGCGGTCACCCGGGAGACCGTCACCGCCCAACTGCTGTACGAGATCGCCGGCCCCGACTATCTCGGCCCGGACGTGGTGACCCGGCTCGACACGGTCACCCTGGCCGACGCCGGCCCGGACCGGGTACGCGTCAGCGGGGCGCGCGGCACGCCCCCGCCGCCCACCCTCAAGGTCGGGGTGACCCGGCTGGGCGGCTTCCGCAACTCGATGACCTTCGTCCTCTGTGGACTCGACGTCGAGGCGAAGGCGGCACTGGTCCGGTCCCAGCTCACCGACGCGATCGGTGCCGACGGGCTCGAGTTCACGCTGGCCCGTACCGACCACCCGGACGCGGCCGACACCGAGACGGCGAGCGCGCTGCTGCACGTACACCTGAGCGACGGCGACCCGAAGCGGGCCGGGCGGGCGTTCTCGGCCGCCGCCGTGGAACTGGCCCTGGCCTCCTACCCAGGTTGTACCCTCACCACCCCGCCCGGCGACGCCAGCCCGTACGGGCTCTTCGCCGTCGAGGAGGTGGCCCAGGAGCGGGTACGCCAGGTCGCGGTCCTGCCCTCCGGCGAGCGCGTCGAGATCGCACCCCCGACGCTCACGGCGAGCTACCCCGGCCGGCCGACAGCCGAGGGCGGGGCGGCTACCGGGAACCGGCCGACAGCCGAGGGCGGGGCGACCCGGCGGGCGCCGCTCGGGGCACTGGTCGGCGCCCGGTCGGGCGACAAGGGTGGTGACGCGAACCTCGGGGTGTGGGCCCGGTCGACCGACGGCTACCGGTGGCTACGCGGATGGCTGACCGTGGACCGGCTCCGCACCCTGTTGCCGGAGGCCGCCACCCTGCCGGTACGCCGCTACGAACTGCCGAACCTGCGGGCGGTCAACTTCGTCCTGCCCGGGCTGCTCGGGGCGGCCGGAGCGGCCGGCTCGACCCGGTTCGACCCCCAGGCCAAGGCGCTCGGCGAGCTGCTCCGCGCCCGACTCGTCGAACTGCCGACCGAGCTGCTGACCGCGCCGGAAGGCGGGACCATGCCGCAGCACGGACGGAGGAGCTGGTCGTGAGTGTGTTGCGGACGGCCGTCGACCCGGCGGCCACGGCGTACCGGGAAAACCGGGCGGCGATGCTGGACCGGCTGGCGGAGCTGGCGGGCGCGCTGGACGCCACCCGCGCCGGTGGCGGGGAGAAGTACGTGGCCCGGCACCACGCCCGGGGCAAACTGCTGGCCCGGGAACGGATCGAGCTGCTCCTCGACCGGGACGCCCCGTTCCTGGAACTCTCCCCGGTCGCCGCCTGGGGCACCGACTTCCCGACCGGGGCCAGCGTGGTCACCGGGATCGGGGTGGTCGAGGGCGTCGAGTGCGTCGTCGTCGCCAACGACCCGACGGTACGCGGCGGCGCGGTCAACCCGTACACGTTGCGGAAGACCAGGCGGGCCGGCGAGATCGCCTACGCGAACCGGCTGCCGATGGTGAACCTGGTCGAGTCCGGCGGGGCCGACCTGCCCAGCCAGGCGGAGATCTTCATCCCCGGCGGGCAGGTGTTCCGGGACCTGACCCGGCTCTCGGCGGCCCGCATCCCCACCGTCTCGGTGGTCTTCGGCACCGCGACGGCCGGCGGGGCGTACGTGCCGGGGATGTCCGACTTCACCATCATGGTGCGGGACCGGGCCAAGGTCTTCCTGGCCGGGCCCCCGCTGGTCAAGATGGCCACCGGCGAGGACGCCGACGACGAGTCGCTGGGCGGCGCCGCCATGCACGCCGGCACCTCCGGGCTGGCCGACTTCGTCGCCGCCGACGAGCGGGACGGACTGCGGCTGGCCCGGCAGTGCGTACGCCGGCTCGCCTGGCGCAAGCACGGCCCGCCGCCCCGCACCGCCGTGCCCGCGCCGCCGAAGTACGACCCGGAGGAGTTGCTCGGCATCCCGAGTGGTGACCTGCGGGTGCCGTTCGACCCGCGCGAGGTGCTGGCCCGGATCCTGGACGGCTCCGAGTTCGACGAGTTCAAGCCGGCGTACGGGCGCAACCTGGCGACCGGCTGGGGTGAGCTGCACGGCTATCCGGTCGGGGTGCTCGCCAACGTGCAGGGGGTGCTCTTCTCCGCCGAGGCGCAGAAGGCGGCCCAGTTCATCCAGCTCGCCAACGCCGCCGACACCCCGCTGTTGTTCCTGCAGAACACCACCGGCTACATGGTCGGCACCGAGTACGAGCAGGGCGGCATCATCAAGCACGGGGCACTGATGATCAACGCGGTGTCGAACTCGACCGTGCCGCATCTGACGGTGAACCTCGGCGCCTCGTACGGGGCGGGCAACTACGGCATGTGCGGGCGGGCGTACGAGCCGCGTTTCCTGTTCACCTGGCCGAACGCCAGATCGGCGGTGATGGGGCCGAGTCAGCTCGCCGGGGTGCTCTCGATCGTGGCCCGGCAGGCGGCCCAGGCCAAGGGCCGGCCCTACGACGAGGACTCGGACGCCGCCATGCGGGCCATGGTGGAGCAGCGGATCGAGGCGGAGTCGGCCGCGCTGCACCTCTCCGGGCGGCTCTACGACGACGGCGTGATCGACCCCCGGGACACCCGTACCGTCCTCAGGCTCTGCCTCTCCGCCATCCACAACGGACCGGTACGCGGCGCCGACACCTTCGGCGTCTTCCGCCTCTGAGGTGTTAGGAAGGGCCCCCGCTACAACAGAAAACGATAAGAAGGGGCCCTTCCTTACACCTCAGGCGCAACGATAAGGAGCGGTGACGATCCGCAGACTGCTGATGGCCAACCGGGGCGAGATCGCCCGGCGGGTCTTCGCCACCTGCCGGTCGCTCGGCATCGAGACGGTCGCCGTGTACTCCGATCCGGACGCCGGGGCGCCGTACGTCGGCGAGGCCGATCTCGCGGTCCGGCTGCCGGGTGCGGCACCTGTGGACACGTACCTCCGGGTGGAGTCGCTGGTCGAGGCGGCCCGGCGGTCCGGGGCGGACGCGGTGCACCCCGGCTACGGCTTTCTCGCCGAGGACGCCGGGTTCGCCGCCGCCGTCGGCGACGCCGGGTTGACCTGGGTGGGCCCGCCGGCGAAGGCGATCGCGGCGATGGGCGACAAGACCGAGGCGAAGGCGCTGCTGTCCGACGCCGGGGTGCCGATGCTGCCGACCTACGCCGACCCGGAGCGGATCACCGCGTTCCCGGTACTGGTCAAGGCGGCGGCTGGCGGCGGCGGGCGCGGCATGCGGATCGTCCGCGAACCGGCCGACCTGGCGTCCGCGATCTCCTCGGCCCGCCGGGAGGCTGCCGCCACCTTCGGTGACGGCACCGTCTTCGTGGAGCCGTACGTCGAGCGGGCCCGGCACGTCGAGGTGCAGGTCGTCGCCGACGGGCACGGCACGGTGCTCTCGCTCGGCGAGCGCGAGTGCTCGATCCAGCGCCGGCACCAGAAGATCGTCGAGGAGGCGCCCTCGGTCGCGGTCACCCCGGAGTTGCGGGCCGGGCTGGAACGCGCGGCGGTGGTCGCCGCCCGCGCCGTCGGCTATCTCGGGGTGGGCACTGTCGAGTTCCTGCTGACCCCGGCCGGCGAGTTCCACTTCCTGGAGATGAACACCCGGCTCCAGGTCGAGCACGCGGTCACCGAGTGCGTCACCGGCCTCGACCTGGTCCGGCTGCAACTGCTGGTCGCCGAGGGTGGTGCGCTGCCGGCGACCGCCCCGCCGGTCAGCGGGCACGCGATCGAGGTGCGGCTCTGCGCCGAGGACCCGGCCGCCGACTGGCTGCCGGCGACCGGCACGCTGCACCGGTTCGCCGTGCCGGGGGTGGACGTCGAGTTCGGCGTCGACCGGCGGCGCGACTCCGGGCTGCGGCTCGATTCCGGGGTACGGGACGGCTCGGTGGTGGGGGTGCACTACGACTCGATGGTCGCGAAGCTGGTCGCCTGGGCACCGACCCGGGACGAGGCGGCGCGGGCGCTGGCCGGGGCGCTGCGCCGGGCGCGGCTGCACGGCGTCGCGACCAACCGGGACCTGCTGGTCCGGGTGCTCGGCTCGGCGGAGTTCCGGGCGGGCGAGATCGACACGGCTTTCCTGGACCGGCATCCGGAGGTCTTCACCCCGCTGCTGCCGCCGGACCGGGTCGGGCTGGCCGGGCTGGCCGCCGCGCTGGCCGGGGCCGCCGCGCGCCGGGCCGCCGCCCCGGTGCTCGGCACCCTGCCGTCCGGTTGGCGCAACGTCCCCACCACTCCACAGACCATCGGGTACGCCACACCGGCCGGCCCGCTGGAGATCGACTACCGGCTGGACCGCTCCGGCGCCCTGGTCGCCTGGTCAGCCCGGCCCGCCGACGCCGCTCCGCCAGCATCGGACGGCGCCGCACAGCCGGGAACGGGTGCCCGGCCCGAGGTGGTGCTGCTCGGCTGCGAACCGTCCGGCACCGTGCTGCAAGTCGACGGCGTACGGCAGGTGTACGCCGTACACCAAGTCGGGGCGGTCTGCTTCGTCGACGGTCCCGACGGCTCGGTGACGCTCACCGAACTTCCCCGGTACGCCGAGCCGGCTCCGGAACTGGCCGAGGGTTCGCTGCTGGCCCCGTTGCCCGGCACGGTCAGCCGGACCCTGGTGGCGGTCGGGCAGCGGGTCGCCGCCGGTGAGCCGCTGCTCGTGCTGGAGGCGATGAAGCTCGAACACCCGGTCACCGCCCCGGGCTCCGGGGTGGTGACCGAACTGCCGGTCACCGCCGGCTCCCAGGTGGAGACCGGCGCCGTACTCGCCGTGGTCACCCCGGAACAGCAGCCCCCGGCCTGACCACGGAACCGCCGTGACCCGGCCACCCACCCAGGTCCCCTCGTCGGAAGGCATCCCCGCATGGACTTCGATCCCACCCCCGAGCAGCGGCAGCTCCGGGAGGCCGTCCGGGCGCTCGGGCAGCGCTACGGCCACGACTACTTCGTCGCCAGGGCGAAGGCCGGCGAGCACACCACGGAACTGTGGGACGAGGCGGGCCGGCTGGGATATCTGGGGGTCAACATCCCGGTCGAGTACGGCGGCGGTGGCGGCGGCATCACCGAACTCGCCATCGTCTGCGAGGAACTGGCGGCGACCGGCTGCCCGCTGCTGCTCCTGGTGGTCTCGCCGGCCATCGCCGGCACGGTGATCGGCCGGCACGGCACACAGGCGCAGCGGCGTACCTTCCTGCCGGGGCTCGCCGACGGATCGTCGAAGATCGCCTTCGCCATCACCGAGCCGGAGGCCGGCTCGAACTTCCACCGGCTCGGCACGGTGGCCCGACGGGAGGGCGCCGAATGGGTACTCTCCGGCCGCAAGTGCTTCATCTCCGGCGTGGACGAGGCCGATCACGTCCTGGTCGTCGCCCGGGTACCCGACGACGAGCCAGCCACCCCGACGCAACCGGCCACCCCGACGCGACAGGCCGACGAGCGGCTGCGGCCGGCGCTCTTCCTCGTCCCGACGGACGCGGCCGGACTGACCCGGTCCAAGCTGGAGATGGAGATCGTCTCCCCGGAGAACCAGTGGCTGCTCTACCTCGACGACGTCCGGCTGCCCGGCGACGCACTGGTCGGCGGGACGGCCGAGCCGGACGACCGGGGCGGGCTGGACACCGGACTGCCGGCCCTCTTCGCCGGGCTCAACCCGGAGCGGATCACGGTCGCCGCGATGAGCGCGGGCACCGGCCGGTACGCCATCGAGCGCGCCTCCGGCTACACCGCCACCCGGCGGGTCTGGGGCCGGCCGGTCGGCACCCACCAGGGCGTCTCGCATCCACTCGCGCACGCGGCCGTCCAGGTGGAACTCGCCCGGCTGATGACCGCCAAGGCCGCCACCCTCTACGACGCCGGCCGGGACGTCGAGGCGGGTGTCGCCGCGAACCTGGCCAAGTACGCCTCGGCCGAGGCGGCGGCGCTGGCCGTGGACACCGCCATCCAGGTGCACGGCGGCAACGGCATGACCACCGACTACGGGGTGGCCACCCTGCTCGGCGCGGTACGGGCCGGCCGGATCGCACCGGTCAGCCGGGAGATGATCCTCAACTTCGTCGCCCAGCGCGTACTGCGGCAGCCGAAGAGCTACTGAGCCACCCGAACACCCGAACCGCCGTGGTGTGCCGGCGCCAGCTCAGCGGACCGGGCCGGTACGGCACTCCGCGTCGATCCGGTTCACCGGGCGTACCCGCCGACCCATCCCCTCCAGCAGCGAGTCCTCCACGTGGAAGCCGTGGATCCGCAGCCGGTACCGGGGCAGTTCCTCCTCGGTCGGGCAGAGCACCTGCGCCTCGACCTGGCCGGTCGGCACGTACCGGACCCCGCCCCGCTCCTGGAGGATCACCATGTTGACATCGTCCACGGTGATCACGTGTCCCCGGATCCGCTCGACGCCGCCGGTCTCCGACCCCGGCGCCCCCGACCCGCCGCCCGGACCCGGCTGCGTCACCCCGGAACCCGTCCCGGTGTCGGTCCCAGAATCCGTCCCGGTGTCGGAATCCGTCCCGGTGCCGGTCCCGGAATTCGTCCCGGTGTGGGTGCCGTCGTCGGCGGGCCGGATCGTGGTCACGGTCAGCGGCAGCACCGGAGTGGTGATCACCGGCAGCGCCGCCCAGCAGAGCATCCCGAGCACCGCCAGCTGCGCGGTCATGGCGAGCGGTCGGGCCACCACCACCGGTACGGGCCCGGTGACGAGCATCGCCAGCAGCGGCGGGGCCGCGACGACGAGTACCGCGAACGCCTCCCGCTGCGCCCAGGCGTCGCCCAGGGTCGGCAGCACCAGTACGGCGTAACCGGCCAGCAGCGCGCCGAGGATCAGCAGCCGGGGGATCCGCCGCTCGTCGAGCCGGTCCGGACTGAGCTGGAAGGCGGCCGCGAACGCCGGCAGCAGCAGCGGCAGGTAGAGGATCGGCCAGGTGGCGAGCGCGACGGCGAAGCTGGCGATCACCACCCACGGCGGGGCGGTCGCCCGCCAGCGGGCGAAGATCGGCGGACGGCGCCCGATCCGGTGCGACGGGTTGCGCTCGGCGCTGACCAGCAGCACGGCGCCGATCGCGAAGACCGCGACCAGCCCGGCCGAGACCAGCCGGGCGGCGGTGGTGACCAGCGCGGCGGCCAGGTTCACCGGGTTCACGTTGGCGACCAGCAGCAGGGTGGTCTGCAACTCGCCACCGGCCTCGACGCCGAGCCGGAGCACCGAGAAGATCGCCGGTACCCCGACGACAAGCGTCCAGAACGACTGGCTGGCCCGGGATCGCCGCTCCGTCGCGTCGGTGGCGGACGGCCAGCCGAGCGCCGGCCCCTCCCGCCGGCCGTCGCCGTCGCCGTCGCCGTCACCGTCGGCCGCGGTCGCCATCCCCACCGGGACGCCGGACTTCGGATCCCCTGTCAACGGCAGCTCGGCCAGCCGCACCGGGTCGACGTCGGTCCGAGCTCGCGGGGCGCCGGGCCGGGAAGCGGTCGGCTCCGGCCCGGAGGGGATCACACCGGTGCCTTCTCGTCGAAGTCCACCAGGTCCGGGACGTTCAGCGGCGGCGGCTGCTGACGGTCCGGCCCGAGCCACGGCCCGAGGTTGCGGTGGTACGCCGACAGCCACGGACTCGTCCGGCCGGCCCGCCCCTCCAGGTAGCTCTTCTGTAGGAAGAAGGCGACCAGGTCACGCAGGGCCGGATCGCTGATCGGCACCCCGACGCCGAGCTGCTCGCTGGTGCCGAACGGCATGTCGACGATCTCGAACCGGGTCGGGTAGCTGGAGCGGAAGCCGGCGAGGATCGTCTCGTCGGAGCTGACCGCGTCGTACTTGTTGTCGATCATCCCCTGCACGCAGTCCCGGACGTTCTTCACCACGAGTGTCTTGACCTCGTGCTTCTCCAGTTCCGCCTCGGTGGTCGACCCCCCGCCGACGCAGACCCGGAAACCGGGGGTGCGCAGGTCCTCAATGGTGCGGACCTGGTTCTTCAGCGCGACGGGGATCATCACCTCCTGGGTGGTGACGAAGTACGGCCCCGCGAAACTCACCAGCTTCTGCCGCTCCTCGGTGATGGAGAAGCTGGAGACCACGATGTCGACCTGCCCGCTCTGCAGTGCCGGGATCCGGTCCTCGGTGGCAAGGTGCACGAACTCGATCCGCTCGTCCCCGGCATAGCCGAGCGAGGCGGCGATGTACCGGGCGATGTCGATGTCGAACCCGCGGTACTCGCCGTTCTCCTCGCGTACGCCCATCAGCGGCTCGAAGGTGGCGACCCCGATCCGCAGCTTGCTCTGGCCGTAGATGTGCGACTGTTTGAGCTTCTCCTGCACCGACGGCGGCTCGGGGCCGCGCTGGCTGTCGCAGCCCGCCCCCGCGGCGAGCAGCAGGGTGAGCACGACCGCCAGGGTCGTGCCGAGCAGCCGTACCCGGCCGCTGGGCGATCTCTCGGTCATCGGCGGACCCCGGTCTGGAAGGGGGATGCTGACGCCGAGCGTAACCGGCAATGTCCACTTCGGTGGTCAGCGCGGCACGGCAACCGGCATCGCCCGGCGGTCAGTTGGCGGTCAGTTGGCGGTCAGGGTGGGGCCGGTGAGCCGGTCGACGCCCTTGCCGGCCAGGCAGCGGAAGGTCCGGCCTGCCTCCCCGGCCGTCGGCGGCAACACCTCGAACTTCCATGCGGCGGTGTCGATGAGCGTGGTGGTGCGCCGGAAAACTGTCGCGTTGCAGACCTGGCGGACCGTGCCGTCGTCCTTCACCGCCGCGTGGTCGGCCGGGTCCAGCCCGTACGGCAGGTCACCCTCGGCATAGGACTCCCAGGTGTGCCGGCCCGCGCAGGACGTCTCGCTGGCCTCCGCCGCGGTGCCCCGCAGCCGGACCGGCCCGAAGCACTCCAGCTCGACCGGGCAGCGGGCGACCTCGGGCAGCGGCAGCTGGCAGCCTGGCAGGGCACCGATCCCGGCCGTCGGACGACCGGCGGTCGGGCCGGCGGTGCTGGGCAGCGCCCGCCCGCTCGGCGACGGGCCCGGCCCGCCCCGGGTGGCGACGTACCAGGAGCCGCCGGCCATGGTGGCGACCAGAGCCAGCGCGCCCAGCCCGCCGAAGATCCAGTAACGCCGTTTGCGGCGGCTCGGCCGGGAGACGGTCGGCTCGCCGTCCACCTCGGGCGGCCCGGATCCGGGCCGGGGTGGCGGCGGCGTGTAGGACCTCGAAAGGTAGACGCTGGGCGGTGCACCACCCGAGGTCGACGCCCCGGAAACCGGACTCCCGGAAACCGGACTCCCGGAGACCGGACTCCCGGAGACGGGCACGCCGGAGACGGGCACGCCGGAGACCGGAACGCCCGAGACCGGCATGCGGGGCGAGGGCGTGGAGGTGGACCCGGCCGCCGCCCCCACTCCGGCACCCGACGAGACTCCGCCGCCGGAGGCGCCTGCGCCGGACTGGTCGCGGAGCGCGCCGGGCGGCCAGGAGCCGCCGGAGACCGGAATCCCGGAGACCGGAATCCCGGAAACCGGGATCCCCGACACCGGCACGGCGGCGACCACGCCCGACTTCGGCGTGTTGACCACCGTCGGCGGATCCAGTGGTACGGCCGCGAGCAGGTCCCGCAACTGTTCCGCGCTGGGCCGGTCGGCGGGATCGTTCGCCATCCCGTAGCGCAGCAGGTCGAGAAACCGGCCCGGTACGCCCGGCAGCTCGGGAATCGGCTCGGTGAAGAGTTCCAGCAGGGCGAGCAGTCCGGGGTTGCGGTCGGCCTGCCAGCGCGGCGGCTTGCCGCTCATCACCGCGTAGAGGGTGGCGCAGAGGGCGTAGACGTCGACGGCCGGCGAGGGTGGACTGTGCCGGAACATCTCCGGCGGCGCGTACGCCGGGGTCAGCACCTCCAGCGTGATCGCCGAGTCGCGCGCCTCGGCGAGTACGGCCAGCCCGAAGTCGGCAAGCGCCGGCTCGTTGAACCGGGAGTAGAGGATGTTGGCCGGCTTGACGTCCCGGTGCAGCACCCCGAGCTGGTGTGCGTCGGCGAGCGCGTCGGCGATCTTCACGCCGACGTCCCGCGCCTCCGCCGGATCCAGCGGCGAGGTACGCATCCGCTCGGCGTACGACCCGTCGCAGAGTTCCATGATCAGATAGGGGTGCTGGTCCTCGGTGACCCCGGCGTCGAAGAGGTCGACCACGTGCGGGTGCGAGGACATCCGGCCGGCGGCCCGGGCCTCGCGGAGGAACCGGCGCTGGTCCCGCTCGCTGTCCAGCGTGCGGTTCTCGACCTTCACCGCCACCTCACGGCCCACGGACTGCTGGGTGGCCCGGTAGACGGTGGCGTAGCCACCCCGGGCAAACACCTGCAAATCCGTCAGACCTGGCACGACGGGCATCGGCAGCGCGCCAGGCGGGGTCTCCGTCACAGATTCGAAAATACCGGGAACATGAGTCGGTTCAGCCCCCCGCACCCTCGGCTGTTACCGGCTGGTTGCCATCGCGCCGGCCGTCGTACCAGAGACCGGCGGCGGTGGCAAGCGCACCGATACCCTCCCAGAGGGCCACTCCGAAGAACCGTCCCGGCGCCACCCCGGTCAACACCAGCACCGTGAAGACGGTGAAGGTCAGCAGCCGGAACGGCACGGTGAACGCGAAGAACGACCGCCACTGGGTAGCCGCCGCGAGCAGGTAGTAGACGCCCATGTTCAACGAGGCCATCGACGAGGCGGCCACGAAGGTGCGGGTGTGGTCACCGGTGGCCCGCCCGGCCGGGTCGAGCACCTCGAAGCCGAGCATGCCGAGCAGCCACTCGGGACGGATCAGGCCGACGGCGCCGAGCAGCGCGGCAAGCCCTCCGAAGACGGCGACGGTCCAGCCTGCGGCGGTACGAGGCAGCTTCACCCGCGGTCCTTCACACCGGCGCCGGTCCCCATGGACGGCAGTGGATCTAGGCTAGCGGCTGTCCCGGCCGGGCGGTATCCCGGAGATCGACGGTATCGAACTGGACGGCCGGACCCGGCAACTCCTCGATGTCCCGCCGCTGCCGGACCAGCACCGGCCGGTCCGGGGCGGGCCCCGTCGACGGCCGGAGCAGCCGGTCCCGCAGTTCCTCCGCCGCAGCCCGTTCACTTGCCTGCTGCGTCGAGTACGCCAGCCGGACCGCCTCCTCGGCAGCCTCCGCCGCCGCCACCGGCTGACCCGCCCCGGCCAGCGTCTCGGCGAGTACCCGCACCGCGATCACCCGACTGCGGATGTCCTCGCCCGGAGACTCGGCCGCCTGCCGGGCCCAGTCCAGCGCGTCCGCCGTACGCCCGTCGGCGAGCAGCGCGGAAGCGTACCGGGCCAGGGCCTGGCGGCGGCTTACCAGCACCGAGGGCACCGCACCGGCGGTGGCGATCGGTTCGAGCAGCCGTACCGCCGTCGCCGCGTCGCCGTCGGCCAACCGGCTCGTCGCGAGCAGCATCCGGGGACCGAGCTGGGTCGGCGCCAGCGGATTGTGCGGCTCCACCGCCGCCAGCACCGCCTCGGCGTCCCGTTCCGCCGCCGCGACGTCGCCCCGGTCCAGCGCCACGAACCCGCGCAGTGTGCCGGCGAGCCCGGTCAGCAGCGGGTGCGAGGTGCGCCGACCGTAGCCGAGCGCGTCGGTGAGCAGATCGGTGGCGTGCTCCGGTTCGCCCACCCCGCGCGCCACCGCGCCGCGTACCACCAGGGCGAAGCCCCGGCCCCAGTCGTCGGAGGCGGCGGCGAAGTCCCGGTACGCCCGCCGCGCCTCGCGGTCGGCGTCGGCGAGTTCACCGAGTTCGGCGGCGGCGAACGCCTCCACCGCGCGCAGCGTACCCACCGCCCACGCCTCGCTGACCCGCTCGCCGAACGGCAGGAAGACCTGGGCCAGCCGGCGTGCCTCGCCGAGCCGGCCGGCGAGCAGCCGGGCGAACGCGGTGGTGCCGCGCAACCAGGCCCGGCCCACCGGATCGTCGATCTCGGCGAAGAGCCGGGCCGCCCGGCCGAGCACCGCGTCGGTGCCGGCGAAGTCGCCCCGGGTGGTCGTCACCCAGGCCAGGTTCTGTAGCGACCAGGCCTGCCCCCGGGGGTCGTCGGCATCCAGGTTGACCTGGTACGCCCCGGCGAACCGGCTGCTGGCCTGGCTCAGCCGCCCGCTGACGAAGTCCGCCATCCCGAGCCGCCGCATCGCCGAGGCGCGCGGTCCCGGCAGGTCGTGCCGGGTCGCCACCTGCAACGCCTCCTGCCAGGAGTGCACCGCCCGCGCCTGGTCGCCCTGGGCCAGGTACGCCTGACCGACCACCAGCAGTGCCCCGGCCCGTACCGCCACGTCGTCACCGGCGTTCGCGCCGATCTTCTCGGCGAAGGCCAGCGCCTCGGCGATCCGCCCCACCTGGAGCAGGGCGCGGGCGTGCACCAGCCGGTCGCCACCGGGTACCGACTCACCGGCGAGCCGGGCGGCGCGTTCGGCGTACTCGACCGCCTGGGCCGGTTCCCCGGCGGCGAGTGCCCGGCGGGCGGAGCGGCCCAGCGCGGCCATCCCGAGCGGCGCCACGTTCCGGGCGGTGGCGTCGGGTCGCAGGCTGATCACGTCGGCGAGGGCGCTGGCCCGTTCGGCGTGCTCGGCGACGAACGCGTCGCGTTCGGCTGTCGGCAGCCCGCTCGCCCCGGACGGGACCGCCTCGGCCAGCCCGGCACCCGGGTTCGGCGGGGCGGCCCACTCGGCGAGCGCGGCGTGCCGGTCGGCGAGGTCGGCCTTGCCGATGCCGGCGTAGACGGCCTCCCGCATCAGCGGGGTGGCGAAGATGTAGCCGTCCCGGTTGCGGTGCAGCATCCGGCGCTGGAGCAGCTCCTCGACGGCCCGCTCCAGTTCGACCGCGACGACGGCGGTGGGGCGCCCCTCGCGGCCGGCCCGCCGCTCGCGCAGCGCCTCCAGCGCGCCGGCCGGCACCGTGTCGCCGACCACCGCCGCGTCCCGCAACGCCGCCCGGGCGTCCGCCGGCAGCGCGTCGATCCGGGCCGCCAGCACGGCGGCGAGGTCCCGGGAGAGCAGCCGGCTGCCGAGCGAACCGGGCGCCAGCCGCCAGATCCCGGCCGACCCCCGGCCGCGCACGGTGGTCAGCGCGCCCCGCTCCATCAGCAGGGTGACCAGCTCGGCGAGGTAGAACGGGTTGCCCTGGGCGGTGGCGAGCAGCCGGTCCACGTCGGCCTGGGGCAGCCGCCCCCCACCGAGGTACGCGGTCAGCAGCCGGGCGGCGTCCGCACCGCGCAACGGCGGCAGCGCGTGCACCTCGGCGTCGGAGACCCGGGTCAGCGCACCGGCGGTCCGGACCAGCTCGGGGCGACCGAACAGCAGCACCAGTACCGGACCGGTCAGCCGGGACAGGGTCACGCCGAGCGCGTCGACGGTCTCCGGGGTGGCGTCGTGCAGGTCGTCGACGATGACGGCGAGCGGTGTCTCGGCGGCGAGCGCGCTCAGCAGCTCGGCGACGGCGGCCGGGATAGCGTCCGAGTCCGGGCCCGGTTCGCCGGCCGACCACTCGGCGGGTCCCGCCGGCACGGTGCCGTGCGCGGGCGGCAGCTCGGCATAGCCCAGCAGGGCGAGCAGCAGGTCGACGGCGACCGGCGGCGGGTCCGGCCGATATCGGGAGAGCCGCTGGCCGAGCCGGCGCAGCCGCTCCTCCACCACCGGCCGGGTGACGGCGGTGGCCGGGCTGTCCGGCAGGCCGACGGCGGCCCGGACCAGGTCGGCGAGCGGGGCCAGCCGGCGGCGCTCACCGAACGCCGCGCACTTCACCGAGAGCACCCGGGCACCGGTGTGTGTCGCGTAGCGGCCGGCGCCGACGTCGTAACCGGCGGCCAGCCGCTCGACCTCGGCGGCGAACCGGGACTTGCCGATCCCCGCCTCGGCGGTCATCAGCAGTACCCGCGGCTGCCCCTGGTCGATCACCTCGGCGAGTCGGCCGGCGACCCGGCCGATCTCGGTCTCCCGCCCGACGAACGGTGCCTCGTCACCGAGCCCGGAGCGGGTGCCGGGTGCGTCCAGCAGGCCCAGCAGCTCGTACGCCTCGACCGGCTCCCGCTTGCCCTTCAGCCGCAGCGGCCGGAGCTGCCGCCAGGAGGCGACCCGCCGGGTTGCCGCCGCCGTACGCGCACCGGCATAGACGGCGCCGATCGCGGCGGCGTCGGCCAGCCGGGCGGCGGTGTTCACGGTGTCGCCGATGACGGTGTACTCGATCGAGGCCTGGATCCCGGCGACGACGTCACCGGTGTTCAGCCCGACCCGCAGGCCGAGCGGGGCTCCGCCGCCCTGCTCGTCGTCGAGGACCCGGCGCACCGCGCGCTGCATCGACAGCGCCGCCCGGACGGCCCGCTCGGCGTCGTCCTCGTGCGCGACGGGGGCGCCGAAGACGGCCATGATCCCGTCGCCGGTCAGCTTGTCGACGTGCCCGCCGAAGGTCTTGACCGCACCGGCGAGCGCGGCGAGGACCCGGTCGGTGACCGTACTGACCCGCTCGGGGTCGAGGTCTTCCGACCAGGAGGTAAAATCGGACAAATCACCGAAGAGCACCGTTACGACGCGGCGCTCCGCTTGCGGCAGGGTCGCGGCAGCCGGCAGCGCGACTCCACAGTTGTGGCAGAACCGCGCACCGGGTACGGCGACAGTTCCACACACCGGGCAGGTCACGGATTTTCCAACCCACCGGACCCCGGGCCGGATTCCCGGTTCTGCGCGACGGGGCCGGATTTCCGGCTCCCCTGACCGGAATCGCCCGCCTGGTCCGGACCGGAACCGCCCGCCTGGTCCAGACCGGAATCGCCCGCCTGGTCCGAATGACCGAGATAGCCGAGCTGGGCCCGGACCGACCACTCGGCCGCCGGCCAGAGCGACCGGTCCACGTCCGCGTAGACCGTCGCCACCACCTCGGCGGCGGTCCGCGCCCCCCGGCCGAGCGCCGCGCGGACCTGGTCGAGCCGGGCGTGCCGGTGGGCCAGGTAGAACCGGGCCGCGGCGGCACAGTCGGCCAGCGGCGGCCCGTGTCCGGGCAGCGCCGGTACGCCGGAGAACTCGGTCAGCTTCGCCAGGCTGGCCAGGTAGTCCCCGAGATCACCGTCGGGGTGCGCGACGACCGTGGTGCCCCGGCCCAGGATGGTGTCGCCGGTGAGGACGGCCCGCTCGCCAGCACCGTCGACGACGAAGCAGAGCGAGTCGGCGGTGTGGCCCGGGGTGGGCAGCAGCCGGATCCGCAGGCCGGCCAGTTCGACGTTCGACCACGCGCAGCGGGCGGTCAGCTGCTCGGCGCCGGTCAGCTCCAGGAACCTGTCCAGCCCCTCGGTGTGGTCGGGGTGGCCGTGCGTGACCAGCACCGCGGCGACCCGACCGTGCTCGGCCACGGCGGCCAGGTGACCCTCGTCCAGCGGTCCGGGGTCGATCACGACCACCTCGCCCGCGCCGGGCACCCCCAACACCCAGGTGTTGGTGCCGTCCAGGGTCATCGGCCCCGGGTTGGGTGCCCGGACCAGCGCCGCCCAGCTCGGCAGCTGGTCGGCAAGCGCCGCCGCCGGCGCGGTCACGTGCCCGGTCATGGCAGAGATGGTACGACCCGCGGGCGAACAGTCCGTGACCTGCCGCGTTCCGGCTCGGGTCCGACGGCCGTCCGCCGGGCCAGGTGCGGATGCGGATGCAGATGCGGACGCGGCTCAGCCCGGGGCTGACTCGGGCCACCTCGACCGGCTCAGGCCACCTCGACGATGACGTCGATCTCGACCGGCGCACCCAGCGGCAGCTCGGCGACCCCGACCGCGCTGCGGGCATGCCGGCCGGCCTCGCCGAACACGGTGCCGAACAGCTCTGAGGCGCCATTGAGCACGCCGGGCTGCCCGGTGAACCCGTCGGCGGAGGCCACGAAACCGCTCACCTTGACGATCTTGACGACGCTCTCCAGGCCCACCAGCGCGTCGATCGCGGCGAGGGCGTTGAGCGCACACTGCTCCGCCAGGTCCTTCGCCTGGTCGGCCGAGACCCCCGCACCGACCCGGCCGGTGGCCAGCAGCTTGCCGTCCCGGATTGGCAACTGGCCGGAGACGTAGACCTGGCGGCCGGACTGCACCGCCGGCACGTACGCGGCCAGCGGCGGCACCACCTCGGGGAGCAGCAGGCCCAACTCGGCGAGCTTGGCGTGTGGCCCAGCCGTCACGACTTGGCCCGCTTGAGATACGCGACGAGCTGCTCCGGGTTCGGACCGGGTATCACCGCCACAAGCTCCCAGCCGTCCTCGCCCCAGTTGTCGAGAATCTGCTTGGTGGCGTGCGTGAGCAGCGGCACCGTGGCGTACTCCCACTTCTGCATCGCTAGAGGTCTCCTCGTCTCGGACTTGTCGGCGACAGCCTACGGGCTGCGGCCCCGGCGGTACGCGTACGCCTCCCGAATGGTGCCGGCGGAACCGGGCTCTGTCCCACGGCGCGTAGGCGTGGCTGCTCCGGTCGGGCGGGCCGGGATACCCTGCCGGGGCGGGTCGCCACAGCCCTTCCGCCACACCCACGGACCACGCCAGCCCTCCCGACCCGCCGGCCGGCGCCTTGACCACCGCATCGGGGCCGTGCGGGGATTGGGGAGACATGAGGCAACCGTCCGACGGCGACGAACCCGCCCACCCGCCGGCCGAGCCCTCACCACCGGCCGAGCAGACACCCTCGCCGGAGGCACCGGCACCAGCCGAGCCCCCGCCGCCGGACGAGTCGACTCGTCCGATCGCGGTGGATGCGACGGAACGACCGGCAGACGCCTCGGCGGCGGCAGACAGACCGGCCGGGGCCGGGCCGGCCGAGGACGAGTCCGACGAGGAACCGGTCGAGCGGGTTCCGACCTCACCGGAGCTGCCGACCCAGCGGATCGCCCCGCCAACCCGACCGACCCCAGCAGCCTCGGGAGACACGACCGCTCCGGAAGACACGACCGCTCCGGTAGACACGACGACCCCGGCGGAGACGACGACCCCGGCGGAGACGACGACCCCGGCGGACAGGACTCCCTCGGCGGCCGCGACCGCACTGTTGGCTCCCCCTGCTGCTGAGGCAACTGCCCGCCTGGGTCCGACGCAAGCCACCGAACCGACCGGGGCGACGGAAGCGACCGAGGCGACCGGGGCGACCGGGGCGACGGAAGCGACCGAGGCGACCGCGCCGATGGACCCGGGGATGACGGCGGACGCCCCGTCGGCGCCGCCGATGCCGGCCGACCCACCGCCCTCCAGCCCACCCAGCTCCGCCCCGCCGGTGTCGACGCCACCCGGACACGGGGCGCCGGGGACGCCGATACCAGGACAGCCCGGTCCGGCTGGCTATTACGCCGGGCAGCCTGGACCAGGACCGGCCGGGCCGGGCTATCCGGTACCTCCCGCTCATCCGCCGGCCGCACCCGCCGCCCGCTGGCAGAAACGGCGCGGCCTGGTCGTCGCATCGGTCGCACTGGCCGTCACACTGCTCCTCTGCGTAGTGGGCGCGGTCTCCGCCGTACTGGTGATCCGGGGTGCGGAGCAGGGTGAGGGGGCTGGCGACCCGGTCGTCGCCGTGGACGAGTTCCTGACCGCCGTGTACGGCGAACGGGACGCCGACCGGGCGAGCAGCCTGGTCTGCTCGGCCGCCCGGGACGCCGACGCGATCGCCGCGAAAATCCAGGAGGTGGCGAACTTCGCCGGGCGGTACGACACCGCGCGGTTCCGGTGGACCACACCCAGGGTCGACGAGCAGACCGCCGACCGGGCCGTCGTGTCGACCAGACTGACCATGACGACCGGCGACGAGCGGTCGGTGGAACAGCAGCTGACCTTCGTGGTGGTGCGCGAAACCGGCTGGTGGGTCTGCGACGTCGCCTGATGCCCCGCCGCCCCGGCCCGCCAGGTCCGCGTCGGGACCTCGCCGGGACCGCATCGGGACGCATCGGGACCGCGTCGGGGCTGATCCGGCCGGCCGGCGGCCATGCTCCCGGGGCTGGCCGTGCTCCGGCGCTGGTTAGGCTCGGAGGATGCGAGTGGGCGAGGAGTCGGGCGATCGGGTGGACGCCGACCGGGCGAGTGCCCGGTGGCCGGCCCGGCTGCACGTGATCACCGGTAAGGGCGGGACCGGCAAGACCACTGTCGCCGCCGGGCTGGCACTGGCGCTGGCCAGCGGTGGTCGCCGTACCCTGCTCGTCGAGGTGGAGAGCCGGCAGGGCATCGCCCAGCTCTTCGGCACCGACCCGCTGCCGTACGAGGAGCGGTCGATCGCCACCGCCCCTGGCGGCGGTGAGGTGCGCGCGCTGGCCGTCGACTCCGAGGAGGCGCTCCTGGAGTACCTCGACATGTTCTACAAGCTCGGGGCGGCCGGCCGGGCACTGCGCAAGCTCGGCGCCATCGACTTCGCCACCACGATCGCACCGGGGCTGCGGGACGTACTGCTCACCGGCAAGGTCAAGGAGGCCACCACCCGGACGGCGGACCGGCGCCGGGTGTACGACGCGGTGGTGCTGGACGCTCCGCCGACCGGTCGGATCGGCCGGTTCCTGAACGTCACGGCCGAGACCGCCCGGCTGGCCAAGGTCGGCCCGATCAAGACCCAGAGCGAGGGGGTGGCGGCACTGCTGCGCTCCCCGATGACCTCGGTACACGTGGTCACGCTGCTGGAGGAGATGCCGGTCCAGGAGACCATCGACGCGATCACCGACCTGAACGGCCTGCGGATCCCGGTCGGCCGGGTGATCCTGAACGCGACCCGTCCGCCGCTGCTGGCCGGCAGGGTCAGCCAGGCGGAACTGCGCCGGGGGCTGGCCGCCGCCGGGTTGCCGACCGACCGGGCGACCGTCGCCGGCCTGCACGCCGAGGCCCGGGACCAGCTCGTCCGGCGGGAGTTGGAGGAGTCGCTCCGGGCTGACCTGGTCGAACTCGGGTTGCCCCTGGTGGAGCTGCCGCTGCTGGCCGAAGGAGTGGACCGCACCGGCCTGGACCTCATCGCCCACACGCTGCTCACCGCCGACTGAGGTGTAAGGAAGGGCCCCCTCTACAACGAAAAGCGATAACCGGGGGCCCTTCCTTACACCTCAGAGCCGATTGACTCACACCTGAGTGGCACCACGCCGTCGGCGGCGCGTCGTCCCGATACGCTCGGTTGGTGCGTCCCGATCACCCAGTGCCGGAGCTGGACATCGACCAGATCCTCGCCGACCCAGGCGTCCGGATCGTGGTCTGCTGCGGCTCGGGCGGGGTGGGCAAGACCACCACGGCGGCCGCCCTCGCGCTCCGGGCGGCCGAGCGGCACGGCCGGCGTACGGTGGTGCTGACCATCGACCCGGCCCGACGGCTGGCCCAGTCGCTCGGGCTCAACGAGCTGGACAACACTCCCCGGCAGGTCAAGGGGATCGACGTCGAGGCGAGCGGCGGCGAGCTGCACGCCATGATGCTGGACATGAAGCGGACCTTCGACGACGTGGTGCTCGCGCACACCGATCCGGCGAAGGCGGCGGAGATCTTCGCGAACCCGTTCTACCAGGCGATGAGTTCGACCTTCGCCGGTACCCAGGAATACATGGCGATGGAGAAGCTGGGCCAGTTGCACGCCCGGGGCGAGTGGGACCTGATCGTGGTCGACACCCCGCCGTCCCGGTCGGCCCTGGACTTCCTGGACGCGCCGGCCCGGCTCTCCCGGTTCCTGGACGGCCGGATGCTGCGGCTGCTGCTGGCACCGGCCCGCAGCGGTGGACGGAGCATGTTCAGCCTGGTCACCGCCTCGTTCGGGATGTTCTCCCGGGTGGTGCAGAAGGTGCTCGGCGCCCAGTTGCTCACTGACCTGTCCGGCTTCGTGGCGGCGCTCGACTCGATGTTCGGGGGCTTCCGGCAGCGCGCCGAGCAGACGTACCGGGTGCTCCAGGCCCGGGAGACGGCGTTCGTGCTGGTGGCGGTGCCGGAGCCGGACGCGGTCCGGGAGGCGGCGTACTTCGCGGGCCGGCTCGGCCAGGAGCGGATGCCGCTGGCCGGTCTGGTGCTCAACCGGGTGCACCGGCCGGCGGTGGAGCGGCCCACCGCGGCCGAGAGCCTGGCCGCGGCCGAGCGGCTGGTGGAGCTGGGCGGCCACGAGTCGACCGTCGAGACCCTGTTGGCGCACGCCGCGCTGGTGCAGCAGGCGGCGCGGGAGCGGCGGGTCGCCCGGGTCTTCACGGACGCCTTCCCGGCGGTACCGACGGTGGCGGTGACGGCTCAGCCCGCCGACGTGCACGACGTCGACGGGCTGCGCACGATAGGTGCCGCGATCAGCCGGCGGTGACCGGCTGTCAGCCGGTGTCGCCAGCTACGCGCCGGCGTTGACCAGGACCTTGTCCTTGTTCTTCAAGGCCGCTTCGAACATCTTGCGCCAGCTCGCCACCTGCGGGTGACGACGCAGCAGCGCCCGACGTTCGCGTTCGGTCATGCCACCCCACACGCCGAACTCGATGCGGTTGTCGAGCGCGTCGGCCAGGCACTCGTACCGCACCGGGCAGCTGCGGCAGATCCGCTTCGCCACGTTCTGTTCGGCGCCCTGCACGAACAGCGCGTCAGGATCACCGTTCTGACACGCCGCCAACGTGGGCCAATCTGTGATCATGCCCATCTGTTCCTGTCCCCCCTTGCAGTCCCGCTACCGACCAGAGCCGGTCAGCCGGCGATAACCCCCCGGCCATCCGTGCCGCCCTCCCCCGGGCACCACGGACGACATGCGTTTCTCTCGCCCGACCATCATGCTCTGTAGTCAATCGATTACGCAACGTTGTCAGCCAAATCCGTCAACCCGGACATTTATTGACGCATCATCCGGCAATCCGGCCCTGACTACCCGGCCGCGATCTGCGAAAACGCTGCGGAGACTTCCCGGAGGGAGGAGACTCTGCAGCAAGGAGCCCGCAACCGCGCACCAGGGGTCGTGCGTTTAACACAACGAGGCCAGCGCCCGCAGGAAATGGGGAAAGTACGCAGGGCGCGCCCGCTGTGTCGACTCACGTACCCTGTCGAGGTGACCTGGATGCGGAAGCGTGACCACAATGTCTTCACGAACGCCGCGTCGCTGCTGATCTGTGGGCTGCTGGCCGGCGTGGTGGTTGCCGCGGCCGCGTTCCCCGCGGTGGCGATGTCCGGGCTGGCCGCCAAGGCCGGCGCGGAGACGTTCGACAAGCTGCCCACCGAGCTGACCGTCAAGAAGGCGCCGCAGATCAGTTACCTCTACGCATCCGACGGCAAGACGCCGCTCGCCACGATGTACGACGAGAACCGCCGCGACGTGCCGCTCAAGGACGTCGCGCCGGTGGTCGCACAGGCACTGGTCGCAGCCGAGGACAAGCGCTTCTACGAGCACAACGGCGTCGACGTCAGCGGCGTCGCCCGGGCGTTCGTGGCGAACAACCAGGCCGGGGTCACCACCCAGGGTGCATCCACGCTCACCATGCAGTACGTCCGGCTCACCATCGCCTACTCGGCGACCCACCCGCAGGACGTGGTGGCGGCCACTGAGGACACCAGCATCCGGAAGGTGCGCGAGATGCGGTACGCCCTGCAACTCGACGCCGACCTGAGCAAGGACGAGATCCTGGAGGGCTACCTCAACATCGCCCCGTTCGGCAACGGCGCCTACGGCATCTTCGCCGCCAGCCAGGTGTACTTCGGCAAGCATCCGAAGAACCTGAAGCTCGAAGAGGCCGCGATGCTGGCCGGGATGGTGAAGGCCCCCTCGGAGAACGACCCGACCACCAAGAGCGGCTACCCGGCGGCCGTCGAGCGGCGCAACTGGGTGCTCGACCAGATGGTGGAGACCAAGGCGATCACCGCCGAGGAGGCCGAGAAGACCAAGGCGATCAAGCTGGTGGTCAAGGACAAGCGCACCCCGAACGGCTGCGTCGACGTCGGCAAGAACGACTGGGGCTTCTTCTGCGACTTCTTCTACCGCTGGTGGATGCAGCAGGAGACCTTCGGCCGTACCCAGTACGACCGGGAGCGGCGGCTCAAGAGCGGCGGCTACACCGTGGTCACCACGCTGGACGCCAGGACGCAGAAGGCCGCCAAGGACGCCGTCGAGCGCAACGTCAAGACGGGCAAGAAGGAAGCCATGATGGTGGCGGCGGTCGAGCCCGGCACCGGGCGGGTCCGCGCGCTGGCGGTGAACCGGAACTACAAGCTCGACGACCCGAACAAGCCGCAAAACAAGATCAGCACGAACCCGGCGAAAAAGAAGAAGAAGATCCGGGGTACGTACCCGAACACCACCAACCCGCTGCTCACCGGCGGCGGCGACATCACCGGCTACCAGGCCGGCTCGACCTTCAAGATCTTCACCATCGTGGCGGCGCTGGAGAACGGCTACCCGCTGGAGTGGAGCATGAACGCCAAGCAGGTCGCCCAGACGAAGTACATCGTCGAACGGGGCTCGAAGGCCGCCTGCTCGGGCACGAACAAGTACTGCCCGCAGAACGCCAGCAAGAGCATGGCCGGCGTACACAACATGTGGAGCGCGTTCGGCTCGTCGGTGAACACCTTCTTCGTGCCGCTCCAGGAGCGGGTCGGCGCGGCCAAGGTGGTCGACGCGGCGAAGCGGATGGGCATCACCTTCCGGGCCAGCAACGACGCGAACTTCGCCGCCACCAAGCAGGCCGCGGACGGCTGGGGCGCGTTCACCCTCGGCGTCTCCCAGACGACCCCGCTGGAGCTGGCCAACGCGTACGCCACGCTGGCCGCCGACGGCAAGTACTGCGAGCCGATCCCGGTGCAGCTGATCCGGGACCAGGAGGGCAACAAGCTCGACATCGCCAACCCGCGCTGCGCACAGAACATCAAGACCGAGGTGGCCCGGGCCGCCGTGGACGCGGCCCGCTGCCCGGTCGGCGACCGCTCCGCCACCACCCGCTGCAAGGGCGCCACCGCCCCCAACGTGCGGGGCGCCGTCGGCAAGCCGGTCGCCGGCAAGAGCGGCACCACCGACAGCGAGAAGAGCGCCTCCCTGGTGGTGATGACCAAGCAGCTCGCGGTCGCCGGCATCCTCGCCGACCCGGACTGGGCCGAGACCACCCAGAACATGGGGCACAACGAGCCGGGCGGCGTCAACCACGCCGTCTACCAGACGCTCCGCGACGCGATGAAGGGCAAGCCGACGATCCAGTTCACCCCGCCCGGCGGTAAGACCCTCAAAGGTGACCAGCGGAACATCCCGAACGTCAAGTGCCAGCCGATCCAGACCGCGCTCTCCCGGGTCCGGGGCGCCGGGTTCGACGCGGAGGTGGGCGGCCAGGTCGACTCGACCTGCCCGGCCGGCACCGCCGCCGGCACCAGCCCCGAGGGTCGGACGATCAAGGGCGGAGCCGTGAGCATCGAGGTAAGCAACGGCAAGGCACCGGCCGGCGACACGGCGGGCGGCCCCGGCGGCCCCCGACCACCCGGCCGCCGCTGACCGGGTACGACGAGGACGGGCGGGCACCCCGAGCCGGGGTGCCCGCCCGTCGCACGTCAACCGGCGCGGTGCGCTGTTGCGCGGGCGCCTGGGGCGCTGGTGCGCGTGGCTGTCAGCCGGCGCCGAGCTGCCGGCGTACCTCGGCAGCCACCCGACCGCCCTCGGCCCGGCCCGCCACCGCGGCCTGGGCCGCCTTCATCGCCGGGCCCATCTGGCCGCGATCGGTGAAGCCGCCGCCGGCCAGCGCCCCCGCGACCAGCTCGGCCAGCTCCTCGTCGGCGAGCTGCTTCGGCAGGTACCGGTCCAGCACCTCGCCCTCGGCCCGCTCCCGCTCGGCCTGCTCGGCCCGCCCGGCGTCACCGAAGGCGGTCGCCGCCTCACGGCGCTTCTTCGCCTCCTTGGTCAGCACCGCCAGCACCTCGGAATCGGACAGCTCCCGCTTCTGGCTGCCGGCAACCTCGGCGGTGCCGATCGCCGCCAGCGCCATCCGCAGCGTCGAGGTGGTCAGCTCGTCCCGAGCCTTGAGCGCGGAACGCATGTCCGTGGTCAGGAGGTCCTTCAGGGTGCCCATGGAGGGTCAAACTACCCTGAGCGGCATGCGAAAGCGCACAGTATTCCGGCTGGCCGCCGGCACCGTCGTCGCGGGCGGCGCCGTCCTGGCGTACGCCTCGCTGGTCGAGCGCAACCTGTTCACCCTGCGCCGGTACGACGTACCAGTACTCGCCACCGACGCCGAGCCACTGCGCATCCTGCACCTGTCGGACCTGCACATGATGCCGGACCAGCGCCGCAAGCAGTCCTGGGTCGCCTCGCTCGCCGCCACCGACCCGGATCTGGTGGTGGTGACCGGGGACAACCTGGCCCACCCCGACGCGGTCCCCGGGGCACTCCGGGCGCTGCAACCGATGCTCGACTACCCCGGTGCCTTCGTCTTCGGCTCCAACGACTACCGGGGACCGGTCTGGAAGAACCCGTTCAGCTACCTGCTGCCCGAGCGGGAGTACGTGCAGGGCGTCGAGCTGCCCGCCGAGGACCTCCGGGAGGTACTCGTCGGCGCCGGCTGGGCGGACCTGAACAACGCCCGTACGTCGATCAAGGCCGGCGGGCGGCAGGTCGAGCTGGTCGGCGTCGACGACCCGCACGTCGAACGGGACGACTACCCCTCGGTCGCCGGACCGGTGCCGGCGGGAGCCGACCTCGCCATCGGGGTGACCCATTCCCCGCAGCCCCGGGTGCTGGACCAGATGGCCGCCGACGGCTTCACGCTGCTGCTCGCCGGCCACACCCACGGGGGTCAGGTCCGGGTCCCGCTGGTCGGCGCGCTCACCACCAACTGCGATCTGCCCCGCTCGATGGCCCGGGGCCTGCACCGCTGGCCCGGGACGGACGCCTGGTTACACGTCTCCGCCGGCCTCGGCACCCACCCCACCGCCCCGGTACGGTTCGCCTGCCGGCCGGAGGCGTCACTGCTGACCCTGATCCCGCGCTGAGCTGCCCGGCCGGCCGCGGGCGTGGGCCGGGACGCACCGGGGCGGATACCGAATTTGCCCGGCGGGGCGGGTGGGCTACTATTGCTCGGCACGCCTCGGGGTGTGGCGCAGCTTGGTAGCGCGCTTCGTTCGGGACGAAGAGGTCGTCGGTTCGAATCCGGCCACCCCGACCAGAGTAAGTGCAGGTCAGGCCCGGTATCATTGCTGGTGATACCGGGCCTGATCCGTCTCCCGGATCGTCTTGGGAGAAATCTGGGAGACGATCTTGAATTCGCCTCCCAGCGACCTACCGCCGGGCCTTCGACAGGCGGTCCAGGACCGGCACCGGAGAGCCGGCGGCCAGTTCCCGGCGGGCCGCTAGGCGGTCTCCCAAAGGCCGGTCAGATCTCCCCCATGAGCCGCTGACGCATCTCCGGCGTGACATGCGAGTACCGCGTCTGCACCGACCCGTCCTCATGCCCCATCCGCTCGTCCATGAGCTTCTAGCCGAATCCGCTATCTGGATGACACGGCGCTTCGTCCGCGGGGGCGGCGGGTGTCGGAAAGCGGGGCGCCCCTTGTGTCCGCCGAGAGCGCCCAAGCCGTCGGAAGAGTTCAGGCAACGGGATCGTCTGCTGCGTCCAGCAGGCGCCGGAGCTTAAGCGTGGAGGGGTGTTCGTCGCCCAGGGTCCGCCGCCGGATGTCGTAGACGGCCTGGTACTCGGTGCGGGCCTGCTCGTAATCACCCTGGGCATGGAGCACCCTGGCCAGCTCATGCCGGCTGGCGAGGGTGTCAGGGTGTTCGTCGCCCAGGGTTCGCCGCGCGATGTCGTAGATGGCCTGGTGCTCGGTGCGGGCCAGCTCGTAGTCACCCTGGGCATGGAGCACCCTGGCCAGGCTGTGTCGGGTGGTGAGAGTGGACGGGTGTTCGTCGCCGAGGGTCCGCCGCCAGATGTCGTAGACGGCCTGGTGCTCGGTGCGGGCCAGCTCGTAGTCACCCTGGGCATGGAGCACCCTGGCCAGCTCATGCCGGCTGGCGAGGGTGTCAGGGTGTTCGTCGCCCAGGGTTCGCCGCGCGATGTCGTAGATGGCCTGGTGCTCGGTGCGGGCCTGCTCGTAATCACCCTGGGCATGGAGCACCCTGGCCAGCTCATGTCGGGTGATGAGGGTGTCGGGGTGTTCGCCGCCGAGAATCCGCCGCGCGATGTCGTAGATGGCCTGGTGCTCGGTGCGGGCCTGCTCGTAGTCGCCCTGGTCGTGGAGCACGTTTGCCAGGTTGTGTCGGGTGATGAGGGTGTCGGGGTGTTCAGCGCCCAGGGTCCGCCGCCAGATGTCGTAGACGGCCTGGTACCCGGTGCGGGCCAGCTCGTAGTCACCCTGGGCATGGAGCACCCTGGCCAGCTCATGCCGGCTGGCGAGGGTGTCAGGGTGTTCGTCGCCCAGGGTTCGCCGCGCGATGTCGTAGATGGCCTGGTGCTCGGTGCGGGCCTGCTCGTAGTCACCCTGGGCATGGAGCACCCTGGCCAGCTCGTGTCGGCTGGTGAGGGTGTCGGGGTGTTCGCCGCCGAGAATCCGCCCCCGGATGTCGTAGATCGCCTGGTACCCGGTGCGGGCCTGCTCGTAGTCACCCTGATCGTGGAGCACGTTTGCCAGGTTGTGTCGGGTGGTGAGAGTGGAGGGGTGTTCGGCGCCGAGGGTCCGCCGCTCGATGTCGTAGATGGCCTGGTACCCGGTGCGGGCCTGCTCGTAGTCGCCCTGGGCATGCGTCGCCCGAGCCGCCAGCCCAGCAGAGGGGCTTGTAGAGAGATCTGTGTAACGGATTGAGGGGAATATCCGTTATGGCCGGTAGGAGCCGGTCGGCACAGACAGGACAAGTGTGATGACTATGTCGATGATCAACCCGCGGAGTGAGGGCCTGGCGGTGGACGCCGAGGAGCTGGGGGGGGTGCGGGAACGGATCGCCGCTGACGGGCCGAGGCTGCCCCTGGCCGGCCCGGTACTCGATGAGGAAGCCGCGAAGCGGGCCGCGCGGAAGGCGGTCGCGGATCTGGTCGACGATCAGGCGATGGACGCGGTGTTGGCGCAGGTCAAGGGTGACGGACTGCGGCTGACCGGGCCGGGTGGGTTCCTGTCGGAGTTGGTCAAGGCCGTTCTCGAACGCGGGTTGCGGGCCGAGTTGACCGAGCATCTCGGCTACGGCAAGCATGATCCGGTCGGTAAGGGCTCCGGGAACTCGCGGAACGGGCACACGCCGAAGACGGTGCAGACCGAGGTCGGGCCGGTCGAGGTGCGGGTGCCGAGGGACCGGGCGGGCACGTTCACCCCGGTGCTGTTGCCGAAGAACACCCGCCGTCTGGGTGGCCTCTCGGATGTGGTCATCAGCTTGTACGCGGGTGGGATGACGGTGCGGGACATCTCGCATCATCTGCACCGGGTGTACGGCACCGAGGTCGGTCCGGACACCATCTCCACCATCACCGACGAAGTCCTGGAAGAGGTGAAGGCGTGGCAGACCCGGCCCCTCGATGAGGTGTACCCGATCGTCTACGTCGACGCGCTGATGGTGAAGGTCCGCGACGGCGGCACGGTGCGGAACAAGGCCTGCTACCTCGTGGTCGGCGTGGGTGTGGACGGGGTCAAGCACGTCCTCGGGATCTGGGTCCAGCAGGCCGAGGGGGCCAAATTTTGGATGCAGGTCTGCACCGAACTGCGTAACCGTGGCGTACGGGACGTGCTCATCGCCTGCTGTGACGGGCTGACCGGCCTACCCGAGGCGATCGAGGCCGTGTGGCCGCACACCACCGTGCAAACCTGCGTGGTACACCTGATCAGGGCGGCGATGAAATTCGTGTCCTACAAGGACAGGCGGGCGATGGTCACCGCGCTCAAGGAGATCTACACCGCGCCGACGGTCGAAGCCGCGGAGACGGCCCTGCTCGGCTTCGCCGACAGCCCGCTCGGCAAGCGGTACCCCGCCGCCGTCGCCGTCTGGGAACGCGCCTGGGACCGCTTCACCCCGTTCCTGGCCTTCCCACCCGAGGTGAGGCGGATCATCTACACCACCAACGCGATCGAGTCGTTCAACTACCAGATCCGCAAGGTGATCAAGAACCGGGGACACTTCCCCACCGACGACGCCGTGGTCAAGCTGATCTGGCTGGCCATCGCCGACATCGAGGACAAACGAGCCCGGCAACGCGCTGCCGAGGCCGGCAAACCCCGCACCCAGGCCCGACAGGCACCGCCCCGTCTCGTCGAAGGCGCCGGCGTCCATGGCTGGAAGCAGGCCCTCAACTCGCTGGACATCTTCTTCCCAGACCGTATCCCCATCAATGTCCGATAGTTAGACAGGATAGGAAGTTACACAGACAATCGGACAGGCTCCAGCAGAGCGGGCCGCCCAGCGAACCAAGTCCGAGGATGGACATTCGATGCGGGACACTCGCCGCAACAGCTCGAACGCATGCGGGGCGAGTAGCTGCCACAGCGGCCACCGCTGCGGATCCTCGGGTAATCCCGTCGACTCACCGTCAGTGGCCGAATAGATCGCCAGCGCCGCGAGCGTTTCAACATCGGGGGAATTGTCGTCGTGCGAGGCGGCGAAGGTGTCCAGACTGGCCGCCCGCACCGCCGGATGCAAGGTCAACACCCGCTGAACATCCACACCGGCCGCGACATCGATCAACGCCATGTCTGCCAGCGCCTCCAACAACCGGGAGACGTCCCCAGCGCTGACACCTCCCAGCACCCTCGACCGGCTGAGCACCTCAGGATCAAGCAGCAACCGGAACGGTACCGGCGCCTCAGCGAACTGCGCCAACAACCGCAGCAACACCTCCGCATGCGCCAGACCCCGCCTCGCCAACAGGTCCAGCGAAAGCGTCAACGCCCGGCTGGTCACCTCCTCCGCCATCTCCTGACCCGCCACGAACCGACGCCCACCAGCGGCCCGCAGCACCGCCAGGTATTCAACGAACGTCGCCGGACGGCCAGGCTCGGGCAGCAGCGCCGCCCTCGTAGCCGCCAGATACGCCCCCGCCAACCGCAACGCCAGCGGCAACCCGCCCAACCAGCGAGCCAACGCCCGCGCCTCATCACGCCCGCCCGCCTGCTCACCAGCGGCATCCCGCAACACCTCCGCCGCCAGATCCTCATCCAGCATCCCCACCCGCTGCGGGTGACACCACGACGGCCACCCGCCGCTACGGCTGGTCACCACCACCAACCCGACCACCTCAGCCGGCCGCAACCACCCATTCCCATCCGCCAACTGTCCCGACCCCGCAAGCACCTCCGGATCATCAGCGTTGTCAACAACCAGCAACCACCCCGACGCCAACCCTGCCAGCCGCCCCCACAACACATCTCCAAGATCCCCAGCCCGCAGCTCCTGCTCACTCGCACCCGCAAGCCGAGCCACCGCCGTCAACCCCGCCCGACACGACACCTCATCAACCGCCGACACCCACCACACCGGCCCACCATCCGACCGCGCGCACACCTCCAACGCGATCGACGTCTTTCCACACCCGCCGAGCCCGTGCAACACCCGCACCCGCGACCCACCCACACCACCGGTGACCAGCCCAAGCAACTCATCAACCAGTTCATCCCGGCCCCGCAGATGCCGGCTACGCCGTCCCATCGGCGGCGCGACCGACACCACCGGCCGCTCACCATCACCACCCAGGTACACCGCGCCGACAGAACCGATAGCCATCCCCTGACCGGTAGCCGTCAACGCTGTCTGCGCATGCACCGCCACGCGATCAAAGCCGGGCCCAGCTAGGCCGAAGCCGGACCCGGCCTGCGAGGGTTTGCCGTCGACACCGACCCCTGCACCACACCCGCCACCACCGCCTGATCCCGCGCCTCCATCCGCACCTCCCCCGCCGCGAACCCCCGATCACCCGCGACCGGCCCCACCCCAACAGCGCCCCCCAACCCCTCTCCGCCCTCCGCCGGCCCGGGCGGTGGCACCGGACGCCGCCACGCGTACACCGCGATCACCACCCCGGACACGGTGACGAAGAACCCCACCACCGACACCCACCAGGACGCCCGCTCCACACCCTGCGTCGAAAGGAACCGCACGAACAGAGCCAGGCCGGCACCGGCAACCAGCAAACCCACCACAAAGATCACCTTGCGTAGCAGTCGCATCGACACATCATCACCGACCGTCGCAACCAGACCAACACACAAACGACCACCGCAACCACCCCAGAAGACGCACCCACCGGCCCACTCAGCCAAGCATCAGCAGGACCCGGACAGACCCACCTCCACCGCGCTCGTACCCCGTGCCCCCTACGTGCCCGTGGTGCAGGAAAGCAACGGAGAACGATGGTCAACCACAGGCACCATGCCCAGAAAACAAGCCGCTGACCATGGTCCGGGCCGGACCTGACGCGTTTCTCGAATCGCGCGGAGAGAAGCGGGAATAGGAAGACGCCGGCCCGCACCGCAGGGTGGACGGCCAGCACCCTCAATCCAGCAGGTACCCGATCAACCGGTCGGCGAGTTGCTCCGGATGACTGAGCGCAACGCAGTGCCCGCCGTCGATTTCGTCCGGGACGGTGCCGAGCCGGTCGGCGGCCACCCGGCGCTGGAAGTCGGGCAGGAAGAACCGATCCTCGCGGGCGAGGAGCACCCTCGTCGGCACCTCCGGCCAGGCATCCAGCGGCCACGGCTCGTCCCACTCCGCGCTGACCTGCTGCCGAACGTGCGCCGGAGCCTCCGCGACGATTTCGGCTGGCACGCCGTTGTAGAACTGCTGCTCCTCGCTGAGCCCCTCGACGCCGCGGTAACCCGTGTTGTCCCACCAGTCTCCCGGCTTCTCGCCGGGCTTCGGCACCATCGGGGTGAGCAGGACGATCAGCCGCGCCGGCAGTTTGTCGGCGACCAGCGGCGCGGTGAACGCACCGTACGACTGGCCGACGAGCACGAGGTCGCTCCGGTCACCGACCGCGTCGACGACCGTCGAACAGAACTCGGCGAGCCCCGCCGACCTGTCCTCGATCGGCAGCTCCGGCACCACGACGTCGTGGCCACGCCGGGCCAGCTCGGGAACCAGAAGGTGCCAGTCCCAGGCACTGCCCCCGCCGCCGTGGATCAGAACGAAAGTCGCCACGCGCCGAAGCCTCACACACGGGTGCGACAGGACCGTCAGCGGCGCGAGTTGAGCCGGGCGGCCTGCCGGGTCAGGTGGTCGCGCTCGGCGAGGTTGAGCGCCTTCCGGGCGGCCTCGGCATACAGCCGGGCCGCCGTCGCCAGGTCGCCGTCGCGCTCGTGCAGGTACGCCGCCACCGCCGCGTAGCGGGGTAGTGCGTCGTCCAGCGCCGCGAGTTCCGCCAGCCCGGCCCGGGCACCGTCCGCCTCACCGACCGCCACCGCGCGGTTGAGCCGGACCACCGGGCTGTCGGTGAGTCGGGCGAGTTCGTCGTACCACTCGACGATCTGCACCCAGTCGGTCTCCTCGGCGACGGGCGCGTCGGCGTGCAGTGCCGCGATGGCCGCCTGGGCCTGGAACTCGCCAAGCCGGTCGCGGGCCAGCGCCGTCTGGAGGATCGTGACACCCTCGGCGATCGCCCCGGTGTCCCAGCGGCTGCGGTCCTGCTCGGCGAGCGGCACGAGGGTGCCGTCCGGGGCAATCCGGCTGGCCCGGCGGGCGTGGTGCAGCAGCATCAGTGCGAGCAGTCCCGCCACCTCGGGGTGGTCGATCACGGCCGCGAGCTGTCGGGTGAGCCGGATGGCCTCGGCGGCGAGGTCGACGTCGCCGGAGTAGCCCTCGTTGAAGACCAGATAGAGGACACGCAGCACGGTGGCGACGTCGCCGGGCTGGTCGAACCGTACGCCCGAGACGGTGCGCTTGGCCCGGCTGATCCGCTGCGCCATGGTCGCCTCGGGCACCAGGTACGCCTGGGCGATCTGTCGGGTGGTCAGCCCGCCGACGGCGCGCAGCGTGAGCGCCACCGCCGACGACGGCGTCAACGACGGATGGGCACACAGGAAGTAGAGCTGGAGCGTGTCGTCGACCCCGGACGCCGGCCCTGGCGCCGGCTCCTCGTCCACGAGGTCCTCACGGCGGCGGCGGGCGGCGTCCGCCCGGGTCGCGTCGAGGAACCGGCGCCAGGCGACGGTGATCAGCCAGCCCTTCGGGTCCTGCGGCGGGTCCGCCGGCCAGACCCGGACCGCCTCGACCAGCGCGTCCTGCACGGCATCCTCGGCCGCCGCGAAGTCGGCTCCACGACGGACGAGGATGCCGAGCACGCCCGGGGTGAGACTCCGGAGCAGTGCGTCGTCCATCGTCAGCAGGTCACTCCGTGATGGTCGGTGGCTCGGTCAGGAAGGGGCGCAGCTCGAGCCACTCGTGGATCGGCTTCCCGCCCGCCCCGGGAGCGGCCGACAGCTCCCCGGCCAACTCGACGGCACGCTCGTAACTGTCCACGTCGATGATCATCCAGCCGGCGATGAGATCCTTGGTCTCGGCGAACGGGCCGTCGGTGACCGGCGGGCGCCCCTCGCCGTCGTAGCGGACGAACGTCCCCTCGGGGGCGAGCGCCTGACCCTCGACGAACTCCCCGGTCCCCTCCAGCCGGGCCGCGAAGTCCCGCATGTACTCCATGTGCGCCGAGATCTCCTCCGGGGTCCACCGGTCCATCGGCACGTCGTTCACCGCGGCCGGAGCGCCCCGGTAGTGCTTCAGCAGCAGGTACTTGGCCATCTCGTGTCTCTCCTCGGTGCTGGTGCGACCCATTCTGGTCACTTCCAGCGCGGGGACGGAGCCGGCCACTCGTTCTCGACATCCCCGGCCAAGAAATTTGCCGGGCGGCCCGCACCAGACGGGTTCAGCCGGGCAGTACCAGGTGGCTCATGGTGGCGTCGCTGCCCTCCCGGATCGGTTCGGTCCGGCCGTCGGGGCGGAAGCCGTACCGTTCGTAGAGGCGGCGGGCAGCGGGATTGTCGTCGGCGACCCACAGCTCGACCGGCAGGTCGCGCTCCCGGGCCCAGCCGACCACGTGGTCGAGGACCTGCCGGCCGATGCCCGCGCCGCGCCGGTCCGGCTCGGTCCACATCGCCACCACCATCAGCCGGCCCGGCTCGTACAACCAGCCGGCCCCGATCCCCACGAGCTCGTCCCCGGCGTACGCGAGCACGGACGGCCCGCTCGCACCGTCGAGCCGGTACCGCCACTCCGGCTCGGTGAACGCCGCCTCGCGCTCGTGGGTCGAGCCGAATGCCTCCGGATCCTGCCGGAGGGCACGCAGCCGGATCTCCCGCCACGACTTCCAGTCGTCGGGACCGACAGTCACGGTCCGCACGTCAGCCATCGGGTCGACCCGGGATGTCATGGTGCGGGGACCGGGTCGTTGTTGAGCTGGGCGGTCACGATCGCCACCAGTCGGTTCCGCGCCTCCAGCAGCTGCCGGGACAGCTCGTCCAGGGCGCGCGGGTCGACGAGCTGGCGGATGTGGGTCCGGTCGTCGAGCAGTTCCCAGCGCTGCGCCGACTCGTCGGGAGCCTCGCTCACCCACATCGCGGAAACGACCGCGTGCCGCTTGGCGAGCAGCTTCGCCGCGATCTCGACCACCGGCAGGTACGCCTGCCGGTACTCCGGGGTGGCGAACTCGACGGAGCCGCGGGCGGCACGTACCGGTTCACCGGGTCTGGCCAGTACCTCGAAGGCGTTGCCGCCTGCCTGGTCGGCACCGATCCAGGCCAGGATGAGTTCCAGGTCGCCGGCCGCGATCGTGATCCGGCCGATCGCCGCCATCACCTCGTCGGGCAGCCTCGCCATGTCGGGCTTCTCCGTCCGCCGACCCCACATCGTCATGATCAGAAAGACTGTGGCCGATCCTAGCCAAGGTCGGCCCCTGGGCCAGCCCGCACCGCATGGCGTAATCTGCAATACCTGCGTCGTTGACGCCAGAACCCCGCCACGAGCAGCATGAACACATGCGACGGCGAATGCTGGCAGTGGTCTTCGAGGGCTTCCAGAATCTCGACCTCGCCGGCCCGGCCGACGTCTTCGCGCTGGCGAGCCTGATCGTCGGCGAGAGCCGCGGCTACCGGCTGGAGGTCGCGGCGGTACGCCCCGGCCCGGTGACGGCCGGCAGCGGGGTCGCGACGCTGGCGACGCTGGCGCTCGACCAGGTGACCGGTCCGATCGACACGCTGCTGGTGGTCGGCGGGCGCGCCGTACCGGCACACCTGGCCGACCCGGTGCTGGTGACCGGGATCGCCCGGCTGGCCGGCGCCGCCGAGCGGGTCAGTTCGGTCTGCAACGGCGCCCTCCTGCTCGGCGAGGCCGGTCTGCTCGACGGCCGCCGCGCCACGACGCACTGGTTGAGCGCCGTGGAGCTGGGCGAGCGGTATCCGGCGGTGGAGGTGGACTCGGACCGGATCTACGTCCGTGACGGTCACGTCTGGACCTCGGCCGGGGTCACCGCCGGCATCGACCTCGCGCTGGCGCTGGTGGCCGCCGACCACGGCCACGAGATCGCCCGGCACGTCGCCCGGGGCCTGGTGGTCTATCTGCACCGGCCGGGCGGGCAGAGCCAGTTCAGCACCGCGATGCGGACTCCGGTGCCGCGCAGCGAGCCCCTGCGGGAACTCCAGAGCTTCATCGACGGCAACCCCACCGAGGACCTGAGCGTGCCGGCGCTGGCCCGGCGGGCCGGGATGAGCGAACGCCACCTCTCCCGGCTCTTCACCGAGCAGACCGGTGTCTCCCCCGGCCGGTACGTCGAGCGCAGCCGGGCCGACGCCGCCCGCCGGTTGCTGGAACACACCGCACACCCACTCGACCGGGTGGCCCGGGAGTCCGGACTCGGTGCCGCCGAGACCCTCTACCGCGTCTTCCGCCGGCACTGGCGGGTCGCCCCCGGCGACTACCGCCGCCGATTCCGCGCCGAACACCCCTGAACACGCCCACCTCGAACACCCGAAATCAGCACCTCCGGCCCGCGCCTGCGCACCCCCGGAGCCGCCCCCGCACGCCCGAGACAAGCACCTCACGCCACGCGCACGCGCACGCGATCTCGCACCCAAACCGCCGAACCAGGAGGAACGATCATGCACGTCGCCATCCCGCTCTACCCCCGCTTCACCGCCCTCGACGTCGTCGGGCCGTACACGGTGCTGGCCTTCGCCCCCGGCGTCACGGTGACCCTGGTCGCCGCCGAGCCCGGCCCGGTCCTCGACGACCGGGGCACGATGGCGATCTCCGCCACCGTCGGTTACGCCGAGCTGCCCCGCCCGGACGTGGTCGTCGTGCCCGGCGGTGCCGGCACCCGCGCCGCGCTCGCCGACACCGCCCTGGTGAGCTGGATCGCCCGGGCGCACGCCCACACCCGGTGGACCACCTCGGTCTGCGTTGGCTCGTTCCTGCTCGGCGCGGCCGTGCCGGGCGGCGGGCGACCAGCCACTGGGGCTGGCTCGACCAGCTCGGGGCCTTCGGGGCCGAGCCGGTCCGGGAGCGGGTGGTCCGGGACGACCGGATCATCACGGCGGCCGGTGTCTCGGCCGGCATAGACATGGCGCTGACCCTGCTGGCCGACGCGACCGACGTGCCGACCGCGCAGGCGGTCCAACTGGCCATCGAGTACGACCCGGAGCCGCCGTTCGACGCCGGCTCGCCGGTCGAGGCGCCGGCCGCCCGCCGGGAAGCCGCCCTCGCGATGATCGACTGAGTCGAACCACTCGGACGAAGATCAACTAACGGAGCGTACCGGGGAGGCGGGGATCACTCGGACCCAGCGGATTCTCAGCACCCTGAGTAATCTTGGTCGGGCCCCTCGGAACCCCTCCTCCCCGGATCGGAAACGGTGTCCCCCGACCACTCCCGCGTAGTCCGCGACGTGACCTCCCGGCTGCCCACGGCGACCAGTGCCGTCGAGGCGGGCCAGGTCACGGTCGCCGCGCTGGGCCGGCACACGCCGGGACGGGTCGCCGTGCTGCTCTGGGTCCGCGACCGGCTCCGTTGCGTCGCCGCGACCGGGTCGTGGCAGGTCTTCGCCTCGGTACCGGCCGGTGCCGGAACGGTCGGCCGGGTGTACGCCTCCGGAAAGACCGAAACGGTCCCGGACGTGACGAAAGAACCCGACTACGTACCGTTGCGCCCCGACGTACGGGCCGAGATCTGTGCCCCGATCCTGGACCGGTCCGGGCAGCCGATCGGGGTACTCGACCTGGAGTGGCCGACCGCCGACGTCGACCTGGACGCCTGGCGGCGCACCGTCGAACGGGTCGCCGGCCTGCTCGGGACCAGGATCGGGCAGCTCGGCGGCCCACCGGCGGAGAGCCGCAGCGAGAAGCTGCTCCGGCACGCCTCGGCGCTGACCTCGGCCGGCACCGAGGCCGAGCTGATGACCGCCGCCGTCTCCGCCGCCCGGGACGTCTCCGGGCTCACCTCGGCGGTCTTCGTGCTGGACGGGCCGGCCGGGCCCCGGGTGGCCACCCCGAGCCTGGTACCCGACGATCTCGAGTCCCGGGTGCACGCCGCGCTGGCCGGCGCCGGGCGGCCGGTCCTGGAACGGCTCCGGGCACACGCGCACGCCTACGGCGCCTCCTACACCCTCGGCGAGGGGCAGCATCCGACCACCGCCGACCAGGACGTGCTGATCGCCGCCGGGGTACGCACGCTGATCTCGGTGCCGCTCGGCCCGACCGAGTACTGCGGGGTGCTGCTGGTCGGCGACGTCCGGACGATGCGCCCCGACCCGACCACGGTCAACCTGATCGAACTGCTCGCCGCACAGTCGTGGATCTGCCTCGAACGGCTGCGCGGGTTGGCCCGGCTGCGCGAGCGGGCCAGTTCCGACCCGCTGACCGGGCTGCGCCACCAGGGGTCGTTCGGGGAGCGGATCGCCGAGTCGACCCCGGGGCACACCGCCCTGCTCGCCGTCGACGTCGACGACTTCAAGACCGTCAACGACACCTACGGTCACCAGGCCGGCGACCGGGTACTCGTCGACCTCGCCCGGGCGTTGCAGAGCGCGCTGCGGCACGGCGACGAGTTGTACCGGGTCGGCGGCGACGAGTTCGTGGCCGTGGTCGAGGTACTCCGCCCGGAGGAGGCGGTCGGGATCGCGCAGCGGCTGGTCGAGGCGGCCCGACAGACCGGCCGGACGGTAAGCATCGGCGTGGCGGTCCAGCAGCCCGGCGAGCCCCCCGACCTGACGCTGCGCCGCGCCGACGAGGCCCTCTACAACGTCAAGCGCGAGGGCCGGGACGGCGTACGCCTGGCCCCGCTCCCCCGGCAAGATCCCGCTCTACCCGGGAAATAGTGGCCTCGGGCGCGGGCCGAGGGGACTCTTTCCCGTTAAGTAGCATGATCATCCCCGCGCCCGCGCCCGCGCGGGGCGGGGCGGGGCGGGGTCAGCGCGAGCGGGCGAGGAACTCGGCGGCGAGCAGTTCGGCGATCTGGGCGGTGTTCAGGGCGGCGCCCTTGCGCAGGTTGTCGCCGGTGACGAAGAGGTCGAGCGCACGCGGGTCGTCGACCGAGCGGCGGATCCGGCCCACCCAGGACGGGTCGGTGCCGACCGCGTCGATCGGCATCGGGAACTCACCGGCGGCGGGGTCGTCGACCAGGATCACCCCGGGGGCGTTCCGCAGCGCCTCCCGGGCACCCTCCGCGTCCACCTCGGTGCCGAAGACGGCGTGTACGGCCACCGAGTGCCCGGTCACCACCGGCACGCGTACACAGGTGGCGGAGACCTTCAGGTCCGGCAGGCCGAGGATCTTGCGTGACTCGTTGCGCAGTTTCAGTTCCTCGGACGACCAGCCGCCGTCGCGCAGCGAGCCGGCCCAGGGGACCACGTTGAGGGCCATCGGGGCGGGGAACGGGCCGAGGTCGTCGCCGACCGCCTGCCGCACGTTGCCCGGCCGGGAGCCGAGCACCCGGTCACCGGCGATCTTGGAGAGCTGGTCGTGCAGGATGTCCACCCCGACCTGGCCGGTCCCGGAGACCGCCTGGTAGGAGGCGAGCACCAGCTCGCGGAGGCCGTACTCGCGGTGCAGCGGCGCGACGGCGACGATCATCGTCAGGGTGGTGCAGTTCGCGTTCGCGATGATCCCCTTGGGGCGGTTGCGCACCTGCTCCGGGTTGATCTCCGGCACCACCAGCGGCACGTCCCGGTCGCCCCGGAACGCCGCGGAGTTGTCCACCGCCACCGCACCCCGGGAGACCGCGACCGGGGCCCACTGCGCGGAGACCTCGTCCGGTACGTCGAACATGGCCACGTCCACGCCGTCGAACGCCTCGGCGCTCAGCGCCTGGACGGTCAGCTCCTCGCCCCGGCACATCCGCGTCTGCCCGGCCGAACGCGCCGAGGCGAGCAGCCGGATCTCACCCCAGACGTTCTTCCGGGAGGAGAGCAGGTCGCACATGACCGTGCCGACCGCACCGGTCGCCCCGACCACCGCGAGTGTGGGGAGCGTCCCCATCGTGGCTACCTCCCGGTCCCGGCGTAGACCACCGCTTCCTCGCTGCCGCCCAGGTCGAAGGCCTCGTGCACCGCCCGGACCGCGGCGTCGAGGTCGGTGTCCCGGCAGACGACCGAGACCCGGATCTCCGAGGTGGAGATCATCTCGATGTTCACCCCGGCCTCGCCGAGTGCGGCGAAGAAGCTGGCCGCCACCCCCGGGTGCGAGCGCATGCCGGCGCCGATCAGCGACACCTTGCCGACGTGGTCGTCGTAGAGCAGGCCCTTGAACTTGACGTGCTCCTGGACCTTGCTCAGCGCCGCCATCGCGGTCGGGCCGTCGGTCTTGGGCAGGGTGAAGGAGATGTCGGTCCGGCCGGTGCCCTCGGTCGAGACGTTCTGCACGATCATGTCGAGGTTGATCTCGGCCGCCGCGACGGTCTCGAAGATCCGGGCCGCCGCGCCGGGCTCGTCCGGCACCCCGACCGCCGTGATCTTCGCCTCGCTCCGGTCGTGGGCGACCCCGGTGATAAGTGCTTGCTCCACGGGTAGGTCCTCCGTCGATCCGGTCACCATCGTGCCGGTGTTGGTCGAGTATGACGAACGTACCCGGATCGGCAACCCGGCCCTTCGGGCGTACTCCACGCTCCGTAGGTGCAGCACCTTCGCGCCACAGGCGGCCAGTTCGAGCATCTCCTCGTAGGTGATGGTCCTGATGTGCCGGGCGTTCGGCACGATCCGCGGGTCGGCGGTGAAGACACCGTCGACGTCCGTGTAGATCTCGCAGACGTCGGCGTCGAGTGCCGCCGCCAGCGCGACGGCGGTGGTGTCCGACCCGCCCCGGCCCAGCGTGGTGATGTCCTTGGTGTCCTGGGAGACGCCCTGGAAGCCGGCGACGATCACCACGGCGCCCTCGTTCAGCGCCGACCGGAGCCGGCCGGGCGTGACGTCGATGATCCGGGCCCTGCCGTGCACCGAGGTGGTGAGCACCCCCGCTTGGGAGCCGGTGTAGGAACGCGCCTCGTAGCCGAGGTTGTGGATCGCCATCGCCAGCAGGGCCATCGAGATGCGCTCACCGGCGGTGAGCAGCATGTCCAGCTCCCGGCCGGGCGGCAACGGGCTGACCTGGTTGGCGAGGTCGAGCAGTTCGTCGGTGGTGTCGCCCATCGCGCTGACCACGACCACCACGTCGTCGCCGGCTTTGCGGGCCGCGACGATCCGCTCGGCCACCCGCTTGATCCGTTCGGCGTCGGCGACCGAGGATCCGCCGTACTTCTGCACGACCAGCGCCACGAGGGTGCTCTCCTTCCTCCGGGCCGGGCAAGGCGCACGACCCTGAGCGTGCCGACGCCGCCGGGTCGAGGCCGGCGGCGCCGTGTGAGACCAACTCAGACTACCGGCCGTGGTCGTCGGCCCGACCAGGCGTTCCCACCATCCGACCTGTCGCAGGCCCGTCGGCGACACGCGAGAGTAGCTGCACCGACCGCCCGTCGCGGGATATCGGGGCAAGAATGGCGAGGTGTATCCCGGCGTAGCCCCCCTGCCCGACGCCGACCGGAGCCGGACCGCCGTCCTCCCGACCCGGCCCGCCGCCGACGCCGCCCCGCGCCCGGTCCCCGGACCGCCCGCGGTCCCCGCACCACACCCGGTCCCCGCACCGCCCGCGGTTCGCGGCGCCGTCCCCGCACGTCCGCTGCTCGGTGTGCTGTTGTTGGCCGGGGTGGCGCTGTCGGCCGGCTGCGGCACGGACACGCCGGCACCGGCCGCCACCCCCACCGCCCCGGCGGCGAGCCAGCCGGCCGACGCCCGGGAGCAGCTCGCCGCGCTCGCCGCCGCCGCGCAGGACCGCCAACTCACGGCCGTCTACACGCTCACCGCGCCCGGCCGGCCGGATCGGTCGATCTCGGTGGTACGCGCGGCGGACCGCTCCTGGCGGGTCGACGTCCCGGGCGGCGCGCTCGGCGGCTCCGCCGACATCTCGCTGGCCCGCAACGGCGCGGGCGTCTTCCAGTGCACGCTCCCCTCGGCCGGCAACCCCGAGTCGGGCTGTGTGCGGGTGGCCGACCCGGGCCAGCCACTCGATCCCGGGATCGACCCCCCGCTGCGGCACCCGTTCACCGACTGGCCGGAGGTGCTCACCGACCGGCAGGCGCCGCTCTCGGTCTCCGCCGCCGCCCTGCCCGGCGCCCAGGGCAGCTGTTTCGCCGTCGAGTCGACCTCGGCCTCGGTCAGTCCGCCGTTGGATCCCGGCATCTACTGCTACGCCTCCGACGGCACCCTCACGGCGGCCCGGCTCCCGGCCGGCACCCTGACCCTGGCCGGTACGCCGACCGCCGCCCCGGCCACCGTCGCGCTGCCCGGCCCGCTGGTCCAGCGTGAGCCGCTGCGGATCGCCGGCCCACCACCGGAGCAGCCCGGCGGTTCCACGGACGACGGCAGCGGCACCGACGACAACGGGGGCGGCACCGACGACACCGAGGGCGCCGACGACAACGGGGGCGACGGCACCAGCGACAACGGGGGCACCAGCGAGGGCGGCGGGGGTGCGGCGGACTGGCAGCGCAGGTGATCTTTCTTCACGTTGAGGGTGCGCTCGGTCACGTCCGGTGACCCCGGTGTCGGGACAGACTGGCCGATACGGCACACTCGACCCCATGGCCCAGCTCTCCCCGATACTGGCGACCCGGTGGAGTCCGCACGCCTTCGACCCGGTCGCCGACCTCACCGACACCGAGGTCGCGTCCCTGCTGGAGGCGGCCCGCTGGGCTCCCTCCGCCGACAACACCCAGCCCTGGCGCTTCCTGCTGGGCCGCCGGGACGACGAGGCGTTCAAGCGGATCCTGACCAACCTCTCGGCCGGCAACCAGCGGTGGGCCGGCCGGGCCTCGGCGCTGCTGCTCGGCGCGCACGCCACCACCGGGCCGGGCGGCGGGCCGCTGCCGCACGCCGCGTACGACCTCGGTCAGGCGGTGGCGCATCTCACGGTGCAGGCCACCGCACTGCGACTCTACGTACGGCAGATCTCCGCGTTCGACGCCACCGGGCTCCGGGCCGACCTCGACCTCTCCGCCGAGGTACGCCCGCACGTGGTGGTCGCGGTGGGCCGGCTCGGCGACCCGTACTCGCTGCCGGAGGACCTGCGGGCCCGGGAGATCGGCCTGCGCCAGCGCCGTCCACTGGCCGAACTGCTGCTGCGCTGAGCTGCGGCCGTCAGGCCCAGCGGCGACCAGCGGCAGCGGCGGGAGCAGCGGTCGTGACCTGGGCGGTTCCCAGATTGCGGACTACGCTTACCCGATCGCCTTCGAGCGCTTAAGGTGACTTTGTCATGTGGCGGTCCCTGCTTCTTCGCCGCCGCGACGAGGCTTCCCAGGCCGGCACCTCGTCGCGGAGTTGAAGCGCGCCGTCCTGCGATTCCGGCCGGACCCCGTTGCGGCCAGCCTCCTCGACAGTCCGACCCCGGCATCCGGCTCGCACCGGCGCCCGGCTCCGGCACGAGGATCCGACATCCAGATCCGACACTCGGCGCTCACGCCACATGACCACGGGAGCTTTCCGCCATGGCACAACCTGCCGGCACCACCACCGACGGTGATCCGATAGCCCGGCAGCGGCCCAGCCGCATGCCGTACCAGCGTTACCAGCCCTACCACCAGCAGTTCGCGATCGACCTGCCGGACCGGCAGTGGCCGACCCGGCGCGTCGAGGCGGCGCCCCGGTGGTGCGCCGTCGACCTACGCGACGGCAACCAGGCCCTGATCGACCCGATGTCGCCGGAGCGCAAGCGGCGGATGTTCCAGCTGCTGGTGCAGATGGGCTACAAGGAGATCGAGGTCGGTTTCCCGTCGGCCAGCCAGACCGACTTCGACTTCGTCCGACAGCTGATCGAGCAGGACCTGATCCCCGACGACGTCACCATCCAGGTGCTGACCCAGTGCCGGGAGCACCTGATCGACCGCACCTTCGAGGCGATCCGGGGCGCGAAGCGGGCGATCGTGCACTTCTACAACTCGACCTCGACGTTGCAGCGCCGGGTGGTCTTCGGCCTGGACCGGGCCGGGATCACCGACATCGCCACCTCCGGCGCCCGGCTCTGCCAGAAGTACCACGAGATCCACACCCCGGACACGGACGTCTTCTACGAGTACTCGCCGGAGTCGTACACCGGGACGGAACTCGACTACGCCCTGGAGGTCTGCGCCGCGGTGATCGAGGTGATCGACCCGACCCCGGACCGGCCGCTGATCATCAACCTGCCGGCGACCGTCGAGATGGCCACCCCGAACGTCTACGCCGACTCGATCGAGTGGATGCACCGCAACCTGCCCCGCCGGGAGAGCGTGGTGCTCTCGCTGCACCCGCACAACGACCGGGGCACCGGGGTCGCCGCCGCCGAGCTGGGCCTGCTGGCCGGGGCCGACCGGATCGAGGGCTGCCTCTTCGGCAACGGCGAGCGCACCGGCAACGTCGACCTGGTCACGCTTGGGCTGAACCTCTTCTCCCAGGGCGTCGACCCGCAGATCGACTTCTCCGACATCGACGAGATCAAACGCGCCGCCGAGTACTGCAACCAGTTGCCGGTGCACGAGCGGCACCCTTACGCGGGTGACCTGGTCTTCACCGCCTTCTCCGGCTCGCACCAGGACGCGATCAACAAGGGCTTCGACGCGCTGGCCGCCGACGCGCAGGCGGCCGGGGTGCCGATCGACCAGTTCGGCTGGGCGGTGCCCTACCTGCCGATCGACCCGAAGGACCTGGGCCGCACCTACGAGGCGGTGATCCGGGTCAACTCGCAGTCCGGCAAGGGCGGCGTGGCGTACATCATGAAGATTGAGCACCACCTCGACCTGCCGCGCCGGTTGCAGATCGAGTTCTCCGGGGTGGTGCAGCGGGTCACCGACGACGACGGCGGCGAGGTGGAGCCGGGCCGGATGTGGCAGCTCTTCGCCGAGGAATATCTCACCGACCGGCAGCGGGAGCCGATCGTCCAGATCGAGAGCTACACGATCGGCACCGTCGACGGCAAGGTCGAGATCGAGGTGGACGCCCGGTTCGGCGCCGGCCGCCGGTCGCTCTCGGCGACCGGTAACGGCCCGATCGACGCGTACGTCAACGCGTTGCAGGCGCTCGACGTCCGGGTCCGGGTGCTCGACTACCACGAGCACGCGATGTCCGCGGGCGGCGACGCCCAGGCTGCCGCGTACGTGGAGTGCGAGGTCGACGGCCGGACGGTCTGGGGCGTCGGACTGGACGCCAACATCGTGACCGCCTCGGTGCAGGCGGTGACCAGCGCCGTCAACCGCGCCCTGCGCTGAGCCGCCCACACCCCTGTCGAACCCGCCGGGTCGGGCGGGTCGGCCCACACCCTGTCGAACCGCCGGATCGGGCGGGTCGGACCGGTCACCCCGGCCGACCCGCGCGAACCGTGCGCGCCGCCGCCGACGTGCCCGCCCTACCCGTGGCGGCACGCCTGCCGGCACCGCTACCAGCGGTGCTCTCCCGCCGCCGTCCGGTCCGCATCCTGGTCCGGTTCGTGCTGGTGGGTCGGGGGCGGCGGCAGGGTGGGGCAGGGGCGGGACTTCCTCGGCTCCCGCTCCGGCCGGTGCACGAGTACGCCGGCGAGCAGTGCGCCGAGCACCATCAGCCCGGCGGAATAGAGCACCGCCTGCCGGTACGCCGGGGTGAGCTGGCCGGAGCGGGCGTACCCGCCGCCGGAGAGGCCGACCGCCAGCGGCAGCGCGGAGACGGCGAGCAGGCCGCCGACCCGGGACGCCGCGTTGTTGAAGCCGCTGGCGGCGCCGGCCAGCCGGTCCGGGGCGGCGGCCAGCACCGAGGCGGTCAGCGGGGCCACCACCAGGGTCATGCCTAGCCCGAAGAGGACGATCCCGGGCAGGACGCGCAGCCAGTAGGAGTCGCCCCGGCTCACCCAGTGCAGCAGGACCAGCCCGGTGGCGGCGACCAGCGGGCCGACGGTGAGCTGCGGGCGGGGCCCGATCCGGGAGGCGAGCGCGCCGGAGCGGGCCGAGCCGAGCAGCAGCAGGATGGTCAGCGGCAGGCTGGCCAGGCCGGTCTCCAGGGCGGAGTAGCCGACGACGTTCTGGAGGTAGACGGCGAAGAAGAAGGTGAACCCGGTGAGCGCGGCGTAGACCAGCACGGTGTAGACGTTCAGCACCCCGAACAGCCGGCTGGCGAAGAGCGTCGGCGGCAGCATGGCCCGTTCGCCCCGGTGCCGTTCGAGCAGCACGAACGCGACAGCGGCGGCCACCCCGAGCGCGGCGGCGCCGATCACCTGGACCGAGCCGGGGCCGAACTGCTGGGCCTCGATCAGCGCGTACGTGACGCCGGCCAGGCCGAGCGCGCCGAGCAGCGAGCCGGCCACGTCGAACCGGGCGGCGGCCCCGCCGTCGGACCGGCTCTCCGGGGTCCAGCGCAGCGCGGCCAGGATCACGACCACCGCCAGCGGCACGTTGAGGAAGAAGATCGCCCGCCAGGAGAGCGCGTCGATCAGCCAGCCGCCGACGAACGGGCCGAGCGCGGTGGAGACGCCGGCCAGCCCGGACCAGGCGCCGATCACCCGGCCGCGCTCGTCCGGGTGGAAGCTGGACTGGAGCAGGGCGAGCGAGCCGGGGGTCAGCAGCGCGCCGCCGAGCCCCTGGAGGAAGCGGGCGGCGATCAGCCACTCGATGTTCAGGGCAGCGCCGCAGAGGATCGAGGCGGCGGTGAACGCCAGCACTCCGGCCAGGAAGACCCGGCGCCGCCCGACCCGGTCGCCGAGTGCCCCGCCGAGCAGCACGAAGGCGGCCAGGGTCAGCAGGTAGCCGTTCAGCGTCCACTGTAGGCCGGCGGTACTGGCGGAAAGCTCGGTGCCGATGTGTGGCAGTGCAACGTTGACCACGGTGGCATCCAGGAAGACCATGCCGGAGGCGACCACGGCGGCGAACAGGGTACCCCGGCCGGCCCTGCTGGACATCCGCAACGGTGCTGACGATTTGCTCACGGTGTCAATCTGCCCTGCCTGTGTCGTACGATGCCGCGAAACGCCGGAACCCGCACCGGTCGCCCCTGCACCGGTCCACACCTCGCAGGCTGGAAGCGTGCCGTTCATCCGTACCAGATCAATAGCCCGGTCGGGAAGCGCGGCCGTGCTCCTCTGCCTGCTCGCCCTCGGCGGCGCCGGCTGTGCCCCGGTGGAGAGCCCGCCGGCCCCGGAGTCGTCCGGGCCGGCCGACACCCAGGCCCAGCTCGGCCAGCTCACGGTGGCGAGCGCCGGCTCGATGCGCGGCTACAGCCGGGAGCACTTCCCGCACTGGCGCAAGGCCGGCAAGAACTGTGACGTCCGGGACACCGTCCTGCAACGGGACGGCACCGGGATCAAGCTCTCCGGCTGCAACGTGGTCGGGGGCCGCTGGTCGAGCCGGTACGACAACCGGGCCCTGAGCGACCCCTCCGACGTGGACATCGACCACATGGTGCCGCTGGCCAACGCCTGGCGCTCGGGTGCCGACGAGTGGGACGACGAGCGGCGCGGCGACTTCGCCAACGACTTGGACCGGCCACAGCTGGTGGCGGTTTCGGCGTCCTCGAACCGGGCAAAGGGCGACCAGGACCCGTCCCAGTGGAAGCCGCCGAACCGGGACGACTGGTGCCAGTACGCGGAGGACTGGATCGCGGTCAAGCACTTCTGGCGACTGTCGGTGACCTCCGCCGAGAAGGCGGCGCTCGACGACATGCTGGGGAGCTGCTGATGGCCGAGACCGGAAGCGCCGCGCAGAGCACCGACATCACCGCCGGCCCGGGTGGGGTGATGACCGACGACGTCGGGGTGGTCACCGGTGACCTGACGCTCCGCACCGAGCTGGACGGTAGGGACGCCGTGCTCCGGGTGCAGTACAAGGACGCCGCCGAGTGGTACTCGGTGACCGGCGGGCGGGCGGCGCTGGCCGACCCGGCCGACCTGGCCGCCGTGCACACCGTCGCGGTCGGCCTGCTCAACCGCCCCGAGGGCTGACCTGCCGAACACGCCGACCGGGTACGCCCCGGTCGGCGTCCGCGCGGGCGATTGGCAAAATCTGGTTTTACGTACAGGATCGTTTTTGCCATGAGAGACGTGATGTACCTGGAGCAGATCGAGCAGGCCGAGACCCTGCTCAAGCCGCAGCGCATCGAGGTGCTGCGGCAACTCGCCGAGCCGCACACCTGCACCGAGGTGGCGAACCAGCTCGGCCAGACCCCGCAGCGGGTCTACTACCACGTCAAGCGCCTGGTCGAGGCGGGCCTCGTCGACCAGGTCTCCGAACGCAGGGTCCGCGGCATCACCGAGGGCATCTACCAGGCGAGCGCCAGGTCCTACTGGCTCTCCCCCCGACTGGTCGGCCGGCTCGGGCTGCGCAAGGCACAGGACCAGATGAGCCTCGGCTACCTGCTCAACCTGATGGAGGAGGTCCAGGCCGACGTCGCCGCGCTCGACCGGACCGCCCCCGAGCTGCCGTCGATCGGCTTCTCCGGCGAGATCCGGGTGCCGGCCGACCAGCGCCAACAGTTCCTCACCGACCTACAGACCGCACTGCAAGAGCTGTTCACCCGCTACGGCGGAGCCGAGGGCGACGCCTTCAAACTCGCCGTCGCCTGCTACCCACACGGAGGCACGAAATGACCGCACCCGCACCGCTGACCCTGCGCGCCCGCGCCGCCGCGCCGGTCAAGAACGTCTGGCACGCCCTCACCGACGCCGCCGAACTGCGCGTCTGGCTCGCCGACCAGGCCGAGGTCGAGCTGCCGGACCGGTACGAGTTCCGGGGGCCGCAGGTGCCCGAGGGCGACGCCCCGCACCAGCGGCTGCGCGAGGTCGGCGAGCACAGCCTCCGGTTCGACTGGCTGCTGGACGGCGAGCAGACCAGCACCGAGATCACCCTGACCGAGGAGAGCACCGACTCCACGATCGTCACGCTCACCCAGTCGCACTGGACCTTCCAGGACGTGATCACCGGCGCCAGCATCCGGGGCGTGCTCCAGACGTACTGGTCGCTGGCGATCGCCAACCTGGTCGACCACGTCGAGGGCCGGCCGCTCACCCCGAAGGTCGACTTCACCTCGGCGACCATGCGCGCCGAGGTCGTCGTCGACGCCACCCCCGAGGCGCTCTACGAGTCGCTCACCGACTCGGCCAAGGTCAGCGAGTGGTTCGGCTACCCGCTCGGGATCGAACCCGAGGTCGGCGGCCGATTCGCGATGGGCGGCTTCGAGAACGACCCCAACCCGGCCAAGGTGCTGGACCTGACCCCCGGCCGGGCGATGACCGTCGACTGGGGACCGGCCGGCGTGGTGAGCTGGGAACTGGAGGGCAGCGGCGGGAAGACGAAGCTCTCCTTCGTGCAGAGCGGCTTCGACCGGCCGCCGTACGCGGCCTGGGGCGGCTGGCTCAGCGGGCTCGCCGAGCTGCGCCGCTACCACGAGCTGCCGGACTGGCGCCCGATCTGGCTCTACGACCCGACCGAGGTCGTACCGCCCGAGGCGCACGCCGAGAGCTGAGCGGTGTCCGCGTACCCCCGGCCCGGGTTCGTCCCGGGCCGGGGTCGTGGTCGCAGCGGGCCGGGTCCTCTCCCCGGGCCGGGTGTCGGGCTCAGACGAACGAGCCGGGCTCGCTCGGCGCGGAGACGACGCCGGGCGCCTCGCCCTCGTCCTCCGGCCGGACGATCTCCGCCGACACCCGGTGCGGCCGGATCTCGCCGCTGGCGATCTGCTCGGCCCAGTGGCAGGCCACCCGGCTCTCGCCGATCTGCCGCAGCACCGGCCGCTCGTCGGCGCAGCGGGTCGGCTGGGCCCACGGGCAGCGGGTGTGGAAGCGGCAGCCGGCCGGCGGGTTCGCCGGCGACGGCAGGTCACCGGCGAGCAGGATCCGCTCCCGCCGGTCCTCCACCTCCGGGTCCGGCACCGGCACCGCCGACATCAGCGCCCGGGTGTACGGGTGCAGCGGCTCCCGGTAGAGCCGGTCGCTCGGCGCCTCCTCGACAAGCGCGCCGAGGTACATCACCCCGACCACGTCGGAGATGTGCCGCACCACCGCCAGGTCGTGCGCGATCACCAGATAGGTGAGCCCCAGCTCGTCCTGGAGTTCGTCGAGCAGGTTCACCACCTGGGCCTGGATCGACACGTCCAGCGCGGAGACCGGCTCGTCGGCGACGATCAGCTCGGGGCCGAGCACGAGGGCGCGGGCGATGCCGATCCGCTGCCGCTGCCCGCCGGAGAACTCGTGCGGATAGCGGGACAGCGCCCACTTCGGCAGCCCGACCGCGTCCAGGGTCCGGGTGATGATGTCCCGCCGGGCGTTCCGGTCGGCACCGATCCCGTGCGCCTGCAAGCCCTCGACCAGGATCGACTCGACGTTCTGCCGGGGGTCCAGGCTCGACATCGGATCCTGGAAGATCATCTGCATCCGGCGGCGCATCGCGCGGAGCCGGTTCGGCGGCAGCCCGGTCAGCTCGACACCGTCGAAGTTCACCTGCCCGCCGGTCGGCCGGGTCAGCTGGAGCAGGGCCCGGCCGAGCGTCGACTTGCCACAACCGGACTCGCCGACCAGCCCGTACGTCTTGCCGCGCGGGATGGCCAGGTCGACCCCGTCCACCGCCTTCACGTGCCCGACGACCCGGTCGAAGATCACGCCCCGGGTGATCGGGAAGTGCACCTTGAGGTCCCGGACCTCGACCAGGTTCGCGGACTGCCCGGTCGGACCGGACTCCTGTACGTCGGTCATGCCGACTCCTCCTCGCGCGGGGCGGGCGGGGTGCCCCACTCCTCCGCCGTTGCCGGCTGCTCCTGTCCCGGTGCCGGCCGGGTACCGGTCGCCGTCGCCTGGGCCGGGACGGTCCCCTCCGCTGCCGGCTCCGGCGCGGTCGGCGAGGCGGGCGGGGGCGGAGCCGAGCCGACCGGCGGCACCGGGTTGACGCACCGGTACGTCCGGTCGGTGTGCGTGAGCGCGAGCTGCGGCGGCTGGCCGAGGCACGCCTCGACCTGCCGGTCGCAGCGCGGCGCGAAGGCACAGCCGTCCGCCCAGGGCAGCACGTCCCGGACCGAGCCGGGGATCGGCGAGAGCCGGTCGCCCCGGCCGGCGTCCAGCCGGGGGATCGAGCCGAGCAACCCCACCGTGTACGGGTGCCTCGGCTCGGCGAAGAGCGGCTTGCGGCGGGCGGTCTCCACCACCCGTCCGGCGTACAGCACGTTCACCGTGTCGCACATCCCGGCGACCACGCCCAGGTCGTGCGTGATCATCACGAGTGCGGTGCCGGAGTCGCGTACCAGGTCCTTGAGCAGTTCCAGGATCTGCGCCTGGATGGTCACGTCCAGCGCCGTGGTCGGCTCGTCGGCGATCAGCAGCCGGGGCTGGCAGGCGACCGCGATCGCGATGAGCGCCCGCTGCCGCATCCCGCCGGAGAGCTGGTGCGGGTATTCCCGCAGCCGCCGGTGCGGGTCCGGGATGCCGACCCGGTCCAGCAGTTCGGCGGCCTCCTTGCGGGCCGCGTCGCCGCCCAGTCCCCGGTGCCGGGCGAGTACCTCGGTCACCTGGCGGCCGACCGGGATCACCGGGTTCAGCGAGGAGAGCGGGTCCTGGAAGATCATCGCGACGTCCCGGCCCCGGATGTCCCGCATCGTCCGCCGGTCCACCCGGAGCAGGTCGGTGCCGTCGAAGTCGGCCCGGCCCTCGACCGAGATGCCGGGCTGCCGGGGCAGCAGTCCCATCAGGGCCAGCGAGGTCACGCTCTTGCCGCAGCCGGACTCGCCGACCAGGCCGACCACCTCGCCGGCGTCCACCGAGAACGACACCCCGTCGACCGCCCGGACCGTACGCTTGCCGCGCTGCCGGAACGTGACGGAGAGGTCCTCCACCTCAAGCAGTGCCATGACAGATCACTTCCGCAGCTTCGGGTCGAGGGCCTCGCGCATCGCCTCACCGAGCAGGGTGAAGCCCAGCGCGGTGATGATGATCGCCACCGCCGGATAGATCGCCAGCGCCGGCCGGATGCCCAGGTACGACTGCGCGTCGGCGAGCATCACACCCCACTCGGGTATCGCCGTGTCCGGGTTGCCGAGGCCGAGGAAGGAGAGCGCCGCCGCCTCGATGATCGCGGTGGCCAGGGTCAGGGTGGCCTGCACGATGACCGGGGCCAGCGAGTTCGGCAGCACGTGGCTGATCGCGATCTTCGAGCGGCGTACCCCCAGCGAGGTCGCGGCGAGCACGTAGTCGCTGTTCGCCTGGGCGATCATCGCGCCGCGCAGCAACCGGGCGAAGACCGGCACCGAGACCACGCCGACCGCGATCATCACTGTGGTGAGGCTGGCCCCGAGCAGCGCCGCGATGCTCACCGCGAGCAGCAGGCTGGGCAGCGCCAGCATCATGTCGACGATCCGCATCAGGGTGGTGTCGACCCAGCGCCCCCAGCGCCCGCCGAGCCCGGCGGCGGCACCGGCCACCCCGCCGATCAGGGCGCCGACGGCCAGGCCGATGAGCGTGGAGACCACGCCGACCAGCAGGGTCTGCCGGGCGCCGACGATCAGCCGGCTGAACTCGTCCCGCCCCTGGTGGTCGAAGCCGAGCCAGTGGTCGCCGGTCGGGCCCGGGATGATGCCCTGGCCCGACTTGACCAGACCCTCCCTGATCCCGATCGTGTCGGTCGGCCCGTACGGCACCAGGAACGGCCCGACGATGGCGACCAGCAGGAAGATGCCGAGTACGACGCTGCCGACGATGGCCGCCGGGTTGCGCCGGAGCCGGCGGAACGCCTCCTTCCAGAGGCTGACGCCGCGCTCCTCGTCCCGGGCGGCGGAGAGTTCGCCGAGCCGATCGAGCTTCTCGGCCTTCTTCCGGGCCCGTTCGGTGATCGTCACCTGCGCCACCCTCCGTTCGCGACTGCGGGGCTCGCAAGCTCACTCCTCGCGCTCACCCGCGCCACCATCCGTTCACCGCCGCAGGACTCCCAAGGATGCTCATCGGACCCTCACCCTCGGGTCGATCAGGCTGTAGGAGAGGTCGACCAGCAGGTTCACAAGGACGAAGACCACGGCGATGATCATGATGAAGCCCATCAGCACCGGATAGTCCCGCTGACCGATCGAGTCGGCGATGAACGCCCCGATGCCGCTGAACGCGAAGACCGTCTCGGTGAGCACCGCGCCGGAGAGCAGGCCGCCGGTGAGCAGGCCGATCGAGGTGGCCACCGGCAGCATGGCGTTGCGCAGCACGTGCCGCTGGCGTACCACCCGCTCGGTCAGGCCCTTCGCCTCGGCGGTCCGGACGAAGTCCTCGCCGAGCACCTCCAGCACGCTGGCCCGGGTGATCCGGACGATGATCGCCAACGGGATGCTGGCCAGGGCGAGGCCGGGAAGCACGAGGTGCCAGAGCGCGTCGGCGGCGGCGTCCCACTCGCGGGTCATCAACCCGTCCAGGACGAAGAAGTTGGTTATCCGGGTCGCGTCGATCGTCGGGTCCTGCCGGCCGCTTGCCGGGAAGAGGTTCAGGTTCTCGGCGAAGATCGCCTTCAGCACGTACGCCAGGAAGAAGACCGGGATGCAGACCCCGATCAGGGATCCGGCGACCGAGACGTGGTCGAGGAGCCGGCCGCGGCGGCGGGCGGCGAGGTAGCCGAGCGGGATGCCGACGGCGATCGCGATGATCATCGCGGTGGCGGCCAGTTCGACGGTACCCGGGAAGCGTTGCAGGAACTCGGTGGTCACCTCACGCCGGGTGGAGATCGAGGTGCCCAGGTCGAGCCGGAACATGCGGGACATGAACCGGCCGTACTGCACCAGGATCGGCTCGTCCAGCCCGAGGTTCTCCCGGATCGCGGCGCGCATCTCCGGGGTGCCGCGCTCGCCGAGGATCGCGGTCTCCGGACCGCCGGGCAGCCGGTGCAACCAGATGAACAACAGGACGGAGAGCCCGAACAGCGCGGGTATCAGCTGCAACAGGCGTCTGACGATGAACCGGAACACGGGCGGCCTCTGGCAGGGGTACGGAGGGTGGCGCGGGCGGGCGCTCGGCTGGCCTCCGGCCGGGGTCTACCGGCCGGGGACCAGGGCGCGCCCGCCCGCGTTCCCTTGGTTATGTCAGGACTTGAACTCGGCGGTGGCGAACCGCTCGTCGGTGAGCGGGCTGGCCTTGACGCCGGTCACGTCCTTGCCGAACACGATCGCCGGCGGCGAGTGCGAGACCGGCACACCCGGCAGGAACTCCATGATCTTCGCGTTGAGCTGCTTGTAGAGCTCGTACCGGGCGGTGGCGTCCGCCGTGGTGTCGGCCTGCTTGAACAGCTCGAACAGCTCGGGGTTGTTGAAGCCCCACTCCGGCTTCTGCCGGTCGAACATGGTGCCGATGAAGTTGTAGCCGTCGCCGTAGTCACCGGTCCAGCCCAGGAAGTGCAGGTCGTGGGCGGTGCCGGTGCTTACCGCGTTGAGGTAGTCCGGGGTCCACTTCAGCGGGATCGGCTGGACCTTGATGCCGGCCGCCTGGAGGTCCGCCGAGAGCAGCTCGAAGAGGTCCTTCGGGTTCGGCATGTACGGCCGGGTGACCTCGGTCGGGTAGTGGAAGCGCAGCGTCAGGTTGCTGGCACCCGCCTCGGCGAGCAGCTGCTTGGCCTTCTCCGGGTTGTACTCGTAGGTGGTGACCTGCGGGTTCCAGCCCTCGACGGTGTCCGGCATGAACTGGGTGGCGACCTTGGCGCCCGGGGGCAGCTTCGAGTCGACGAGCGCCTGCCGGTTCAGCGCGTACGCGATCGCCTGCCGGACCTTCGGGTCGGCGAGCTTCGGGTTGCCGCCCTTCTGGTTGATCGCCAGGTAGAGGATGTTGAACGCCGGGCGGGTGAGCATGTTGAAGCCCTCGCCCTTCAACGGCTCGACGTCCGCCGGACCGACCAGGTCGTAGCCCTGGATGTCGCCGGAGCGCAGCGCCTGCTTCCGGGCGTTCTCGTCCGAGATCGTCTTGAAGATCAGGGTCTTCAGCTTGGCCTTCTGGTCGCCGGTGTACTCGTCGTTCCGCTCCAGGGTCAGCGTCTTGTTGGCGACGTCCCAGGACTTGAACTTGAACGGCCCGGTGCCGGTCGGGTGCTCCATCGCGTACGACGGGTACTGGATGTTGTCCGCGCTACCGCCGATGTTGCTGGCCTGGTACTGCTCCAGCGCCTTCGGGCTGTGGATGGAGAACGAGGGCAGCATCAGCGCGGCCGGGACCTTGCTGGAGACGCGGCTGAAGGCGAGGTCGACGGTGGTCGCGTCCTTCGCCGTGCAGGACTTGAAGAGGCTCTCCGGCAGGTCGTCCCGCTCGTTGGCGGCGAAGCCACCCATCACGTCCTGCCAGTACGGCGTGACGTCGGGGCTCTGCATCAGGCCCTTGGCGTTGAACCAGCGGTTGAAGTTGACGCAGACCGCCTCGGCGTTGAAGTCCGTACCGTCGTGGAACTTCACCCCCGAGCGGAGCTTGAAGGTCCAGACGGTGCCGGTGGCGTCCGGGGTCCAGCTCTCGGCCAGGCCCGGCGTGATCTTGGTGCCGCCCTCCTCGGGGCGGACCAGCGTCTCGAAGACCTGACGGGCGACCCGCAGCGACTCACCGTCGCTGGCCAGGCTGGGGTCGAGCACCTTCGGGTCACCGGCCACGCCGAAGACCAGTGTGTCCTTCTGGCTTGCGCCCGAATCGCCGCGGTCGCTCTCGGCACAGCCGGCTACCGCGAGGGCCGCGACCGCTACGGCCGCGATGGCGACCTTCGGCCTTGGTGCACGCATGGTGCTTCACCTCGTCCTGTGGATACGACAAACGCGGTGACGGGGGGCCACCGATGGCGAGACACTAGCCCCCGCGCGGACCGACCGGAAACGGCCGGGGAACGGGTTGGTACCGGATCGTGTCCTTACCGTCATGGCACCAGCGACAGAGCGTCGCGGGCGGCCGACAATATGATCGTTTGTCCGGATCTGACTATGCGAATTTGTTACATCGCGCATCAGGTCGAGCACGACCGATGTCAGACGGCGCGACGCGGGTTCAGACGGCGCGGCGGCCCTCGAAGGCCCGGCCGAGGGTGATCTCGTCGGCGTACTCCAGGTCGCCGCCGACCGGCAGGCCACTGGCGAGCCGGGTCACCGCGATGCCCATCGGCTTGACCATCAGGGCCAGGTAGGTGGCGGTGGCCTCACCCTCGGTGTTCGGGTCGGTGGCCAGGATCAGCTCGCGCACCGCGCCGGTGCCGAGCCGGGCCAGCAGTTCCCGGATCCGCAGGTTGTCCGGGCCGATGCCCTCCAGCGGATTGATCGCGCCGCCGAGCACGTGGTAGCGGCCACGGAACTCGCCGGTCCGCTCGATCGCCACCACGTCCTTCGGCTCCTCGACCACGCAGAGCACCTCTTCGCTCCGGCGTGGGTCGCGGCAGACCCGGCACTGCTCGGACTCGGCGACGTTGTAGCAGACGGTGCAGAACCGCACCAGCTCCTTGACCCGGCGCAGCGCGGTGGCCAGCCGGGTGACGTCGGCCGGGTCGGCCGAGAGCACGTGGAACGCGATCCGCTGGGCGCTCTTCGGGCCCACTCCGGGAAGCCGGCCCAACTCGTCGATCAGATCCTGGATGGCACCCTCGTACATCGCGGGGTGGCTCAGAAACCGGGCAGGCCGAGGCCGCCCATGCCGCCGGTGACCGGACCCATCTTCTCCTCGGTCAGCTTGCGCACCTCGTCGTGGGCGTTGTGCACGGCGGCCAGTACGAGGTCTTCCAGGGTCTCGACGTCCTCCGGGTCGACCGCCCTGGGGTCGATCTTGATGGCCTTCACCTCGCCGGCACCGGAGATGGTCACGGTGACCAGGCCACCGCCGGCGGTGCCGGTCAGCTCCGCCTCGGCCAGCTCGGCCTGTGCGGCGGCGAGCTGCTGCTGCATCTTCTGCGCCTGCTTCATCATCTGCTGCAGGTTGGGCTGTCCACCCGGGCGCACGGCGACTCCTCGGTTGCGGAAACTGGTCGCGTCCAGCCTAGTCCGGCCGGTCGCGGGCGGCTCGACGCCCCGCGACCGGCCGGCGGGTCGGTCAGCGTACGACGACGGTCTTCACGATCTTGTCGGCCAGCGTCTGCTTCTTGGCGTCCCAGAGCGGCCAGAGGTAACCGATGTAGCAGATGATGCCGTCGACGAAGTGCGCCAGGTCCCGCACGAAGGCCATGCCGAAGCCGATCGGCTGACCGCTGGCGTCGCCGACCAACTGGATGCCGAGTGCCTTCTTGCCCCAGCTCTGCCCGGTCTTGCCGGCCAGGTACCACCGGTTGTAACCACTGACCGCGATCCCGAGCACGATGAAGACCCAGTAGAGCGGGCCCGGACCGGTCGCCTGGCCGGTCTCCGCGTCCACGCCCGGCCCGCCAAGGACGACGGCGAGGATGCTGAACGGCGTGACGATCAGGAAGTCGATGATGTAGGCGCCCGCCCTGGGGCCCCAACTGGCGTAGTTCAAGGGGTACTCCTTGCGATGAAAAGGGGTGAAGAATCGGGAGCCCGGCGTCAGGTGATGCCGAGCCGGTGTACCTGGAACAGCCAACTCGCGCAGGCGAGCAGGGCCGCCGCCCATTCCGTACGCCGCCGGGTCCGGTCCGACCAGCGGACCGGAGGTGGCAGCGCGCCGAGCGTCCGCAGCGCGAGCAGCGGAAGCACGACGACCGTGAGCACCGCGAGCCCGACGATTACCGGGTTGGCCGCCGCCGCGCCGGCCAGGTCGCCCCGGACCAGGGCAACCGCCGCCGTGGTCAGGCCGCAGCCCGGACACGGCACCCCGGTCAGCACGCGCGACGGGCACGGTAGTCCCAGGCCGGTGGCGTCGGTCAGGTACGGCCACGCCGCCGCCGCGACCGCCACGCCCAGACCGAACACCCCGAGCCGCTCGGGTACCGAGAACTCGCGCACGCCACACTCACAGGAAGCTCACAGAAAACGGGATCGGACGGCTGATCTTAGAGAATCGACGATCTTCTCGTCGTCCCGCTTATGGCCGGTGTCGAAAGCGGACAGTCGAGTCGCCGGTAGCCGTTCGAGGTCCCCGGTAGCCGTCTGATCAGCCGGTCAGGTCGGCGCCACTACTTGAGGTCGACCTCGCCGATCCGTTCCGCGCCGAGGGTCTGCTGCAACAGTTGCACCGCCTGCTGCTCGCTGGTCTGCCGGGCGGTCCGCTCGTCGATCACCTCGTCGAGCGGCTCGTCGCCCGGGTCGAAGCCCTCGTAGCCGATCCCGGTAGAGGCGCGCGGGCCGTCGTGGCCGATCCCGGTAGAGGCGCGCGGGCCGTCGTGGCCGTTCCCGGTCTGGGCGCGCGGGCCGTCGTAGTCGGGGTCGTAGGGCGGCTCGCCGGCCCAGTCCGAATCCGCCGTCCGCTCCGCCGCCGGGGCGGGTTTCGGTCCCCGGCCGGCCGCCGCCGCACGGGCCGCCGCGAGCCCGGCGCTGACCGCAGCACCGCCCGCTCCGCCGCTGGTACTGGTCCCGCTGGCCTTCTGTGCACCGCTGCCGTTGGGTCCGGTGCTGTTGCGGTCACCGGCTACGGCCGTGGCGTGGGTGCCGCCGCCGAGGGGCGATGCCGCCGGAGTGGTGCTGGCGGGAGCGGTCCCGCCGGGTGGGGTCGGCTCCGGCCAGTCGTCGTCGGCCGCTCCACCCGGTGCGGATCCACTCGACGCGGCACCGCCAGGTCGGGCCGGTTCCGGCCAGTCGTCGTCATCTGCGCTGGACGGCGAGCCGCCACCAGCGCTACTCGAACCGCCACCAGCGCCACTCGAACCGCTGCCAGCCCGGCCCGCGCCGCCGCCACCGCCCGAGCCGGTCGACCGCTCCCGGCCGCCGGTCGCCCCCCGGCCACCACCGGACGGGGCCGAGCCGTTGACGCCGCCCCGGGGCGAGGCACCGCCGGACGGGCCGTCGGTGGCTGGGCCGTCGGTGGCTGGGCCGCTGTTGACCGGGCCACTGTTGACTGGGCCATTGCTGACTGGACCACTGTTGGCGGGACCGGTCGGTTGCCGGGGCGGGGTTGCCGACGCCGGTGCCCGCTGCTCGCCGGCCACCTCGCAGCGAATCTGCCAGCGCCCGCCCAGCTCCTCGTAGAGAGCGTCGGTGAGCACGCCGGAGGCGTTGGCGAGCATCTGGGCGAGTACCGGGGACTTGACGGTCAGCACCAGGGTGTCGCCGTCGAGGTCGCGTACCACCGCATCGCGCATCAGGGCGGCGATCCGCTTGTTGCTGCGGTTGACCATGCCGACGACCTCGCCCCAGACCCGGCGTACGGCGGCGGCGTCGAGTTCGCCGGTCGGTCCGGCACCTGTCGGCATCGGATCCGGGGTGGCCGGGTCGGGCATCACCGCCTCCGGCGGCACCGGACGTCGGGCCGGTGGCTGCACGGCGGTCGGTGGCTCCACAACCGGTGCGGCGGACGCCGGGCCGGGGCCGGGTGCGGCCGGCGCGTGGCCAGGCCTGGGTGCGGTGCTTTCGCGTACTCCCTGAGGGGGAGCGACCGGCGCGGCGCTGGCGGGGGCCGATGGTGCGGAGGTGGTCGCGGCGGGCGGGCCCGGGTCGACGGCGGCCGGGCGGATCGGCGCGGCGGCCGGGGTCGCGTCGCCGGAGAGGGTGAGCCGGCGCTCCATGCGTTCGAGGCGTTGCAGCAGGCTGCCGGTGGAGTCCTCGGCACCGGGCAGCAGCATCCGGGCGCAGATCAGTTCGAGCAGCAGCCGGGGGGCGGTGGTGCCGCGCATCTCGACCAGGCCGTTGTGCACGATGTCGGCACACCGGGACAGCGTGGCCGGGCCGAGCCGTTCGGCCTGGGCGGCCATCCGCTCGATCTGGTCGGCCGGGCCGTCGATCAGGCCCTTGGCGACCGCGTCCGGCACCTGACGCAGGACGATCAGGTCACGGAGCCGTTCGAGCAGGTCGGAGGCGAACCGGCGCGGGTCGTGCCCGGCCTCGGCGACCCGGTCGATGGTGGCGTATGCGGCGGCGCCGTCCCCGGCGGCCAGCGCGTCACACATCTCGTCGATCAGCGCGGCGTCGGTCACCCCGAGCAGGGCCACCGCGCGGGCGTAGCTGACCCCCTCGGGGCCGGCACCGGCGATGAGCTGGTCGAGCACCGAGAGCGAGTCCCGGGCGCTGCCGCCGCCGGCCCGGACGACGAGCGGGAAGACGGACGGTTCGATCTTGACGCCCTCGGCCGAGGCGAGCTGCTCCAGGTAGGGGCGGAGCACTCCCGGCGGGATCAGCCGGAACGGGTAGTGGTGGGTCCGCGACTTGATCGTGCCGAGGACCTTCTCCGGCTCGGTGGTGGCGAAGATGAACTTGACGTACTCCGGCGGCTCCTCGACCAGCTTGAGCAGGGCGTTGAAGCCCTGGGTCGAGACCATGTGGGCCTCGTCGATCACATAGATCTTGAAGCGGCTGCTGGCCGGCGCGAAGAAGGCGCGTTCGCGCAGCTCGCGGGCGTCGTCCACGCCACCGTGGCTGGCCGCGTCGATCTCGATCACGTCGATCGAGCCGGCGCCGTCGGCGGCCAGGCTCTTGCAGGAGTCGCAGACGCCGCACGGCTCCGGGGTCGGCCCCTGCTCGCAGTTGAGCGAACGGGCCAGGATCCGGGCGCTGGACGTCTTGCCGCAACCACGGGGGCCGGAGAAGAGGTACGCGTGGTTGAGCCGGCCGCTGCGCAGCGCCTGGGACAGTGGCTCGGTGACGTGGTCCTGGCCGATCACCTCGGCGAACGTGCGGGGCCGGTACTTGCGGTAGAGCGCCAGTGCCACTCGTCCCGCCTCCTCTCGACCGGGCCATTCTCCACCCGCCGCCACGCTGCCGAGTGCCAAGGTTGTCACGCGCGCCCGACGTTTTCCACGTCGATCATGCGGGTGCGGCCGGTGGTCGCCCGGTCCGGGGTGATCATGAGGTGGGCCGCGCGCCGAGTGATCCGCCAGGCCGGCTCGGCGGCCGGCAGCCCTGGTCAGGGGGATGACAAGGCCCCCCGTGCACCCGACAGAGCTCGCTTATCCTTGCTGCCTTCCGGCCCTGGGGAGGTTCACGAGGTGACGCCACACGGGGGGTGCCGCCAAGTGTACCCGGCCGGCTGGCGGGATCTCCGGGGGACCGCCGGGGTGGGCAGCCGGCGCGGAGCCTGTATCCTGTCGGACGGAGGATTCGCCTAGAGGCCTAGGGCGCACGCTTGGAAAGCGTGTTGGGTTAACACCCTCACGAGTTCGAATCTCGTATCCTCCGCTCGCTTGACCAGCAGAAACGCCCGGCAGAGCCCTACGGGAACCGCCGGGCGTTCACTGTCCGGTCTCAATTTCGGTCTAGGTAGCTATGCGACGGGCGGTTCGGCGAAGAGCCGAAGCAGGACAGCCGCGACCTCGCTGAAGACCTTCTCCTTCTCGTAGTCACTGCGCCCCAAGAGCGGCATCGAGGGGGAGTTGAACGCCTGGAATCGGGCGAGCTCCGGGATGCTCGTGAAGATGCTCGGCGAGACGATGACCGGCAGGATCCGGCAGCCGTCGTCGTAGGCCGCAGAGAGCAGGGCCGGCAGTTCGACCTCCTCGATGAACGAGGACGCGAGAAAGTCAGGGCTGACCAACAGTACTGCCGCCCGGGCCCGTTGTAGCGCGGCGTCGATCTCTTCCCGCCAACTGTCCCCCGGCAAGATCCGAGTGTCCGTCCAGACGTTCACCAGCCCTCGCCTCATCAAGGGCTTGAGATGACGGTCCAATCGGTCGAGCCAGTCACGGTCCTGATGGCTGTAACTGACGAATACCTGATCGCGCTTGGCGTTGACTCGCTTTCCGACAGCGCGGGCCAGCATCTCGGGATCCTGGCGGCGTAGGTAGAAGAGCAGTTGTGGATCCTCGATGACGAGCCGCCGAGCCCGCCGGTCGAGGAAGAGGTGGTCGGCCAGTTCTGCCTGCGGACCACCGAATCCCTGGGGAGAGGCTTCGAGCAGGTGCGACGTTATCGCCCGCGCGAGGTGGGGTCGCTGCTCCGCAGCCTGGTCCAGTGACAGGATCCCGTCCGGCGTCTCGGCAAGCATGAGAAGGAGCTCGATGCAGGACTGCTGGCTCTGGCCGTCCAGAGCTGCGAACGACTGCACGACCTTGCGGTATTTCAGTGCCAGGGAGTCCTCTACCTGCCGCAGCGCGTCGTCCAGCCCATCGTCGATGGCCAGCGTCCGAGGTGACGTGCATGCGACGCCACCGTGCGCCGCGAGATGCCAGCAGAGCATCTGGGCGGTGTGCAGACTTCCACTGGCGAGTCGGACGATGTCGTGCCCATGGGTGAACTTGATGTTGAGAGCCTGTTCGCCCTTCGAAATCATCTCGTCGATCAGCGCATCGGTCGCCATCGGAACCCGGAAGATCTTGATCCGAGTGGCCAGGTCGAAGGCCAACTCGACGAGACTCTGCCCGGTACCGGGGATGCCAGATATGACCAACCGTCGGTCGGGGGACTCCTCGTCCGCGAGAAGCCTCAGGTAGTCGACGAGCTTGACCCGAAGGTCCTCGGGCAACCGCTGGAAGTCGTCGACGGCAACGACGCCACGACGGTGCTCGGTGGGTAACACCGCTATCTTCGGCAGATCCTCGGGACGCCGGGCGCTCAGTACGGGTATCAGAAGGCCCCTTTCGTGCTCAAGTCGCACAGCTTGTTGCAGGAAGGTGGACTTCCCGATCCCGGACGGTCCCTCTAGGACGATCCCAAGTCCCGGCTGTCGTAGCGCCATCCGGAAGCGGGTGAAGTCCGGCGGCTCCACGAAGGTGAGGGTCGGGGTGCCGTTCAGCTTGAAGACGTCGCTCAACTCTGCCGAGAGCATCTCCGGCCCGACGGCATCGGCAATCATCTCCAGCACGTCCTGCCAATGCGGCTCGCTGCGCTTCAACGCGACAATCGCCGGAGTTGCAAGGGCGACAACTCGCCACGGCGGAACCGGGTGACGATGGCGTCCGCCGCGAAGAACTCGAGGAAGAGGCGGTGCGCGAACCGGTAGGTCCCTTCCTCGACCTCCGTCAGGATGCCGCTACGAACGCTGAATGATTCGATGAGAGACTGACTGATGCCACGAACCGCGACCAGATCCATTTGGTATCTATCGACAAAGTATTCCTCGAACACCCGCCGCAACTCGTCCGATTTGATGTCGTTACCACGCAGGCCGTTGTCGGCCTCCTGCATACGATAGGCGACCCGACGGAGAAGCTCCCGCTTGTCCTCGATCTCGATGAAGCCGGTACTCTCCGGCGTGCGCAGATGGCGGGTGACGTCCCAAAACTCGATCAACAGATCAGTTGCGTGCCGGTAGATACGCAGGCGCGTTCGGGGCAGGACCTGGTGCTTTCCCACAATCGTCAGGATCGTCAGGAGCATCGGGTTGCCCGCCATCTCCCGCAACGACGGTGAGTGCTCAATCGCGTCGAGCAGACGCGCCTCCCGAGCCGGCGCCTCTTCCTCGACCGCCTTCGTCGTCGAGGTCAGCCGATACCAGGACGAGAGGAACGCCGCGATCTGCTTGGCGTCCAAGGGCTGGAGCATTAGGTCACTGAACCCGGCAGCCACGAAGACCCGCTTGGCGTAGCCGTAGGGCCGGCTGCTGACGACCATCCGGACGTTCGGAAACTCGGTTGCGAATCCCGCGATCTGGCTGGACACCTCCTCACGTTGACGCGGATCGAGAACCTCGTCGAGCCCATCGAACAGGACAAGCGTCCTGCCCGTCCTGAGATGACGGACCAGCATGCGCCGGTCGATGCCCAACCCGTTCGTACGGGCCAGGTAGTCCAGATAGGCGACGAACCCCTCGCAGCGTCCGTCGGCCGCGAGAGCAGCGTACGACCGGAGCTGGACCAGCAGTGGAACGTGATCGGCCAACGTAGTCAGTCGATGATCGTGATCCTCCTGGCTAAGGGTAAGTGCCAGGTATCGGATGATGGTCGACTTCCCGGAGCCCGGGGCACCGAGCAGGACAATCCTGCGCTTCTCCGGATCAGCGAGGGCGTCGAACAGGGGCTGCGGCGGAGACGCCCAGGGGTCGACCGGCTCGGCCGAACGATCCGAGGTGTTCAAAATCCCGGACGACACCGGGAGCACCGACTGCTCGACGAACACCGACGCCAACTGGAGTTGGAAGTGCTCCTCCGAGTGCGCTGGCGTCAGGACGTCCAGGTCGAGCACGCCGTAGTGCTGTCGCAGACGACCGAAATATCGCCGTAGCACGTCCTGACCCAGGGTAGAGGACGGGTACTGCGAAAAGTTCGCCTCGCTCAGCACGTTGGCCACCGCCGCGGTCACCATTGCCGCGAGCTGGGAAGGATCGCTGAAGAGACTGCACATGTGGCGGTCGGCCAACTCCGCGCGGAACGCCTCGATGCGGACCGCGTCGTTGCCCCGATCGACGTAACTGCGCGGCCATGGCGCTTCCTCGTCGACCAGGAAGATCAGGCAGCGCTTTCCGTGTGCGAGCGCCTCGCGATACTCCAGCTCGGTGATGGAGCGGTCGAAGCCCGGCGGGATGAACCCGTACCGCCAGGCGAATATGCCTATGTAGACATCGCAGTCCGCCACGTCGGCCAGGCACCGTTCCAGCGGACGGCGATCCTCGGCGACGTACGACTCCATTGCCGTGTCCTCCACGCGCAGCCGGCGCAACGCGAGCTGGACGGCCGCGCGATGTTCCTGCAGATCTCTGAAGGTTGCCGATACGTAGACCTTGGTCACCACAGCTCCAAGACAGCGACGGAGCCTCAGCATACGCACGGCCAGCGAAGCGTGCGTCAGCCCAAAGTGCTGGTCATCGCAGGCCGGTCCACCAGGTCCGGTAGGCCGCGTGAATCTCGAAGCTCGGCGTTTCCAAGATCATATTTTTACCGCCTCGCGGAGTATTTTCGACTCGTTGATCGCGGCTCCAGCCGGGTTCCAAGGCAGCTCTCAGCCCGGTATCGTCCGAGAAGTCGCCCCGAAGCCCAGAACGCCCGGGACACCGGCCCGATCCAGTACGGAGAAGCCGCCGATGCACGACTCTGCTACGCCAAGATTGGGAGATCAGATGCGCCGGCTCCGGGCCGAGCGCGGGTTGTCGCTGCGTGAACTCGCGCGGGTGGCGTTCTACGGCAAGAGCTACCTGCACGAGTTGGAGACCGGAGCCAAGGAGCCGACACAGCAGGCGGCTCTGCGCATCGACGGAGCCCTCGGCGCCGATGGTGCCCTGGCGGCCCTCGCGCAGACGGGCGTACGTCGGCGTGCGGTGATCGCACATGCCGGAATCGCCGTCGTCCTCCCCGAGGCGATTCTCGATTACGGCCGTAGAGTCTCCGCTGATGTGCCGCGGCAGATTGCCGACCGCACCGCCCGGCTGCGACGGATCGACGACTACCTCGGCGGGGCCGACACGTACCAGATGTACACCACCGAGTTGGACTCGACTCGGCGGCTGATCCAGGACGGAAGTTACCCCGACCGTACCGGCCGGGCGCTGCTGTCGGTCTGCGCCGAGCAGGCGCAGATGGCCGGTTGGGCCGCGTTTGATGCCGGACGGTACGACGACGCGGAGCGGCTCTACGGCACCAGCCTCACCGCCGCCCGTGACGCCGGAGACGCGCCGCTCGCCGGCAATGCCATGGCTTTTCTCGCGTATCAGGAGCTAGCCCTGGGTAGGCCCGCGACACCGACGATCGTGGAAGCCTGCGAGACTGCCGATCCGACTGCGACGCCAAGCGTCCGCGCACTGTTGCACATGCGTCGCGCCTGGATTCACGCCGTGCACGGGCAACCCGAGGACGCCGAGCGACATCTCGACATCGGCGTGAGCTGCCTGACAGATCAGGACGACCGGCCGGAGCCGGACTGGGTGTACTGGGTCGACCAGCAGGAAGCCGAGATCATGACTGGACGATGCTGGACGGTCCTGCGTCGGCCGCTGCGGGCGATCCCCGTCCTCGAATCGGTGCTCCGCCGCTACGACGACACCCACGCCCGCGACAAGGCGTTGTACCTGTCCTGGCTCGCCGATGCCTATCTGGACGTCAACGAGATCGAGCAGTGCTGTGTGACCGCCGAGAAGGCCGTACGGCTGTCTTCCGGCGTCGCGTCGGTCCGCCCCAAGCAGCGAATCGAGGCACTGCTCACGCGGCTTGCTCCTCATGCGGAACTGACATGTGTCGCCGCGCTACGGGATTCGATGGTTACCCGATCTGCTCCGTGACGGACTCGCGAAGCCAGCGCAGACAGGCAGCGGAGCCAGCGACAATCTGAGTAGCCGTCACCTGCGGATTGTCCCAGGGATGCCGATGCAACAGGACAGCCTCAAGTGCTGGGTATCGGTCGCCGGTCGTGTAGAGCAACAGTCGCCACTCCTCGCCGGTCCCCTGCTCCCCCACGTGCCAGAAGACGCTTGTTACCGGGCCGATGATCTGAGCACTGCCGGCCAGCCGCGCAGCGACGACGTGCTCCGCGAGATCTACCGCTGCCTCGCGCGTCTCGGTTGCGGTGGCCACCTCGAGATAGTCCGTCACGGGGTCAGAGCGTAGCGGTCCCGCCGTCTGCGGACAGCAAACAAACGGCAGCGGACGGTCGGAGGACGCTGCGACTCTGTCACTCGGAGACCGCAATCGAAAGGCTACGAGCCGGGGCGCGCAACAGGCCTTACGGCATCCGAGTCGCAACCCGAGCGCCCTGTCGGCCCGGGGTATCGGCTTCCTTACCAAGCCCGGGGTCGGCTCCTCAGATGACGTAGGAGCGACGCAGAGTGAACCCATTGAGATGGTGGAAGGATCGCCGGGTTGCCGAGGTCGAGCGGGCGGCGTGGGAGCGGGACGCGGCCGAGGCGGAAGCGGCGCGTCAGCGGGTACTCGACCTGGCCCGCCGGCAGCGCGACGACCCGGACCACGAGGACGGGTCCGACTCCACTCAGCAGGTCCGCCCAGCAGGTCCGCGCCTGGCACCACCCGACCGCCCTCCCCGGCCTGTCCCTGCTCAGCTACGAGCAGCAGCGGCAGTACCGACCGGGGCAACCGTGTCGAGCTGGCTGCGCCGCTGGTGTGCCGCGTGCGGGCCGGGTTACGTGCGGGACTACCGGTGGGACGGGCGGCGCTGGCGTCGGTACCACGAGTGGCGATGACCGAGCCGTCTCCGAGCATCGACGACGTCGCGCAGGATCGGATCCCCGAATTGTCGGCCGGCACCCTGCTCCGGCTCGCGCCCGGGGAGTGGTCGCACTGCGCGACGGCGCGACTCGGGACGTACCTGGAGATGACCGTGACCCGGGTCCACCGCCACGCCGTCCGGGCGGACGAGGTCGGGCTCTGGGTCTGGGTGGCCGGGCACGAGCATCCGGCCTGCACCTGGGCGTACGTCGATCCGCATCCGCCGTGCCTGCACCTCCTGGTGCGGGTCGACGTGCTCGCCATCGCGGCCGACCGGTCCAGGTGACCACCCGCCGTACGCCGACCGCAGAACCGGCGAAAGTTGCCGGCGCAGACGGACGGTCGTCCACCGAACGGCCGAGCCGGGCGGGTCAGCGCACTGGCATCATGTGCGCACCGCCAAACTCACGGGGAGATCATCGTGCGCCCTCGCCTGCGCTGGTGCGCCGTGCCCGCCTGTGCCGCCGTGCTCGTCGCCATGCTGCCGACGACCGCCGCCACCGCCGCGCCGGCCACGCCACGGCCCAGCACCGCCGTCGACCGGGACGGCGCCACCACCGTCAACCGGGACGGCACCACCACCGTCAACCGGGACGGCACCACCATCGCCGTGCGGCGCGTGGGCACCACCGGCACCGCCGCCCCGAAAATCGCCGCCGCCGCCACGAGCTCCCGGCTCGACATCGACCGGGACGGCAGGGACGAGATCGTCACCGGCGGTTTCCTCTACGCGGGCAGCTACGGCATCGTCGTCGACTACTCCGGACTGCCGTACCGGGACAACATCGTCGCGCCGATCGGCTCCCCGACCCGGCCGAACTTCGGCGACGAGATGACCTCCGGGGACTTCAACGCCGACGGCTACGCCGATCTGGCCGTCGGCAACCCGGGCGAGTTCACCCCGGCCGGCGCCGCCTTCGGCGGTGCGGTCTGGATCTTCTACGGTGGCCCCACCGGCCTCGACACCGGGCGCCCGCAGCATTTCAACCAGGACACCGCGGGTGTGCCGGGTGAGATGGGCGAGTACGACATGTTCGGCACCGGGCTCGCCGCCGGTGACCTCAACGGTGACGGCCGGGACGACCTCGCCGTCGGCGCGAACGGCGAGACGGTCAACGGGGCGGTCAACGCCGGCTCGGTAACCGTCCTCTACGGCAGCTCGACCGGGCTCACCAGCACCGGCGCCCAGCTTCTCACCCAGCAGACTCCGGGCGTGCCGGGCGACGCCCACTCGGGCGACACCTTCGGCACCGCGGTCGCGATCGGCGACCTGACCGGTGACGGGTACGACGACCTCGCGGTCAGCGCGCCCTCGGAGGACGAGGGCGTCGCTCCGTACCAGGGCGGTCTCGTCACCCTGCTGCGCGGCGGTGCCGGCGGGGTCAGCACCAGCGGCGTGACGTCCGTCTCCGGTACCGCCGTCGGCGTCGGCGCGCTCGGCGACGAGCTGGCGATCGCCGACGTCGACGGGGACGGGGACGGCGACCTGGTCGCCGCCGCCCCTCGGAGCTGGATCGGCTACCTCGTCTACGTGCCGGGGGTGCCGGCCGGCCTGGACGCGGCTCGGGCCAGGACGATCAGCATGGAGACCCCGGGGGTACCCGGCGACCCGCACACGACCTACCCCGAGGACGACTCGCCGCACTCGTACTTCGGCACCGGGATGTCCACAGGGGACGTCACCGGTGACGGGCGGGCCGACGTGCTCACCGGGGCGATCACCTACGACCTGGGCACCGTGCAGGACGCCGGGGCAGTGTTGCTGATCCCCGGCACCGCACAGGGACTGACCGGCGAGGGCTCGGCGATGGTGACCCAGGACGTCTACCGCGCGAAGCCGGTCGGGCAGCCCAGCACCTCCTTCGGGCCGCCGCAGGCTTTCGACTACTTCGGCGAGGCGACCGCGATCCTCAACCTCGACGGGACCGGTCCGCTCGACATGCTCGCCGCGACCAGCCGGGACGCCGACAGCGGGCTGGTGGTCGAGCTGAAGCTGTCGTACACCGTGCAGCGCAAGCCGCCGTACCACCGGACGCTTGTCGCGCTGAACGCGGTCGACTGGTGGACCGGCGCGGAGTTCGAGGCGTACAGCCTGGGCCACACGCTCCTGCACAACTGACCTGATCGCCGGTGACCGGGCGAGGAACCCCGGTCACCGGCGGGGCTCCGGGTCACTTCCTGACGCGGTACCGCAGGTGGGTGACGCCCACGCCCTCCACCACCTTGGTCGGGCCCTCGAACTGCGCGGGTACGGCGCCGAGGTCGGCGAAGAGCGGCGTGCCGCTGCCGAGCACCACTGGTACGAGTTCGATGCCGATCTCGTCGAGCAGGCCGGCTTCGAGGGCCTGCCGGGCCATCTGGCCGCCGTTGACGACGACCGTCCTGTCGCCGGCGATCTCCTGCGCCCTCGCGACGGCGGCCTCGATGCCCTCGGTCACGAAGACGAAGTTCTCGTCCGCCGCCGGTCGGTTCTCAGGTGGGTTATGGGTGAGCACCACCACCGTGACGTTCATCGGATGCCGGCCACCCCAGGCGTTTGTCATGTCATAGAGGTGCCGGCCGACGACCAGGGCACCGGTGTTGCCCCACTCCTCCTGGACGAGGTCCGCGCTCGCGGCGGACAGCCGCAGCGGCGGCACGTCCGGACTGGCGGTCGGAATCTCGACGTCACCGTTGCCGTACCACTGGAACAGCAGATCGAAGCCACTCTCCGCGGGGCCGGCGATGTAGCCGTCGATCGACATCGTGCCGCCGGTGGTTACCTTGCCCATTGTCCTGTTCCCTTCGTTCGGATCTCCCGTCAACACAACGAAGGCCGGACCGAATTTTCGACATCGGGCTCCGAGGTTACTTCTCTCACCTCCGCACCCGGTCGGTTCCGCCTCCGCACCCGGCCGGGTGCGAGTTGGCGGACAGCGGCCGGATGAAGCCGTATGGCACTGGCTGGGTTCCCGGCGCAGGCGCCGGTGGCCAGGCAGGACGCCGACAGCGGGCTGGTGGTCGAGCTGGAGCTGTCGTACACCGTGCAGCGCAAGCCGCCGTACCACCGGACGCTTGTCGCGCTGAACGCGGTCAACTGGTGGACCGGGGCGGAGGTCGAGGCGTACAGCCTGGGCCACCCACTCCTGCATCGCTGACCTGCCACTTCAGAGTGGTTCGTCCGAGCGGTAGCAGGGCGTCGAGATCATCAGCGCGAACATGGTCGGCGGTTCGGTACTGGTAACCCGGATGCGCACCCCGTCGACCGGATTGCGTACGGCCACCGTTCCAGTCCGGCCATCCGGGAACACCCGGTCTTCCTCAACGGAATAACCGTGCCGTTGCCAGTGGTCGCGAAGCCGGGCGAGGGTGCCGACCTGTTCCGCCGCTGGCACTGGAATCTGGCCGTGACCGACCATCGAATAGACGGTCCCGGAGACCTCACCGAAGCTGCCGTCGCAGGGGTTCGGAATGGGGTCGAGCCCCTGGGCCGGGGCGTGGACGGCGCCGAAGACCTGTCGGCCGTACCCTTCGACCAGCTCGCTGGCGTCGGCCTGGTTGACCTCTCGCATGTCATCTCCGTTCCGGCCGGAACCGCAGCCCGCCAGCAGCACGCCAGCGAGGCCGGCAGCCAGCACCGTGCGGCTGACCGCGTCGACCATGCTCATCACCGCCATCCGTGCGGCGGCAGGCCGTGATCCAGCCCGACGATCTCGTACCGGCCGACGACGATGCCGGCCTGGTTCTGCAGGCTGGCGCTGCCCTCCTGCCAGTAGGCGCTGTGGCCGCTCGTGTCGACGTGGAAACGGTTGGCGCCGAACTCCTGCTCGTGCGGGCTGCCCCCGTGTGTGTCGTCGTAGGCGTCGACCAGGTGTGGTCCGAGAAGCGGGATGCCGCTGCCGTACTTCCCGTGGGTGTCGACCGGCTCGGACACTCCGTCGTCGACGGCGGAGCCGGCCCAGACGTGGCCGGGCGGGAGGCCGAGGTCGCTGGCGTGCTCGACGCGTACGCCGGGGCTGCCCGCGGTAACGAAGTCGTCCACGGCGAGGCCGCCACCGCGCTGCGCCGCCTCGCCCAGCACCGCCGATCCGTAGCTGTGCCCGATCGCGGTGAGGTGCTGCGAGCCGCCACCCTCGTAGGTGACCCGAAGGCCGTCCACGAACGGCGCCAGTGCCGCCGCGCCCTGCTCGGCCCGGCCGCCCGTTCCCATCGACACGCCCAGCTCCGGAGCGTCGTACCCCAGCCACATGATCGTCGAGACATCGCCTGGCGCGGCCGTCAACGCGTCGGCCGCGCGCTGGAGGTTCTCCACCCGCTGCACGTTGCTCCGGATGTCGGTCAACTCGGTGCTGGTACCCGGGACCCAGACGGCGGTGTGCGTGGCGGAGTCCGGGTTGCCTACCGCGACGATCGCCTTTCCGTCGCCAGCCGGATCGATGCCGAGCAACAGCCCTCGGTCACCTAGTCGGGTGAGCGTGGCGTCGACCTTGTCCAGCGTGGCCTGTTGCCGGTCGATCCCCTGTAGCTCCTCGGTGAGCCGCCAGATCTCCCGGCTGGCCGCTGTTCGCTCCGCGTCCGTTTCGCCGGGATCGGATCGCAGCTGGGCCAGTTGGTTGGCCAGCTCGGTTTCCCGGCGTTGCAACTCGTCCTGATGTCGGTCCAGCGAGATCCGGTTGGCGGCGTCCCGGTCCGTGGCCGGTACGCCGTCCAGCCAGCCGATTAGATCCGGGTACTGCTGGATGGCCCGTTCCTGCTGCTCGGGGGTGAGGCCGGTCCACCAGTCGTTGACCTCCCGGGCCGGGCGGCCCTGCTGACCAGCGATCTCCTCCCGTCCGATATCGGGTGCTTTGGCACGACCGAAACCCCGCTCAGGCTGTGGGAGTTCGACACTGATCGCGCTGGCGGTGCTGTCGTCCAGTGGTCGGGCCTGGTCCAGCACCGTGGCGAGTTCGTCGGCATACCGCTCGGCCTGCGCCGCGATGGCCGCCTGGTTGGCCACCATGACGTCCGCGCCGCCGAAACTGCCGGGCGATGCCGCGGTCACCAGCCCTGTCGTGCCGTCCACCGCGTAACCCGCACGTCGCGCGGCGGCGACGATTTCCCTCGCCTGTCCGGCGTAGCCGCGCATCCCGTCGGCGTGCCGGCTCAGCGCCTGATGAATCCGCCGCGCCGGAGGGTAGGCGTTACTCACCTCGGAGCGGAGGGTGGCGGCCGCTGTGTAGGCCGCCTCCGAGCCGGATCCGTGCGGCCAGGCGTACTCCAGGGCGCGGGTCTGGTGGACCAGTTCCTCGGCGACGTCGTCCAGATCCCGGGTCAGCTGTTCCCAGGTGGCGGCGGCCACGGCGAACGAAGCCGGATCGGCGGCGAGCAGGTCGGCCAGGGTCAGTACGCTCATTCGGCGTACTGCTTCCGCAGGCTCGCCTCGGCGCGCGCGTCGCTGGCCTGGTAGGCGAGCGCCGCTGACCGCAGCCGGGCGGCCAACCGGTCCGCCGAGGAGGCCAGTCGGTCGAGAAAGGCCGCCCAGGACGTCGCCGCAGCCCGGGGCGGCGTCCGCCGACGACCAGCCTGCCGCCTGGCTCACTGCCGGACCCAGGCCAGGCTCCCGAACCGTACGCGCCTTGCGCAGCGATTCCGCGACCTGGGTGATCTCGGTTGCGACAGCCTCTACCCGATCCGGATCGACTTCGAACTGCGGACCACCCATCACTCCTCCGCATAATGAGATCATTTCACTACGTAATGGATCGAGTGAATAGTACCGCATTTCGTCCCATAGACGTTTTTGAATCGGGAAGTGGATAGATCAAATCGGTGGGCACCTCGCCCGAGCCGAATGAACAGCGGATCCCCGCTCCGCCCTGGCCGGGGAAGCGGGGATCCGGACGTGCCGCTGGGATCAGGCGCAGATCGCGTACGCCTTGACGGCCCAGGAGTTGCCGTAGCCGCCCTCCTCCTCGGCACCGGTCACGGTGACCGTGGTCGACGAGTTCGCCCACATCGCGGTCATCCGCACCTCACCCTGACCGTTGTCGATCTCACCGCCGACGCCGTGCACCCGCTTCCCCTCCGGGCAGCGCGCGACCGCGCTCTTCGGAGTGGTCGAGTCCAGCACCCCGAAGCCGGTGATCCGGACCAGTCCGGCCGGCGGGGTCGCGCAGATCGCCTTGCCGACCATCGTCCACTTGTCGAGGTAGTTTGGCCCGCCGTCCTCCATCCCGGCCACCGTGATGCCGGTCAGGTCGGCGTTCGGCCGCAGGTCGTCGATGACGACCCGGCCCAGGCCGCCGGACATCTCCGCACCGAGCCCGAGGACCTTCTTGCCGGGCGGGCACTCGACGTCCATCGTCTTGCCCACGTTGGAGTTGTGGTCCGAGAACTGGGTGCGGGTCTCCAGACCGGCCGGCTCCGGTGCGCAGAGCGCACTTGTGGTGATCGACCAGTCGTTGCCGTAGCCGGTGCCGTCCTCCCGACCGGTCACCGACCACGCCCCGCCGCCGACCAGCGGCAGCATGGTGTCCATCGTGACCTGGCCGTTGCCGTTCACGATCCGGCCGCCGCCGCCGAGCACCGTCGTGCCGACCGGGCACTGGGCGTTCGTCGTCTTCCACTCGCTGTCGCTCTGGCCGCCCGTCACCTTCAAGACCAGGCCGGGTACCGCGCTGGCCGGCGTGACCAGCAACTGGCTCACCAGCAGCGCGGCGGACGCCAGGCCCGCCGTGGTGGCGATCCGCCGGACCCGCCCAGCGCCATTCTGTCGTACGTACATCGGGCAGCCTCTCCTCGTTCTCGCTCCATGTCCGGATCGCCCGTACTGTCAATTCCCCGACAGTTCCCGAATTCGTTTTCCTTCGGCGGGCGACCCGTTTCCGACCTGGGTTTTTCCCGGCCGACAACGACGTTACGAGAAAGGGGTCCACTCCCGACTCACCAATTCGTGCCGCCTCGGCGAGTAGTCGGGACTCACCGGCGTACGCCGCGACGTGACACGAGCCGGACCAGTTCCAGCAACGCTCCGGCGGCGACCGCGAGCCCCACCGCCACGGCCGGCGCGGTCGTGCCGACCAGGTTCAGCTGGAAGAAGTCCTGGAGGAACGGCACCACCAGGATGACCGCGAACGCGCACCCGAGGGCCAGCACCAGCAGGATCCGCCACCAGGTGTACGGCCGGGCGATGATCGCCACCGCCCAGAGCCCGACCAGGAAGAGGGTGAGCGTCGCCGCCGAGGTCTCCGCCGCCAGGTCGCCGTCATAGACACTCCGGGCGAACAGGTACGACGTGAGCGTCGCCGCCATCGCCACCACCCCGGACGGTACGGCGAACCGCAGCACCCGGCTGACGAAGCCGGACCGGGCCCGTTCCGTGTTCGGGGCCAGCGCCAGGAAGAACGCCGGGATGCCGATGGTCAGCGACGAGATGATGGTCAGGTGCCGGGGCAGGAACGGGTACGGCACCTGGCTCAGCACCACCGTCACGGCCAGCAGCACCGAGTAGACGGTCTTGGTCAGGAACAGGTTCGCGACCCGTTCGATGTTGCCGATCACCCGCCGCCCCTGCGCGACCACCGCCGGCAGCGCACCGAAGTTGTCGTCCAGCAGCACGATCTGGGCCACCGCCCGGCTGGCCGGACTCCCCGAGCCCATCGCCACCCCGATGTCCGCGTCCTTGAGCGCGAGTACGTCGTTGACCCCGTCCCCGGTCATCGCCACCGTGTGCCCGGCGGCCTGGAGCACCGCCACCAGGTCCCGCTTCTGCTGCGGCCCGACCCGGCCGAACACGGTGTGCCGCTGCACCACCTCGGCGAGTTCCGCCGGATCGGTCGGCAGTTCCCGGGCGTCGACCGGGTGTTCGGCGCCGGGCAGCCCGAGGCTGCGGGCGACCGCACCGACCGAGCGGGCGTTGTCGCCGGAGAGGACCTTCACCGCCACCCCCTGCTCGGCGAAGTAGCGCAGCGTGTCCGGCGCCTCCGGGCGGAGCCGCTGGGCGAGCACCACCAGCGCCACCGGGTGTAAGGAAGGGCCCCCGCTTATCGTTTTCTGTTGTAGCGGGGGCCCTTCCTTACCCGGGGTGGTGGAGTCTGAGCGGGCGAGTAGCAGTACCCGCAGGCCTCGCTCGCCGTACGCGTCCGCCTCGGTGAGCGCGGGGTGGCCGGCCGGCAGCAGTACGTCGGGGGCGCCGAGCCGCCACCGCCCGATGGCCCCGTCCGGATCGACGAGGGTGGCCCCGCCCCACTTCCGGGCGGACGAGAACGGCACCCGCTCCGCGATCCGCCATCCACGCGGCGCCGGGTACGCCTCGACGACCGCCCGGAGGCTGGCGTTCGGCCGCTCGTCGGCGGCACCGAGCAGGCCGAGCAGCTCCGGCACCGGGGCGGTCGGGTCGAGCCGGCGTACCTCGGCCACCGTCATCGCCGCGTCGGTGAGGGTGCCGGTCTTGTCCAGGCAGACCACGCTGACCCGGGCCAGTCCCTCGATCGCCGGCAGTTCCTGCACCAGGCAGCGCCGCCGGCCGAGCCGGATCACCCCGACCGCGAACGCCACCGAGGTGAGCAGGACCAGCCCTTCCGGCACCATCGGCACCAGGCCGGCGACCATCCGGCGGACCGCCTCCGGCAGGTCGTCGGAGTTGACCAGGTACTGGCTGACGATCAGGGCCAGTCCGGTCGGCACGATCAGCCAGGTGACGAACCGCAGGATGGTGTTCAGCCCGCCGCGCAGTTCCGAGTCGACCAGGGTGAACCGGCTGGCCTCCTCGGCGAGCCGGGCCGCGTACGCCGCCCGGCCGACCTTGGTGGCCCGCATCGCCCCGGTACCGGCGGCGACGAAGCTGCCGGAGAGCAGCGGGTCACCGGGCTGCTTGACCACCGGGTCGGCCTCGCCGGTCAGCAGCGACTCGTCGACCTCCAGCTGCTCGCCCTCGACCACCACCCCGTCGACGGCTATCTGGTCGCCGGGTCCCAGCTCGACGAGGTCGTCCAGCACCAGGTCGGCGGCGGTCACCTCGACGGCGTCGCCGTCCCGGCGTACCACCGGGCGGGCGGCGCCGACGATAGCGAGCCGGTCCAGGGTGCGCTTGGCCCGCAGCTCCTGGACCACGCCGATCAGGGTGTTGGCGATGATCACGCCGCCGAAGAGCGCGTCCTGGATCGGGCCGACCGCGAGGATCACCCCGAACAGCACACCCATGATCGCGTTGATCCGGGTGAACAGGTTCGCCTTGACGATCTCCCCGACGCTCCTGGCCGACCGCACCGGTACGTCGTTGACCTGCCCCGCCACGATCCGCTCGGCGACCTGGGCGGTAGTCAGCCCGGACTCGATTGTCAGCATGGTCGAAAACTACGAAGCCGGGCCGCCGCTCGGCTGCGCCCGATGGTCAACCGCCGACCCTGACCTTTCTCGGGGTCGACGTACCCGCGATTTCCGGGTCGTCTGGGCGACGCCCCGGATCTCCTCGAGCGGGCTGCCTGGGTACCGTCGCAACGGTGCGACCCGCGACCGAGGCAGCCTGGCGGTTCGGGGGCGGGCGGCGACGACGCCACCGGGCCCTCGTCGCCGACCTGCTGCTCTGGGCACTGCTGGCCGGGCTGGTGACGTCGGGCTGGGCCGGGCACCGGTCGTACCCGCCGTGGCTGCTGCTCGGCGGCCTGGCAGCCCTGGGCGGCGCGCTGGCGGTGGGACGGCGCCTGCCGCTGGTCCCGCTCTTCGTCGTGGTGGCGCTCTGCGGGCTGGACGGCAACTACTCCTTCGGCCTGCCGCCGGTCAGCTATCTGCTCGGCCGCCGGATGGCCAGCACCTGGCCGGCGGCGGCAAGCTACTCCGGGCTCGCGGTGCTGGGCACCCCGCTGGTGTGGAGCCGGTCCGGTTTCGTGCCCTGGGCGACGATGGCCGGCGCGCTGGTCTACGCCGGGCTCTTCCCGTGGTTGGTCGGCCGCTACCGGCGGCAGCAGCGTGCCCTCGTCGCCGCCGGTTGGGAGCGGGCGGAGCAGCTCGAACGCGAACAGCGGATGCTGACCCGGGAGGTACGGCTGCGCGAGCGGGCCCGGATCGCCGAGGACATGCACGACTCGCTCGGCCACGAGTTGAGCCTGCTCGCGCTCCGGGCCGGTGCCCTGGAGGTCCGGCCCGACCTGGACGAGCGGACCCGGGAGGCGGCCGGCCAGCTCCGGGCCGGCGCGGCTGCCGCCACCGGCCAGTTGCGGGACATCATCGAACTGCTCCGGGACGACCCGGCCGACGAGGCGGCCGCTCGGCACCCCGGCGCGGCAGCCGGGAGTCTCGGGGAGGTCGCCGATCTCGTCCGCCGGGCGCGGGCCGCGGGGATGCCTGTGGAGCTGCACGACGGGCGGCCAGCGGAGCCCATGCCGCCGCTGGTGGCCAGGGCCGTCTTCCGGGTGGTGCAGGAGTCACTTACCAACGCCAACAAGCACGCGGGCGGCGCGGCGGTCACCGTGCGGCTCGACGCCGACGACAGCGGGGCGGTGCTGGTCGACGTCACGAACACCGCCCCGCCGCCCGGTGCGCCACCGGCCGCGCCGGTTTCTGCCCGAGGCGGGCGCGGCCTGGTCGGACTCCGTGAGCGGGTACGGCTGACCGGCGGCACGCTGCGCGCCGGTGCCCGGGACGGCGGCTTCGAGGTCGTCGCCCGGCTGCCCGTCCGGGCCGACCGCCCGGTCCCGGCGGAACCGCCGCTCTCCAGTCCGGTCCCGGCCGAACCGCTCTCCGCCGGCGCGAGCCAAGCCGAACCGCTCTCCGCCGGACCGGTCCCCGTGGAACCTCTGCTCCCCGACGCGGTGCCGGCGGCCGACCTGCGTCGTCGGGTGCAGCGGGAGGCCCGCCGGGGTCTGGTCGCGGCCACGACGGTGCTGGCGACGCTCGCCGTTACGCTCGGCGGCGCCGCCCTCGGCTACTACCTCTACGTGACCAGCAACTCCGTACTCAACCCGCACCGGTACGCGGAACTGCGGGTCGGGCAGGACTGGGCCACCGTGCTCCCCCTGCTGCCCCGGCGGGAGATGCTGGAGCCGCCGGAGCCCGATCCGCTGCCGTCGCCCGCCGGTGCCGACTGCCGCTACTACCGCTCGCACGGCGACGTGCTCCAGCCCCGGCTGGACGTCTATCGGATCTGCGCCGCGCACGGCCGACTGGTGTCGAAGGACCTGCTTCCCGAGGCATGACTGGCGGTGCGGTCCGGCAATGCCACTCCACCGTCACCGGTCTTGCTCGTACACATGTGCCATCCGCAGGGTGTGGATTGCCTGCCGCCACCCCGACGAACGGGACAAATGCGGGGTAAACTACCCTGAGTGCCCGGAGGGCTACATGGAGGCACGGAAAGTCGTACGGGTCGTGGCGGTGCTCGTGGCGGGCGCGGTGGCGCTCTGCCACGCGTACCGGACGTTCTCGGACGAGCCCGCGGCGACACCCGGTTACGGGCCGGGCGTCCTCCACCTCAGGGGCGTCAACGACATCGAGTTCGGCGACACCGCCCAGGAGTTACGCCGACGTGGGGAACTCGACGCGACATTCCCCGCCGACGACCTCTCCGCCTCCGACTGCGGCCCGAGCCTGACCGAGCCGGCCACGGTCAGCCCGGTCTTCGCCGGCGACCGGCTGGTGCTGCTCTGGGCCAGCCCACCGGTGCGTACCCCGGAAGGTGTCACCGCCGGCACCCCCGTCGACCAGGTCGAGGCCGCCTACCCGGCCGCCACCCGGCTGACCGCGCCCCCCGGCAGCTACCGCTACGACGGACTGCTGGCGATGCAGGGGGACCGGGCCTACCTCTTCCTGCACGACGGCCGGACGGTCCGCAAGACCGTCGCCGGCTACACCGACTACGCGAAGCGTCTCTTCGACGAGGGCTTCGGCACCTGCTGAGCCCGCTCGCCACCGTCCCGGACGCGGCCTCGGGCGGACAGCCGGAACGCCAGGTCCGATCTCCGCCAGCGACTCTGCCGGTCCGCCGGACAGAGTTGCCGGATGCACGTCGTTCCCGGGCTCAAGGTGCTGTACTTCGGCACGCCAGTGGTGTTGATCAGTTCCCGCAACGAGGACGGCAGCGCCAACCTCGCCCCGATGTCGTCGGCCTGGTGGCTGGGACAGTCCGGGATGCTCGGCCTGGGCAACAGCGGCCAGACGACGGCGAACCTGCGCCGGGAGCGGGAGTGCGTACTCAACCTGCCCTCGTCGAACATGGTCGGTGCGGTGGACCGGATCGCGCTCACCACCGGGAAGCGGATCGTGCCGGAGCACAAGCTCGCCCAGGGCTACCGGTACGAGCCGGACAAGTTCGCCCTGGCCGGTTTCACCGAGCAGCCGTCCGAGCTGGTCCGGGCGCCCCGGGTCGCGCAGTGCCCGATCCAGCTGGAGTGCCGGGTCGTCGCGGTACTGCCGATGGCCGAGCCGGTGCCCGACTGCACCGCCTTCCAGGTCGAGGTACTCCGCGCCCACGTCGACGAGTCCCTGGTCATCCCCGGCACGCGCCACGTCGACCCGATCGGCTGGGATCCACTGATCATGAAGTTCTGCGAGTTCTTCGGCGGCGGCCACAACGTGCACCCGTCGAGGCTCGCCGACGGCTGGCAGCTGCCGCACCGGTTGCTTCCCACCTCCGCCGGCTGACCGTGCCCTTCCCGCATCCGGTGCGTATTGCCAATCTGACGGTGCGCAACAGGAACGCATTCTCCATCGAAACCTGGCTGATCCAGATCTCGAATAGAAAATGGAAGTTCCACGAGCACCGGGCCATAATGCCGGGCAAATCCGCAGCACCGGCGCCGGTTAGTGAATGAACATGCGTGACAGATGGAGTCAACTCGGAGCAGCCGCGAGAATTGCTATCTGACCAGATCCGACAGAGGAGTCACGATGGCGGTACGCGAGACCTATGCCTCGGACGAGCGGAGGCACCGACTCGTTCGGTCCACGCTGCTCGTCGCATCCACCGTGCTGCTGGCTGGGACGCTCCTCGCCGCGATCGTGTCGCCCACCATCCTGAACCGGCTCTACAGCGGTCAGCACGACTATTCGACGGCCAGCGACATCGGGCAGGCGTACGGCGCAGCCTCGGCACTGCTGGCCGCGCTCGCCCTGCTGGTCGTCTGCGCCTCGCTCGTGGTCCAGTACAACCAGTTCAGGTACGAGCGGGTGCAGGCCGTCTACCACCGCACCGACGACCTCGTGCAACTCGCCGTCGAGAATCCGGAGTACTGCCAGTGCTGGGGTGCCCGGGTGTCACCGGAACACGTGGACGAACGGCTCTTCTACTACTGCAGTCTGGTCATAAAGTCCTGGACGAGGGCGTGGGAGCGCAGAGGACTGACCGAACGCGAGGCGCGGGAGTTCCTGGCCCAGTTCTTCGACAGCGAGGTGCCCCGGCTCTTCTGGCAACGGCACGGCGACTGGCACCTGCACCGCAAGCCGCGTACCCGGGCGGCCCGGTTCATGGCGCTGGTGAACGAAGAGTTCCTCTGTGCGGTCAAGGCCGGGCCGCCCTCGCGGTCGTACGAGCCGCCGACGCCGCCGGTCAATCCGCCCTGGGACGGCCTGCGCGGCGCGACCCGACTCGGCGACGAGATGGTACGCCCGCAGCGTCGAAGGGAGTCACGAGCGCGCGAATAGAGCGTCGTGATCGGACGGCGGAACCGGGGCGGCGCGGACTAACTGTCCAGACCGCCCCGGTTCACGAAGGCGTCGTTCTTCAACCCGGCGACGAGTTCGCGCCAGACGCTCCGCCCGATCAGGAGCACGGCCGCGGGGCGCTGTGAATTCCGGAGTGCCACCCCGTCCCCGCTGAGCGCGAACTCGACACAATGATGTTCGGTCACGCAGCGCGAACTGCGCCGCCACGACGAGCGCATGACCGCGCGGTCGGCGGTCACCGTTCCTTCTCCGCCGACTGCGAGAACTGTTCGAGCAGGATCTTTCACAAATGGATCTTAACAGAAGAAGGTCACTAAATCGGGCAGAAACGGTGCTTTGCGTGTCGCTCGTGGGCGGCGACGTCAGCCGATCCGTTCGACCACCGGGCGCCGGATCACGAACTTGCCCGGCTCCCGGACCTGCTCGAAGGCCGCGTCGTTGAGCAGTACGCAGCTGCCGGACGGGCTGGTCACCCTGACCGTGACGCTCTTGCCGTTGTCCAGGTTGGTGACCTTCAACGTGGTACCGATCGGGAAGGTCCCGCTGGACGCGGCCGGACCGGCGTCCTCGTTGAACAGGGTGACCGTGCCGCCCTTGCAGATCACCTCACTGCTCGGGTCGTCGCCGTTCGGGTCGTTGCCGTTCGAGCCGCCGCCGGGGTTGGCCGGCGGCTGGGCGGGCGCCTCGGGTGGCTGGGCCGGCGGCTTCGCCGGAGCCGTGGTCGGCTCGGCGGCCGGTGGGGCGGCGGGCGGGACGGGCGCGTCGGCGCGTACCTCGGCGGTGCAGCCGGCGGTGGCCCGGCGCTGCTGGATCAGGTCGACCACAGCCTGCCGGTTGGCGATCCGAGCTTCGGAGAGAGCATCCGGGTTGGCCTGCTGACCGGCGATGAAGTTCAGGTTGTTCCGCAGCGCGGCGTCCAGGCCGGCGCAGCTCTCGCCAGCGTTGCCGAGTCCGGTCCCGACGGCCAGCGCACCGCCGAGCAGGGCTGCCGCCGCCACGCCCAGGAACACCTTCCGCCCCCGACCGGTCGTCCTGCGTCGCCTGTTCATACACCGCTCCCTCGCCTCGTCCGCCGCCGTACGCAGCGCCTCGCCCGCTGCCGGATGCAGCTACCGCTGGGTACGGCGACCGGTACGAAGTGGATCAGTTCGGATTCCTAAATGTTCTTTAACTACCCACCGCCACACCTTCGGTGCGATCCGTACGGCGCACTTGTCCGCCGGACATCGACCGCCCTACCTTGCAGGCAGACACCGGAAAGTTTCTTAATTGTTTTGCCGACGCTCCAACCCCCGCTCCAGGAGTGCATATGCGCGGATCCGTTCTCTGTCGACTCGGTACCCTCACCGCGGCCACCGCCGTCACCGCCCTGCTCGCCGGCATCGCCGTACCCCCGGCTTCGGCCGCCCCCGGCGCGGCGTCCCGGCCCGAGACCGCCTCCCGGCCCGACGGCGGCCGGGGCGGCGACTACGTCAAGGTCGGATACTTCACCCAGTGGGGCATCTACGGCCGGGCCTTCACCATCAAGAAACTGCACGACTCCGGCGCCGCGGGCCGGCTGACCCACCTCAACTACGCCTTCGGCAACGTCAGCCCGGACGGCCGCTGCTACGTCGACGGCGGGCCGGGCGAGGGCGACGCCTGGGCCGACTACCAGCGGCCGGTGCCCGCCGAGGAGAGCGTCGACGGCGTCGCCGACAGCTGGGGCGAGCCGCTGAACGGCAACTTCGGGCAGTTGCAGAAGCTGAAGGCACTGCATCCGGACCTGAAGGTACTAATCTCACTCGGCGGCTGGAGCTGGTCGACGCACTTCTCCGACGCGGCGCTCACCCCCGAGTCCCGGCGGAAGTTCGTCTCCTCATGCATCGACCTCTACCTCAAGGGCAACCTGCCCAACCCGGACGGCAGCGCCGGCGGACCCGGCTCGCTCGCCGGAGTCTTCGACGGCATCGACCTGGACTGGGAGTGGCCGGGCTCGGCCGGTGACGTCGACACCGTCTACCGGCCCGAGGACAAGCAGAACTTCACCGCGCTGGTCGCCGAGTTCCGCCGCCAGCTCGACGCGCTCGGCAGGCCGGCCCGGCGGCACTACGCGCTGACCGCCTTCGTACCGGCCAACCCGGCCGCGATCGACGCCGGCTTCGAGGTCCGCAAGGTCTTCCGGAACCTGGACTTCGCCACCGTGCAGGGCTACGACTTCCACGGCACCTGGGAGCCGGTCGCCAACCAGCAGTCCGCCCTGCGGGTACCGGCCGGGGCCACCGAACCGGACTTCGCCGTCGACCGCACCATCGACGCCTGGCTCGACCGCGGCGCCGAGCGCCGCAAGCTGGTGCTGGGCATCCCGTACTACGGGCGCGGCTGGACCGGGGTCACCGGCGGGCGCGACGGGCTGTTCGGTACCGCCACCGGCGGCGCCGCGCCGGCCACCTTCGAGGCCGGCTACGAGGACTACAAGGTGCTGAAGACCAAGGTGGGCAGGGACGGCTACCGGCTACACCGCGACCTGCGCGCCGGCACGGCATGGCTCTACGACGGTACGACGTTCTGGACGTACGACGACCCGGCGGTGCTGCTCCAGAAGACGCTGTACATCCGCGCGGAGCGACTCGGCGGCGCGATGATCTGGTCGCTGGACGGCGACGACGAGCAGGCCACCCTGACCCGGACCATCGACCTCGGCCTCTGGACGCCGTAACCCCACTGCGCACGAGGAAGTGGCTGCACCAACTCACGGCGGAACACCTCGACACCGAACCCGACGCCGCCGGACCCGATGCCAAAAGCCGGCTGTCCGCGAGTGGGTGAAGCCGTCAAGCCCGGACCACCGGCCCGGCTGCGGCCGGATGAACACGCCAGTCCAGCGCGTTCATCCGGCCGCCGAGTCCAGTTCGGACATCAAGGCATGACTGTGTGTCGCCTCGCCCGACGGTCATTCGGTGTCAGGCGGCACTTCGGGGTCCGCCGCACGTCGCGCCCGCAGAGGTCCACCCGAAGAGGCGCCGGCTAAAGGGCCTCGTAGAGGCTCCAGGAGCCGTCCGGCTCCAACTCGCAACTCCACGAGCTGGCCGCACCCGCCGCCAGGTCACCCTCACCCTGCTCTGCACACAGCACCTGGTCCGGGTAGGAGCCCACATAGATCTTCGTGGCTGCCGCGGCGGAAGCGCCGCCGATTCCCAGTCCTACGGCCAGGGTTGCACCGATGACCACCACCTGAATGATGGCACGCTTGCCTAAGAGCGCGTTTTAGATGTGGTCGCACGGCGTGTGCGTCGGTAGGTGAGGCAGTGGTCGATGTGCCGGTATGGATCGATCGCGCCGGTACCCCTCCGACCTGACGGACCTACAGTGGGCGCTCATCGAGCAGGTGCTACCGCCGCCGAAGTGGATGGGCCGCCCGGAGAAGCACTCCCGCAGGGCCATCGTTGACGCGATCTTGTACGTGGTGCGGACGGGCTGCGCCTGGCGGTACCTGCCAGCGGACTTCCCGCCGTGGCAGACCGTGTACGGCCGGTTCCGGCAGCGGAACAAGACCGGCGCCACCGAGAGAATCCTGGACGAGCTGCGCGAACAGGTCCGGATCAGCCAGGGCCGCAACCCGCAACCGAGTGCGGGGATCATCGACTCCCAGAGCGTCAGGACCGCCGACACCGTCCCGACGACCACCCAGGGCTACGATGCGGGCAAGAAGATCAGTGGGAGGAAACGGTTCGTCGTCACCGACACGTTGGGGCTGCTGCTCGTCGTGTGCGTGGTCGCGACGAGCGTGCAGGACCGAGACGGCGCGAAGGGCACCTTGCTGAGCCTCTACCACGCCCTCGGAGTCCGATACGTCCTCGCCGATGGCGGCTTCGCGGGTGTACTCGTCGACTGGTGCCAGCGGTTCCTGAAGCTGACCTTGGAGATCGTCCGCAAACCCAAAGGGCAGAAGGGATTCGTGCTGATCCCCCCGCCGTTGGCCGGTAGAGCGCACGCTCGGCTGGTTGATGCTCCACCGCCGCCTGGCACGGGACTACGAAACCCACCCGGAGGTCTCCGAACACATGATCCGCTGGGCCGCGATCAACGGCATGCTCGGCTACCTCGACCGCGGCGGACCCGCCACCCGCCAACCCCGACGCACCTTCCACACGCCGGAGTAGCCACATCTAAAACGCGCACTAAGGTCGCCGCTGGAGTCCGCAACTTTCCTCCCCGTCTGCCGATCCATCGAGCCAGAGCGGCTAAGGCTAGGGTCCGCAGAATGCCAGCGTCAATCGGAAATCCGACCGAACAAGCGCTTTGCATTAATCTTGGCCACCAGATGATCCGCGATGGTCAGCCTGATTCCAGAATCGCCAGACAGGTGCCCGGCTGTCGAATTCCACGACCCGACCGTGACGATTCACGGGCGGTTCGGGCGGTCCACGGGCGGGCCGGCGATCCCGAGACGGCAAGACGCCCGGCTGGCCTTTCGGACACACCGGGCGCCTTCCCTGATCAGTGGCTGTGGCGGCGGGATTTGGGAACCTTGGTCATGGAAGGATCAGATGTTCCTGAGCCGCCATCCTTCGACGTACGTCGGCGCGTTCGTTGCCGCCTGCGTGATGCCGTGGTCGAAGCACCGGTTCTGAATCTGTTCGATCTTCTGGACGTTGTATGTCACGTTGAACGCCTCCACCCCGTACTCGGCCAGCAGCCGGCTGTACGGCGCGACTGTGGTGTTGATGGTGACTCCGAACTTCGTGGTGATCGACGCGACGATCTGGGCGCTGACGTTGCGGGTCAGGAACTCGCTGAGCTTCGCGGTCGTACCCACGGTCACCGTCACGCTGAACGTCTGGCTCGTTTCGGTCACGATGGTGGTGTTGAGTGGAGCGCTGTTCCCCGCGTTGTCGAAGACCCTGGCGTAGGCAATGTTGAAGGTCGTCGACACCGAGGCCACCGAGACGTACCGGTACAGCGTCCGTCGAACGATGATGATCCCCGAGGTGCCGACGTCGGACGTGGTGGCCGCGCCGACGGTCGCCGGGAACGCGTCCGACGGGCAGGGAATCTGAGGCGGGTCCGCGCTCGCGGCGCCCGCTGTCGCGACGACCGTCAGCGTCGACAGCAGCGTGGCCAGCACGGTGACCATACCGAACCGGCGGAATGGATTGCGGGTGTTGGGGGCTGACATCCGTACTCCTCTCAGGACTTACCTCCAGGCCGGTAGAGTGCCGGAGCGCACTGGAAATCGACTGGACGGAGACTGGACGACAACGCCGTCATGATCATGCGGTCGGCGGGAGGTCGGTGACGCCCAGGTCCAGGCCGTGAGCACGAAGGTTCTCGAAGAGTTGCCGGCTCGCCGGGGCGGACAGCCGAACGCCCGGTAGGTCGTTTTCCGACCTGCCGGGCGTTTTGCCTGTTCAGTGGCGGTGGCGGCGGGATTTGAACCCGCGGAGGGCGTAAACCCTCACACGCTTTCGAGGCGTGCTCCTTAGGCCACTCGGACACACCACCGCCGAGAAGGGTACCCGACGCCTCCGGTCGACGTCGCGGCGGTATCCGCCGTACGGACCTGGCAGGATGACCTCACATGAGTACGCACATTGGCGCCAAGCCTGGCGAGATCGCCGAGCGGGTCCTGATGCCGGGCGACCCGCTGCGGGCCAAGTGGATCGCGGAGACCTACCTCGAGGACGCCAAGTGCTACTCGACGGTGCGCGGCATGCTCGGCTTCACCGGCCGCTGGTCCGGCACCGAGGTTTCGGTCCAGGGCTCCGGCATGGGGATGCCGTCCGCCTCCATCTACGCGCACGAGCTGATCAACGATTACGGCGTGAAGTCGCTGATCCGGGTCGGCTCGTGCGGCGCCCTCAGCGAGGACCTCCAGCTTCGGGACGTGATCGCGGCCAGCGGCTCGTCGACCGACTCGAACATGAACCGGATGCGGTTCGACGGGCTGATCGACTATGCCCCGGTCGCCGACTTCGGGCTGCTGCGTACCTCGGTCGAGGTGGCGCAGCGGCGCGGCATCGCGATGCGGGTCGGGCCGATCCTGGCCGCGGACGCCTTCTACACCGACCGCCCGGACCTCTACGACACGCTGGCCGACTACGGCGTGCTGGCGGTGGAGATGGAGTCGGCGGCGCTCTACACGATCGCGGCCCGGTTCAGGGCGAAGGCGTTGACGTTGCTGACCGTCAGCGACCACATCAAGCGGGGCGAGCAGACCACCGCGCACGAGCGCGAGCAGACCTTCGGCCAGATGGTCGAGATCGCCCTCGACACCATCGTCGCCTGACCAACAACGTAAGGAAGGGCCCCTTCCTATACAAAAAGCGATAAGAAGGGGCCCTTCCTTACGCCCCGTCAGGGGGTGGCGAGCGCCTCGGTCGGGGCCAGTCGGGCGGCCCGGATCGCCGGGTAGAGCCCGGCGAAGGCGCCGATCAGCAGGGTCGCGCCGACCCCGCCGGCCATCGCCCAGCTCGGCACCACCGTCGGCCAGTCCCGGGACAGGGCGTAGCCGGCGGTCACCCCGATGCCGATCAGCACTCCGCCGACCCCGCCGAGGGCGGATAGCAGCAGCGACTCGGCGAGGAACTGGGTGCGTACCTGACCCCGGGTCGCGCCGAGCGAACGGCGCAACCCGATCTCGGCCCGCCGTTCGAGTACCGAGATCACCATCGTGTTCGCCACTCCGACCCCGCCGACCAGCAGCGCGACCGCGCCGAGCCCGAGCAGCAGGCCGGTGAACGCCTCGTCGGTGGCCTGCTGTGCCTCCAGCGCGTCGGACGGCCGGGACACCTTGACCTCGTTCGGCGCCTCCGGGTTCGCGGTGGCGCCGAGCACGGCCTGCACCGCCTCGACCGACTGCTCGGCCGAGCGGGTGTAGACGGTGGTCGGGTGCCCGTCGAAGCCCAGGTACGACGCCGCCGCCTCCCAGCCGAGCAGTGCGGAGAGGTCCAGTTCCGGCGCCAGCGGCACCGGGGCCAGGATCCCGACCACCGTGAACCACCGACTGCCGAGATAGACCTGTACGTCCGGTCCGGCACTGCCGATTCCCAGCCGTTCGGCCGCGGTGGCTCCCAGCACGACGGCCGGGTAACGCGACGTCGCCTCGTTCAGCCAGGTACCGCTGACCACCGTCGCCCCGACCGTGTCGAGCAGGTCCAGTCGGGCCGCCCTGGCGGCGATCCCGCCGCTCTCCACCGCCGGGATCCGGTCCGACCGGTAGACCCGGGCGTCGGAGAGCATCCCGGTGGCGGAGACCTGCTGGACCGGCCCGATCCGGCCGATCATCGCGACCGACTCCTCCGGCAACTGCGCCTCGTCGCCGAACATGGTGTTGCCGGGTCCGACGGTGAGCAGGTTGGTGCCGAGCGAGTCGAGCATCCGGTCCAGCTCCGCCCGGGAGGAGGACGAGATGCCGACCACCGCGACCATCGCGGCGATGCCGATCGCGATGCCCAGCGCGGAGAGGAACGCCCGCAGCGGCCGGGTACGCAGCCCGACGCCGCCGACCCGGAGGATGTCGCGGGGCCGCATCCGCGCCGGTACCAGCCGGGGCCGTGCCCCGCCCGTCCCGGCCATCAGCCCGCCCCGTTCGACGAGAGCGACGAGACCGGCGAGAGCGACGAGATCGGCGCGAAGCCACCGCCAGCCGGCCGACCGCCACCTGCGCTGTCCGACAGGACGAGGCCGTCGCGCATCTGCACCTGCCGGGGCATGCTCGCGGCGATCTCCCGGTCGTGGGTGATGACGATCACCGTGGTTCCGGCGGCGTTCAGCTCCCGCAGCAAGGCCAGCACCCCCGCCCCGGACGTCGAGTCGAGGTTGCCGGTCGGCTCGTCGGCCAGCAGCAGCGCCGGGTTGCCGACCACGGCGCGGGCGATCGCCACCCGCTGCCGTTCGCCGCCGGAGAGTTCGTGCGGCCGGTGGTCGAGCCGGTGCCCCAGCCCGACCCGGACCAGCGCGACCTCCGCGCGCCGCCGCCGCTCCCCGAGGGGTACGCCGGCGTAGAGCAGCCCGTCCGCCACGTTGTCCAGCACCGGTACGCCCGGTGCGAGGTGGAACTGCTGGAAGACGAAGCCGATCCGGGACGACCGTAACGCGGAGAGTTGCCGGTCCGACAGCTTCGCCACGTCGAACCCGTCGATGTGCACGGTGCCGGTCGACGGCCGGTCGAGGGTGCCGATCAGGTGCAGCATCGTCGACTTGCCGGAGCCGGACGGCCCGACGATCGCCACCAGTTCGCCCGGCCGGATGGCGAGGGTGACCCCGCCGAGCGCGGTGACCCCGCCCGGATAGACCTTTGTGACCCGGTCCAGCACGACGACCCCGTCGGTGCCGGCCGGCGCGTCGGCGAGCGCGGTCGCCCCGCCGGCCGGCCCATGATGGCGCACCGCCGTTCCGTCCCGGCTCACTTCGGCATCCCCACGGTCGCCCCCTCGACCAGCCCGTCGCCGGTCACCTCCACCCGGCCGGAGGCGAAGAGCCCGGTCTGCACCGCCACGATCCGGGTCGCGTCCCCCTCGACGATCTCCACGCCGTAACCGCCCTCGGCGAGGGCGAGCAGCGCGGCGACCGGGACGGTGAGGACGTCCTTCCGCTCGGCGGCGGTGAAGGCCACGTCGACCGAGGCGCTGTCGAAGCCGGCCAGCGCCTTCGGGTCGGCGGCGGTGACTGTCACCTCGATCCTGGTTTCCGACTCGTCCTGGCCGTTGGCGCCGCTGCTGGTCTCGATCACCGTCTCGGTGGCGGCGACGGTGCCGGGCACCGCCTTGCCGTCCGGCAACGTGACCGTGACCTTGGCACCCCGCTTGGCCAGCCGCTGGTCGTCCACGTCAAGCGAGACGGTGACCACCCGGGACGTACCGCTGTAGCTGAGCACACCGGCGCCGGGCTGCACCGCGTCGCCGCCCTCGGCCTCGATGCTGTCCACCCGTACCTCGCCGGTGGCGTAGACGACCTGGCCCAGCTCGACCCGGCCGGTCTCGTCCAGCCCGAGGTCGTCCTGCCAGTCCCGCACCGCCTCGGCGGTGGCCGAGGTGTACTCGTCGTCGACGGTGAACCCGTCGTAGCCGAGCGCACTCAGGTTCTTCTCGAACTGCTCGACGTCGTCACCGCTGTCCCCGGACCGGAGCGTCCGGTATGCCGGCAGGCCGCCGTAGAGGAGTACGACCTTCTGGTTGTCGACCGAGTAGAGCGGCTTGCCCCGGGTGACCCGGGTGCCGGCGGCGGCCAACGAGGTGACGGTACCGGCCTTCCGGGCGGCGACCGTGCGCGTCTCGCCGTACCCGAGTTCGCCGTCGGCGGTCTCCGAGTCGATCAGTGTCTGCCGGGTGACCTGGGCGTTCGCCGGTGGCAGGTGGCTGGCGGTGGCCGTACCCGGGTCGTCGCCGCCGAATCCGACGGCGGCCGCCGCCCCGGCGGCGACCGCGAGCGCGGTGGCGGTGACCACCGCCGCCGCCCGGCCCCGCCGGCGACGGCGGCGCCGACCCGGTCCGCCGCCGGCCGGAACCGCCCCCGTGGCGTTGCCCGGTCCGGCGCCCGCCGGAACCGCCCCCGTGGCGTGGCCGGCTGGGGCCGACGCCGCGCCCCCGCCCGCCCCGGCCCCGTCCGGAGCCGAGCCGTCGGCAGCCGAGCCGTCCCGGGCCGGGTCGTCTGGAGTCGGGCCGGTACCGGTGAGCGAGGTGCCCGAGATGCCCTCCGTCATTGGCCACCTCGGATTCGGACCGGGAAGTCACCCCGGCACTTCTCCATGGCAGCCTGGAACGCCGGGTCGTCCGGCTTGAACCCGCTGCCCTGGCCGAGCTCCATGGTGCCGTCCGGCTGCGGGTCCGGGAAGTTCGGCACCCCGTTCTCCCGCATGCACTTCGCCAGCTTGCGCACCTGCTCGACCTGCTCCGGGGTCAGCTCCAGCTGACCCCCGTTCGGCAGCAGATGGCGGCACTTCTCCATCGCCGCCTCCGCCTTGGCCGGATCCTCACCCGGCCTGCGCTGCATCCGGATCCCGCCCTTGCCCGGCTCCGGGTCGGGCATCTCCACCCCGTTCTCCCGCATGCACTTGGCGAACTCGAGGCGGCGATCATCGTTACTCATCGCGGCGGCACTGGCACTGGCCGTAGGACCGGCACCCCCGCCGCCCTGGGCGCTGGCCACCCCTGGCCCCTCGTCGGGCTTGGCGCAGCCGGCGAGCACCAGGCCGAGGACGGGGAGGGCCAACCAGATGCCCGACATTCGTCGGCGCATGGCACAACTCCTTCCGTGGGCCGGCGCGGTTCGCCGGCCGATACGGACAAAGTCAAGTCGTCGGCCCGTATCCGGGGCGTAACCGTCGACGTTTACGGCGCCGTTATCCGCGACCGAGTCACCATGGAACGGTGCGGGTACTGGTGGTCGAGGACGAGAAGCTGTTGGCGGACGCCGTCGCCGAGTGGTTGCGCCGGGAGGCGTTCGCCGTCGACGTCGCGTACGACGGCGACGCGGCCCTGGAACGGCTCGGCGTCAACGACTACGACGTGGTGGTGCTCGACCGGGATCTGCCGGTGGTGCACGGCGACGACGTGTGCCGGGCGATCGTGGAGGGCGGGGGCGCGACCCGGGTGCTGATGCTCACCGCCGCAGCCGCCGTACGCGACCGGGTGGCCGGGCTCGCCCTGGGCGCCGACGACTATCTGATCAAGCCGTTCGCGCTCGTCGAACTCTCCGCCCGGGTACACGCGCTGATCCGGCGGGCCAGGCCGGCCGCACCGCCGAAGCTGACCCGGGCCGGTCTGGTGGTCGACCCGGCCCGGCACGAGGTCTACCGCGACGGCCGGTACGTCGCGCTCTCCCGCAAGGAGTTCGCGGTGCTCGCCGAGCTGATGCGGGCCGGCGGTGCGGTGGTATCCGCCGAGGAACTGCTGGAGCGGGCCTGGGACGAGCACATCGACCCGTTCACAAACGTCGTCCGGGTGACAGTGATGAAGTTGCGCCGCAAGCTCGGCGATCCGCAGATCGTCGAGACCGTGCCGGGAGTGGGGTATCAGATCAGGTGAAACGACTCACGATCCGCGCCCGCCTGACCCTGGTCTACGGCGGCCTCTTCCTGCTCGCCGGGGTGGTGCTGTTGGCGGTCACCTACGTCCTGGTCTCCCAACAGATGCCCGCGACCTTCGGGGTCACGCTGAACCGTGCGCCGGCGCCGAAACTCGACCGGATCATCGACCCGGGGGACGCCGAACAGCTCCGGGTCTTCGCCCGGCAGGTGCAGGACGAGGCCCGGCAGAACGCCCTGGAGAGCCTGCTGACCCAGGGCGGCATCGCACTCGCCATCGTCTCGGCGACCGCGTTCGCCTTCGGCTGGCTGATCGCCGGCCGGGCGTTGCAACCGCTGCACCAGATCACCGGTACCGCCCGGCGGATCGCCGGAGCCGGCATCGCCGGTCGCGGGCTGCACGAGCGGATCGCGCTGGACGGCCCCCGGGACGAGGTCAGGGAACTCGCCGACACCTTCAACCTGATGCTGGAACGGCTGGACCAGTCCTTCGACGGGCAGCGGCGGTTCGTCGCCAACGCCTCGCACGAGCTGCGTACGCCGCTGGCGCTGAACCGGTCACTGCTGGAACTCGCGATCACCCGGCCCGGGGCGCCGGCCGAGTTGCGGCAGCTCGGCGAGACGCTGCTGGCGGTCAACGAGCGGCACGAGCGGTTGATCGACGGGCTGCTCACCCTCGCCGACTCGGAGCAGCAGGTGGTGGACCGTACCTCGGTCGACCTGGCCGAGGTGGTCGGGCACGTCGCCGAGCAACTGGGTACGGAGCTGCCGGTGTACCGGCAGTTGGCTCCGGCGCGTACCACCGGGGATCCGGTGCTGCTGGAACGGTTGACCCAGAACCTGCTGGAGAACGCGCTGCGGCACAACGTCCCGGCCGGCGGCCAGGTCTGGGTCAGCACCGGCACCGTCGACGGTTGGGCGAGCCTGGTGGTGGCGAACACCGGCCCGGTGGTGCCGGGGTACGAGGTCGAGACGATGTTCCAGCCGTTCCGCCGGCTGCGCCAGGAGCGGGTCGGCGGCGGCCGGGGCTTCGGGCTCGGGCTGTCGATCGTCCGGGCGGTCGCCGGCGCGCACGGCGGCTCGGTCCGGGCCGAGCCCCGGCACGGCGGCGGACTGGTCGTCACGGTACTGCTGCCGGCCGAGACGTCGGTACGGGCCGAACCGGAGCACGCCCCGCCGACCCAGCCGGGATACCCCGGGCCGGCTCGTCCGGGGCAGCTTCCGCCGGCAGCGGCCCTACCGGCGGTACCGGCGAGCTGACTTCCACAAACTGGCCAGGGTTATCCACAGGGGTGTGCACAACATTCGCCGAACTGTGGAAAACTCTGCGACGGATCGAACAGCGGCGGATCAGCGGAAGAAGGATCGCAGGGCGGCGGCGCACTCGGCGGCCAGGACACCGCCGTACACCTCCGGGCGGTGGTTGAGCCGCCGGTCGCGTACGACGTCCCAGAGCGAGCCCACCGCGCCGGTCTTCGGCTCCCACGCGCCGAAGACGAGCGTGGAGATCCGGGCGAGCACCAGCGCACCGGCGCACATCGTGCACGGTTCCAGTGTCACCACCAGGGTGCAACCGGTCAGTCGCCAGGCGCCGACCGTCCGGGCGGCTCGGCGCAGGGCGAGGATCTCGGCGTGCGCGGTCGGGTCGCCGGTCAACTCCCGCTCGTTGCGGGCGCTCGACAACTCCGTACCGTCGGGACCGTAGACCACCGCACCGACCGGGACGTCTTCGGCCGGTAGCGCGGCGGATGGCGTTCGGGAGACCTCGAGGGCGCGCCGCATCCACGCCTCGTGCCGGTGCCGGCGCCCGGCCAGCGGCTGGCCCGGCAGGTCCGACTCGCCCGGGCTTCGACCCGCTGGTCCGGTCACGCCTCGCGGAGGTCCTCGACCTCGTTGGCGCAGCCGATGATCTGGCACACCTCGGCGGTCACGTCGGCCGGCAGCATCCCCTCGTGCGCGCAGAGCGCCAGCAGGCGGTGGGCCGAGATGCCGAGGTCGGCGAGGAGGTCGGCGTCACCTACCGGATCGGCGTCCGGGTCGACGGTCGGCTCGTTCTCGTCGTCGTCGGCCGCCCCGGCCGCCCGCTCCACCGGCTCGACCACGTCGTCGATGTCCAGGGCCGGAGCCTTGATGTCACCGACGAGCAGGGCCCCGAGCCGCGACTCCTCGGCGAACGCCGAATCCGAGCCGAAGACCCGCAGGTCATCGCCCTCGTCGAGACGCATGACGGCCAGGTAGGCGTCGTCGGACTCGACGAACAGCAGCGAGATCTCGGCGTCCGGGTCGACGTCGCGGAGCAGCTCGGCGACCTCGTCGATGTCACCCGCACCGTTAAGATCAACTTCTGTCGCGGCCCAGCCGGACGGGCGGCGCACCACCGCCGCGGCGAAGTACGACACGGTCCCCCCAAGTTACCCAGCGGCCCCCGGCCGCACATCACGCCGACCTCCGGTGCACAGCCGGCTCTCTGTCACGCGTGACGGTATCCGGTCGTATCCAGCCGGGCCCACGCAACGCCCCGAAGGAAGGGCCGGGGAAATCGAGGTGGGCGAGGCTGCCGAATCAGTTCGCCGGGGCCGACCGACTGGGCGGACCCACTGGCGACGGGTAGCGGTGAGCTAAGGACGGGTAGCGGTGGACTCAGTTCGCCAGGCGGCGACGGGTGGCGATCAGTTCGCGCAGCCGGTCGACGCGGGCACGGCGGGGATGCTCCCGCTCCCGCACCGACTTCGCCCCGGCGAGCTCGGCGAGGAGCTGCAACCGGCGACGGCTGCGTTCAGGGTCGAGCCGATGCTCTGTCCAGGCCATACCGCCGAGAGTGCCGAGTCCGGCCCGGTTCGTCAAGACCGGTAGCGCTCCGCAACAACCCCTTCGCTCCACGGAGCCGTGGTGAACGATCCTCGACCGGGGCACATCGGGACGTGAGCCCGCTACCACAACGGCCAGTCACCGCTTGTGTACCAGCGCGTCACCAGAGCCGCTGCGGCGATCGCCCAGCCCACGGCGGTGGTCAGGGCGACACCCAGGCCGGCGCCCCGGTTGCCCCGGACCGTCAGCAGCAGCGCGGTCAGCCAGGCCGTCCCGCCGGCCAGCAGCGTCCACAACACGTACCCGCGCAGGTCGTGCCCGAGCAGGCCGAAGGCGAGCAGCCAGGCGGCGGCGGAGGCGCCACCCGCGGTGACGGCCCCGGGGCGTACCGGATGGGGCTCCCGGTAGGTCGGGTGGGTGTGCGCGGGCGGCGGGCTGGCCGGGAAGAGACCGGAGGGGGTGTGTCCGAAGGGTCGCGGCTGCCATGTCGGCGGCCGGTGCTCGACACCCGGCGACGGCGGGGCGCGGAACGGCATCCCGGGTGGGACCAGCATGCCGGGTTGCAGCACCCCCGGTTGGGGCGGCTGCCCGGCCCGGTCCGGCTCGCCGGGCTGGTTCGGCTGGGGCGATCCGGGGGGTGTCGGACCGGGCCGGGGTTGCAGTGCCGGCTGTTCCGCCACGATCCCCGCTCCTTCCCACCCGGGCACAGCGGTCCGGGTGCCCATAACGGGCTCCACCCGACCGTGACGATCCAGCCGGGCCGGTCGAGCCGTCCGTCCGCAGCCTACCCGTCGATCCCGCCAACCGACCGGCTCGCGACCTTTGGCGACACCGCCCGACGCAGGGACGGACGCTGCCCCGGAACCGTCAACTGGACGCCGTGCGGCGGGTACGGATGCCGTCCGGGGGTGGGAGCGGGCGCTCCGGGCCGGCGGGCTCGGGGCGGGTCTGCCACTATGACCGGATGCCATGGGGAGGATCAGCGGAACCGGGTCGGGTCGGCCGGCGGCGGGCGTACCCGGTCGCCGTCCTGCTGGTGACGGTGACCGCGCTTGCCGCCGGTTGCGCCGACACCCGACAGCCGAGCGGCGCGCCGGCCTTCGAGCCGATGGACACCTCGGCCACGTCGAGCCCGTCCGCCGGGGACGGGACGCCGAGCGCCGTGCCGACGCCGACGCCGACCGCCAGCGCGAAGCCGAGCAGGTCGCCGTCGAAGAAGCCCAGCACCCCACCGCCGGCGAACGGCGGCAGCGGCAAGTACGTCTTCCCGGTGCAGACCGGGAACGTCGCCTACCACCCGACCCACTCGGCGTACCCGGCCACCGACATCTTCGCCAACTGCGGCTCGCCGGTGGTCGCCGTGACGAGCGGCCGGGTCCTCGAGGTGAGCCGGGTCGACCGGTACAGCAAGTCCGGGCCGCAGGGGCCGGACAACGGCGGCAAGTCGGTCTCGCTGCTCGGCGACGACGGCGTCCGCTACTACGGCTCACACCTGACGAACGTGACCGGCGGCATCGAGGCGGGCGTCCGGGTGCGCGCCGGGCAGCAGGTCGGCACGGTGGGCAGGACCGGCAACGCCAACAACGTCTGCCACCTGCACTTCGGCATCTCGCCGCCGTGCCAGAAGACCGCCGACTGGTGGATCCGGCGCGGCGTCGTCTGGCCGGCGTCGTTCCTGGACGCCTGGCGGAAGAAGCGGAACACGTCGCCGGCCGCCAAGGTGCGGGACTGGCGGGCCGACAACGGCTGCCCGAAGGCGCCGTAGTCGCGACGGCTGCCGAAGGCGCCGTAGGCTCGGCGCGCCGAGCCTGTTCGGCCGCCTGGATCCGGTGTGCGAGAGTTCCGGTCGTGGACGTCGCGGTGATCGGGCTCGGACTCATCGGCGGCTCGGTGCTGCGGGCACTGGCCTCGACGGGTCACGCGGTGCTCGGCTACGACGCCGACCCGGCGACCAGGGCCACCGCCCGGACCGCCGCCGCACAGGCGCCGCCGGCACACCGCTGGCAGGTCGCCCGGACGGTACGCGACGCGGTGGCCGGCGCCGAACTGGTGGTGGTCGCCGTACCGCTGCCGGCGGTGGCCGGGGTGCTCGACGAGATCGCCGGCTCCGGCTACACCGGACTGGTCACCGACGTCACCTCGGTCAAGGAGCCGGTGCGCCTCCTGGTGGAGCGGCACCTGGTCGGCCGGCACCCGCACGGCGGTACGGACCGGCGGGCCGGTTTCGTCGGCGGGCACCCGATGGCGGGCCGGGAGACCTCCGGCTTCGGTGCCGCCGATCCGGCGCTCTTCACCGGCTGTGCCTGGGTGCTCTGCCTCGAACCGGGGACGACCTCGACGGCCGACTGGTTGACGCTGGCGGCGGTGTTGACCGGCCTCGGTGCCCGGGTGGTGCCAGCGGTCGCCGCCGAACACGACCGGGCGGTGGCCGCCGTCAGTCACGTACCCCATCTGCTGGCCAGCGCGGTCGCGGCGGTCGCCGCCGCCGATCCGCTGGCCGGCACCCTGGCCGCCGGCTCGTTCCGGGACGGCACCCGGGTCGCGGCGACCCGCCCGGACCTGGTCGCGGCGATGTGCGGCGGCAACGCGGCGGCGGTCGGGCCGGCGCTGGATGCCGTACTGCGGGAACTCGACGGCGCCCGCGCGGCGCTCGGCGCGGCGGATCCGATCGGCGCGCTGCGCGACTGGCTGGCGCCCGGCTCGGCGGCCCGGCGGGCGTGGCCGCCCCGGGCGGGCGACTCGGTGGAGTTGCCGGCCCGGCCCGACGCGCTGCTCGGGCTCGGTCGGGCCGGTGGCTGGGTGACCGGGGTGGCCGAGGACCGGCGTACGGTCACCGCGGTCAGACCCGCTCCCCCCGATCCAGCCTGATCACCCGCCGCTCGGTGACGATCGCCGTGACCAGCTCGTACGGCGTCACGTCGAAGGCCGGGTTCACCGCGTCGCCCGCACCCACCCCGGCCGGCCGGCCATCCCGCTCCCGCAGGTCGTCCCGCTCCCCCGAGTCGTCTCGCTCCCGCAGGTCGTCCCGCTGCTCCGGCGGGTGGCCGTACGACAGCACCTCGGCGGCGCCCCGGTCCTCGATTTCGACCTGCGCACCGTCGGCCGTGTCCGGGTCGACTGTCGACTCCGGCGCGACGACCACGAACGGGATACCGGCCCGGCGGGCGCCGAGCGCGTGCGCGTACGTGCCGATCTTGTTGATCACGTCGCCGTTGGCGCAGATCCGGTCGGCGCCGAGCACCACCCCGTCGACCTCGCCCCGGGCCATCAGGAACGGACCCGCCCCGTCCACCGCCACCCGGTACGGCACGCCGGCCCGGCCCAGTTCCCAGGCGGTCAGCCGGGCACCCTGCAACAGCGGCCGGGTCTCGCTGGCCAGTACGGCGCCGAGGGCGTCCCGGCGGTGCAGTTCGAGTACCGCGCCGAGGGCGGTGCCGCCGACCACCGCCGCCAGCGCGCCGGTGTTGCAGTGGGTGAGCAGTCGGGGGCGTTCCCCGCAGAGTTCGGCCAGCAGGTCGGCGCCGAGGTTGGCCATCGCGGCCGAGGCGGCGATCTCCTCGTCCCGGACGGTCAGCGCCTCGGCGAGTACCGCGTCGGCGCCCTCGGGCAGCCGGGCGGCGGCCCGGCGTACGCCCCGGGCCAGGTTCACCGCCGTCGGCCGCGCGTGCTCCAGCAGGTGTACCGCCGCCGTGGTGTCGCCCGGCCGGTGCGCGGCGAGCGCGACCCCGAGCGCACCGGCCACGCCGAGGGCCGGAGCCCCGCGTACGGCGAGCCGCTGGATCGCCGCGACCAGTTCGTCGACGGTGTCCAGCCGGAGCACGGTGAGCCGGCCCGGCAGGGCGGTCTGGTCGATCAGTTCGACGGCACCGTCAACCCAGTCGATCGTGCGCATGGCCGCCAGGGTACGGCCGCATCCCGACACCGGCGAGCCCCTGGCCGCGCCCGAAAGGCCGAGCCCCTGGCCGCGCCCGAAAGGCCAAGCCCTGGCCGCGCCCGGGACGGCCGAGCCGGGTCAGCTCTCGCCGAACGACCGCAGCGCCTCCAGCAGGGTGTCGCGGCTCTTCTTCTCCAGCAGTTCGCTGCTCCACGCCTCCTGCAACGCCAGCCGGCGGCCGTCGTGCAGCACGAGTTCGGCCTTCAACGGCACCTGTTTGCGGATGGTGGCGCCGGCGACCTCCTCGAACGGCAGGAACTGGTGCCGGCCGGCCAGTTCGGCGACCGGGGTGGAGCTGACCAGTTCACGCAGCCGCTTCGTACCCTTGTCGGCCTTGCCGGGGTTGCCGACCAGGACCAGCCCGCGGTTGAGCATCAGCACGTCGTGCTCGACGCCGTCGACCTTGATGTTGGCGAGCCCGGCGAGCAGCCGGGCGCCGCTGGCGGTGGCCCTGCGCTGCACCACCCGGCCGTGCGTGGGGTCGATGCCGAGCCCGGTGAGCCGGCCGACCGCCTCGGGCAGGGTCTGCGCCCAGACGGCCAGTTCGGCGATCTCGGCGAACGAGATCGGCCTACCGTCCCGTCCGACCAGCCTGGCCGGCTCGGACCAGGAGTGCTGCCACCAGGCCACCTGCGCGGTGACCGCCGCGCTCTGCAACAGCGTCTCCATCGGCTCGGCGAACCTGCGGGTCGCCTCGGGGCGGTCGGCGTTCGGGAAGAACTGCTCGGCGAACTCGCCCAGCCGGCCCGCCTGGACCACCTCGAACAGCACCGGCAGGCCCGGCTCGGGCGCCCCGGTGAACCGGCCGAGCGCCCGGAAGACGGCGTCGGTCTGCCGCTGCACGCCGGCCGCGACCATCGCGTGGGTGAACTGCGGCCAGGGCAGCACCTGCCGGTCGCCGACGTCGACGACCCGGTCCTGGAGCCGCCGGCCGAGCGCGGCGATCTGCGGGAGGAGTGCGTAGCCGGGCCGGTTGTCGGCCGGTCGGGGTACGTCGGGGGCGGTGGCGATCACCGAGATCCGCTCCGGGATCGGCGGGTGGGTGTCCCAGCGTGATCCGGTGCCGTCCGGCTCGTTCCCGCGCAGCTCCGCCAGTTCCGCCTGCCGGGCGCCGAGCAGGGCGTAGAAGCCGCCGAAGAGATCGTCGGGGACGAACCCGGCCTCCCATCCGGGGTGCACGTACCGCTGGAAGTAGAAGCCCCAGGCCGCGTCGAGGACCGGCAGTTCGCGCAGTGCGGACGCGGCGGCGGCCCGCCCGGCGACCTGCACGGAGGCGCGGTCGGCCTCCAGTTCCTGCCGCCGCGAGGCGGCGTTGTCGACCAGCAGGTAGAGCCGGGCGTAGCCCTTGAACACCCAGCCGACCGGGTTGCCCGGACCGATCCGGTTGATGGTGCCGCCGAGCGCGAGCCGGCCCCGGTACGCCACCGCGCCGAGCCGGGTGTGCCGCCCCGAGTAGTGCCCCAGCTCGTGTGCGAGTACCGAGCGGACCTGGTCGACGCTCATCGCCTGGAGCAGGGGCAGTCCGATGTAGAGGATTCGCCGGCCGCTGATCAGGCCGAGCAGTTTGGCGTCCTCGGTCACCGCGGCGTTGACCTCGGGCAGCAGCCGGATCTCGTCCGGTACCCGGGTGCCGACCACGCCGGCCAGCTCGTGCACCGTACGCCACAGCTCCGGGGCCTGGTCGGGGCCGACCGGTAGCCCTTCCGGCGGCTCCGGCCTGGCCCGGATCGCCTTCCAGAGCGCGACCGAGACGGCGCCGACCGTGGCCACGAAGAGCGGAAAGACGATCTTCAGTGCGAGTACGCCGTTGAGTACCGACGTGAGCCAGATGCCCAGGGCCACCGCACCGCCGAACTGGACGAGTGCGACGACGTAGAACCCGGCGAGCATCAGCACCGACGCCAGCGCGCGGAAAGTGGCGACCACCTTCTGTCCTCCCCCGTGAGATGCCTCCCGCCCGGACGCGTGCTACGCGGGCGGCGGCGGACGGACACTACGACGAGCTTCGAAGCCCGGCAACCCCGTTCCGCCGACTTGCCGAGGATCGGAGCCGACTTGCCGAGGATCGGAGCCGACTTGGCGGGTCAGGAGGAGGCTTCACTGGCTAACCTGATCGGCATGACCGGACGGGACCCCCTCGCCGACCTGCGCCGAATCGCCTTCCTGCTGGAGCGGGCGAACGAGGCCACCTTCCGGGTCAGGGCGTTCCGGTCGGCCGCGAAGGTCCTGGCCGAGCTGCCCGCCGAGGAGCTGGCGAGCCGGGCCGGGGCGGGCACCCTCACCGAACTTCCCGGGGTCGGCGACGTGACCGCCCGGACCGTCGCCGAGTCGCTGCGCGGCGAGGAGCCGGTCTATCTGCGCCGGCTGCTCGCCACCGAGGGACTCGACCTGGGCGAGGAGGCCGCCGCGTTGCGAGCGGCGCTGCGCGGCGACTGCCACAGCCACTCCGACTGGTCGGACGGCGGTTCGCCGATCGAGGAGATGGCGCTCGCCGCCGTCGAGCTGGGGCACGAATATCTGGTACTCACCGACCACTCGCCCCGGCTGACCGTGGCCCGGGGGCTGACCGCCGCCCGGTTGCGCCGGCAGCTCGACTACGTCGCGGCGGTCAACGACGCGCTGCCGGAGGGCTTCCGGATCCTCACCGGGATCGAGGTGGACATCCTCGACGACGGTTCGCTGGACCAGGACGAGGAGCTGCTGGCCCGGCTGGACGTGGTGGTCGGCTCGGTGCACAGCAACCTGCGGGACCCGAAGGCCCGGATGACCCGGCGGATGCTGGCCGCGGTCGCCAACCCGCACCTGGACATCCTGGGCCACTGCACCGGGCGGATGGTCTCGTCCCGGCCGCCCGGGGTGACCGGTCCCGGCGACCGGGGACACCGGGCGCGTACCCGGCCGCCGAGCGAGTTCGACGCCGAGGCGGTCTTCGCCGCGTGTGCCGAGTACGACAAGGCTGTCGAGATCAACTCTCGGCCGGAGCGGCAGGACCCGCCGAAGCGGCTGCTCCGGCTGGCCGTGGAGGCGGGCTGCCGGTTCGCCGTCGACACCGACGCGCACGCCCCGGGCCAGCTCGACTGGCAGCGATTCGGCTGTGAGAGGGCGGTGCTGTGCGGCGTACCGGCGGAGCGGGTGGTCAACACCTGGTCGGCCGGAGAGCTGCTGGAGTGGACCGGCTCACACCCGGGCTGAGCTGGTCAGCTCGGGCGGCATCCCGGCCGGTACGGCGGGACGCCGCCGGCCGAACAACCCCTGCGAGACCGCCACCCCGGCCAGTACGATCGCCGCGCCGACCGGCTGGTACCAGGCCAGGTGCTCGCCGAGCGCGAGTACCCCGATAAGCACCGCGAAGACCGGGATGACGTAGGTGACCATCGAAGCCGTACTCGCGCCGGCCAGCCGGATGTTCCGCATGTTGATCACGAACGCGAGGCCGGTGCCGAGCGCGCCCAGGGCCAGCACGCTGGCGATCACGTCGACGGAGAGCCGGGTCGGCACCGGCGGGGCACCGGCGATCAGCGGCGCGGCGATGCCGAGCTGTGCCGTCGCCATCACCAGCTGTGCGGCGGAGCCTGGATCCACCGGTGGTTGGTGAGGTGGGCGTGCCGGTGTGTGGGGATTGACCGCCGCTGATGGGTGGGGGTGCTGGGCAGGTCGGGTCTGCCGGTCTGTCCGGCTTGCTCCGTGGTCCTGGTCGTGGTGGTCGGTGTTGGTGTGGTTAGCCGGCGGGTGGGGGCAGGGCGCGGATGCGGTGCAGGGCGGTGAGGAGCGCGTCGGCCCAGGGCCAGGCGCGGGGTAGGTGTAGGTGCAGGCGGCGGGCGGTGCGGGTGAGGCGTGCGCCGACGGTGTAGATCTTGCGGCGGACGGTCTTGGCGGTGACGCGGGGCAGGCTGAGGCCGAGGCGGGCGGTCCAGCGGGTCAGGTTGTGGGCGATGGTGTTCAGGACCAGCCAGGCGGCGTTGCCGCCGAAGCTTTTGGTGGGTAGGTGGGCCAGGCCCATGCCGTGTTTGAGGTCGCGGATGGCTAGTTCGACCTCGGCGTGGCGGCGGTGGTCGGCTTCCAGGTCGAGCATCGGCCCGTCGCGGTCGGTGATGAACGGGTGGTAGTCGTAGACGGGGAACAGAGCCTGTTGGGCGGCGCGGCCGGTGTTGCGGGCCAACGCGTCGGTGCAGGGGGTGCGGCGCACGATCAGCCGGACCGGGGCCGGGTTGGGCCGGTCGTGGCCGTGGGTGTCCTGGGTGAACGGGGTCCAGGTGATCTCGGTGACGGCGGCGCCGGGTAGGAAGTAGTCGATCGGAGTCCAGGCGGTGTCGTCGATGGCGGGGATGACGTGTTTCAGGTTGCCGATCATGCGGGCGCCGATGGAGAACCGCACTCCGGCGGCCCGGCAGGCGGCGACCACGTCGTGCAGGTAGAACCCGGAATCCATCCGGAACACGAGGTTCCCGGCTGCGCCGGCGGCCCGCACACGGCCGATGGTCTCCTTGATGAACACCGGCGCGGCGGTGGCGTCGTTGGACCGGCCCCGCCGCAGTCGGGCGTGCGCGACGTCGCCGGTGCCGGCGATCACCGCGAGCAGGGGGTGATAGCCCCGCCGTCCGGTGCGCATCACCTCCCGCGCGCCGGCTTTGCCCAGCCCGTACGTCTCACACAGCGTGGAGTCGATGTCCACCGTCACCGACTCGGTCAGGCCGGGTGACGCCCCGGCGGCGACCGCCCGGGCCAGCAGCCGGCGGGCGACCACATCGAGTTGCCGGGCGTGGTTGAACCCGAACGCCCGCAGAAACGACCCGACCGTCGAGGGCGCCGCCACCCGGTGACCCAGCACCGCCTGGGTCGACCCGGCCCGCAACGCGGCCACATCATCGATGCAGTCCCCACCGGCCAGCAGCGAGTGGATCACCGTCAGGCACTTGTCGTCCGGATGCGCGCCCAGACTGCCCGGCACCGTCACATGCTCCCGCAACAGCCCAGGCAGACCCAGCCGCTGCCCCAACGACGCCGCCACCAGCAGACCCGCATCCGACACGGCATTACCGTCATCCGCGCTGACAACAAGCCGATCCAAGCTGTGCGATGCTGACACCACGAGGGTGCTCCTTGGGTAGGTGAATCATTGGTGTGGTAACCACGATTTTCCCTGCCCAGGAAGCACCCTCACTCGTTCAACACGCCTCACCCCGACCACACCCCGGTGGATTCAGGCGGAGATCGCCAGCCCGGACTCGGCCCGACCGGCGACGAACCGCTTCTGGTACGGGATCGACACCCCGTAGCAGGCCGCCGCCCCGAGGCACATCAGCTGGCCGGTGAACTCGGCACCGCCGAGTCCCTGCCACACCCCCAGCACCACCAGCACCCCGGCGAAGCCGAGGCCGAGCCCGACCCCCCGGCGGGCGGTCATCCGCTCGGTGCGGAACACCAGCACCGCCAGCGGCAGCACCAGCAGCGGGGTGGTGGCGTTCCAGATGCCGGCGAGCATCGAGGAGACCCGCTGCTCGCCGTAGCCGAAGAGGGTGAACGGCAGGGCCACCCCGACCGCCGCCAGAACGGCGGTGTGCAGCCAGAGCACCGGGTCGCGGGGCAGCCGGTCGCGGAGCAGCGCGAGCACCACCAGCAGGGTGATCGCGCCGGTGCCGACCCGGCCGAGGGTGACGTAGACCGGGTGCAGTTCCCGGATGCCGACCTTGATGAACAGGAAGCTCGATCCCCAGATGGCACCGAGCGCGATGAAGCCCGGCAGCCAGGAGCGGAGAGCAGCCTTGTCAGGGGTGGTAGCCGTAGTCACCCCTGACACTCTGGGCCAGGGGTGCGACATTGTCCCGCGATTTCCCGCCCCCCGTGTCCAGCGCCACAGATCCCGGACAATGGGTTGGTACCGTCGACCGCGTCGAGGAGGTGACCCATGGCCATGCCGGCACAGTTCGACCCGCTTGTGGACTTCGACGGCATGTGGACAACCCAGCTCGCCGACCGCTATCTTCCGCTGCCGGCACTGCCTACCGCACGTTACGAGTGCATCAACGGAACGTTGACGAAGACCCCGGCAGTCGTCGGTGCCAACAGCTACGGTGCGATGGCACTCGCCCACCTGCTCGCCCCGGCCGCGCAGGCGGCCGGGTTCTACGTATGCGGCCCGGTCAACCTCACCTTCGAGTTGCGGCAGTGGATCCAGCCGGACATCACGATCCTGCACGCGCTGCCGCAGACCGACGAGGAGGACAAGTGGGTGCCGGTGCGGCTCTGCACCATGGCGGTCGAGTTCGTCTCGCAGGGCAGCCGGAAGCAGGACTTCGTCGACAAGCCGAAACGGTGCGCCGAGGGCGGCGTCCCCTACTTCATGCGGGTGGAGATCGTCCGCCGGCTCCGGCACGCCGCCGTCGAGCTGTTCAGCCTGACCGACGGCGAATACCGGCGCACCGCCGAGGCGGTCTGCGGGCAGCGGCTGCAGGCCGGCGAGCCCTTCGAGATCGACTTCGACCCGCGCGAGCTGCTGCCCTGATCGCCGCTCGTCCGGCGGCACCGCCGCGCCGGTAACGCGGGTGAGCGAAGCCGCCGAAATCCCGTAGGGTCGTCGGCGTGGGACGAATCAACGAGTTGGCCGACCGCTACGTCGACGACTGGGCCCGGCTCAATCCCGTCGGCGCGACCTTCGTCGGCATCGGCGGCTACGACGACCAGCTCGGCGACCTCTCGCCGGACGGCTTCGCCGGACAGGCCGAACTGACCCGGCGTACGCTCGCCGCGCTCGACGGCACCGAGCCGGACTCCGAGGCGGAACGGACCGCGAAGGAGGCGATGCAGGAGCGGCTGGGCCTGGAACTCGCCCGGTACGAGGCGGGCGAGACGGCCAGTGAGCTGAACGTCATCGCCAGCGGGCTGCACGATCTGCGGCAGGTCTTCGACCTGATGCCGACCGAGGGTGCCGAGGCGGTCGGCAACATCGCCACCCGGCTGGGCAAGTTCGCCGGGACGCTGGAGTCCTACAAGACGACGCTGCGTACCGCCGCCGAGGCCGGGCACGTCAGCTCCCGGGTGCAGATCGTCGAGGTCGCCAAGCAGTGCGGCATCTGGACCGACCCGGACGGCGACAACTTCTTCCACTCCCTGGTCGAGCGGCTGGAGGCCGAGCCCGCGCTCGCCGCCGAACTGCGCCGGGGCGCCGCCGCGGCCACCGCCGCCACCGCCGCCTTCGGGCACTTCCTGCGCGACGAACTCGCCCCGCTGGGCCGGGAGAAGCAGGCCGCCGGGCGGGACCGCTACGAACTCGCCTCGCAGTACTTCCTCGGCGCCCGCGTCGACCTCGCGGAGACGTACGCGTGGGGGTTCGAGGAGCTGGCCCGGCTGGAGGCCGAGATGCGCACGGTCGCGGCGGAGATCGCCGGTCCGGGCGCCGACATCGACGCGGCGGCCGCCGCGCTGGACGCCGACCCGGCCCGCCGGATCCAGGGCAAGGAGGCGTTCCGGGACTGGATGCAGGCACTGGCCGACAAGGCGATCGCCGAGCTGCACGGCACGCACTTCGACATCCCGGAACAGGTACGCCGGATCGAGTGCTGCCTCGCGCCGACCAGCGACGGCGCCATCTACTACACCGGCCCGAGCGAGGACTTCTCCCGGCCGGGCCGGATGTGGTGGGCGGTGCCGCAGGGCATCACCGAGTTCTCCACCTGGCGCGAGGTGACCACCGTCTTCCACGAGGGTGTGCCGGGGCACCACCTCCAGGTGGCGCAGACGCAGGTCCGGGCCGACCTGCTCAACCGCTGGCAACGGCTGCTCTGCTGGAGTTCCGGCCACGGCGAGGGCTGGGCGCTCTACTCCGAGCGGCTGATGGACGAGCTGGGCTACCTCGCCGACCCCGGCGACAAGCTCGGCATGCTGGACGGGCAGGCGTTCCGGGCCGCCCGGGTGATCGTGGACATCGGCATGCACCTGGAGCTGGAAATCCCCCGGGACAACCCGTTCGGCTTCCACCCGGGCCAGCGGTGGACTCCCGAGCTGGGCTGGGAGTTCATGCGGGCGCACTGCCGGGTGCCGGACGAGAACCTGCGCTTCGAACTGAACCGCTATCTGGGCTGGCCGGGGCAGGCGCCGTCGTACAAGGTCGGCGAGCGGATCTGGATGCAGGCCCGGGAGGAGGCGAAGGCCCGCAAGGGTGCCGCCTTCGACCTCAAGGAGTTCCACCGGGCCGCGCTCGACCTCGGGTCGCTCGGCCTGGACCCGCTGCGCTCCGCACTCGCCCGGATCTAGGCTCCTGCTCCGGGCGGTCGCCCCCGTCGACCCGGACAACGGTCCTCACCTGTGCCGACACAGGTGGGGGCCGTTTGTCGTTCCGGTCCGTGCTCGACCTTGGTGCTCCGGTCCGTACTCGTGTCCGTGCTCAGCACGGATGTCCGTACCGGCTCTGGCTGCGAGGCTGGTTGCCGTACCCGAAAGAGCTTGCGAGGGGGTGAACCGAATGAGTGCCGGAACGTTGGCCGAGGCGTACCACCGCTTCCACCACACCGGACCGGAGTGGGGCGAGCACGAACTGAGCAACCACGGTCCGATGGCGGTGGAGGTGCTGGTCCGGCGCGGACGGGGTGCCGAGGTGCACCGCTGGATCGACAGGTACGCCCGTCGGCTGGACGACCTGCCGTCGGCGGGTGACCCGATCGGCGACGACAACTGGACCGACGCGCTGGGCGACGGGCGGCGGGTCGCGGACTGGGCGTCGTACTTCGCCCGACTCCTCGCCGAGCGGCCGTGGCGGGAGGTACTGGGTACCTGGTGGCCGCGGTTGCTGCCCGGCATCGCCGCCGGTACGGCGCACGGGGTGATCCGGGTCGGGCACGTCGTACGGACCCTGCTGGCCGGTCCGGAGAACAGTGTCGCGGTCACCGAACTCGCGCACGGGCTGGCGTTCTGGGCCGCCCGGTCCACCGCCCTGCCGCCCGCGGACGAGCCGGTCGGCCGGCTCGAACCCGGTAGCGCCCTGGACCTGGTGCCGCGCATCCCCGAGCAGCAGGGTGGGGTGGCTGCCCGGCTCGGCCAGGTGGCCCGGCTCGACGGCTGGCCCCGGTCGGTCGGCGCGCTGCGTCCGGCCACCGATCCCGAGGATGCCCGCGCCCGGCTCACCGACCTGGTAACGGCGGCGACCCTGCGGTACCTCCGGCACGGGCACGGCCATCCGGTACTCCTGGTACACACGGCGACCGCGCCCAACGCCGTGCTACAGGCGCTGCCCGCCCTGCCGACCCGGCTGTGGGCGCCGAGCCTGTCGGCGGTCTGGACGGCCACCGCTGCGGTCTTCGCCGGGTACGCCCCCACCGAGCCGGCCCCCGACTCGGCACTGCCGACCGTCCCGGCCTGGCCCGACGCACTGGCCGAGGTACTCGATAGGGCGGTCTCGCACGGCGACGAGCACGTCATCAAGTTCGCCGACACGGCAGCGGACGTCTACGCCCGGACCGGACATCCGGACGCGCTGGCGGCGGCCCTGCACGCCGCCGATCTGATCAAGATGCCCGACTAGCGACGCACCACCGCACGACTTCCCGACGAAACACCAAGAATGTCCGACAGCACACCAGAGGATTCGGAAGGACCAGGAACATGTCCGAGGCAACCAGCACCACCACCCGACCCGACACGAACCGGAAGGTGATCGCGTCGACCTTCGTCTCCCTGGACGGGGTCATCGGCAACCCGCACCTGTGGTCGTTGCCCTACATGGATTCCGAAGGCCAGCGGTACGCCCTCGACCAGCTCTTCGCCAGCGATGCGCTGCTGCTCGGCCGCCCCACCTACGACGGTTTCGCCCAGGCCTGGCCGAACATGCCGCCGGACGGGACCGGCTTCGCCGACCGGATGAACACGATTGCCAAGTACGTGGTCTCCACGACGCTGGAGAAGGCGGAGTGGCAGAACACGACGATCATCAACGGGAACGTGGCCGAGGAGGTCGCCGCCCTGAAGCGACAGCCGGGCCAGGACATCCTGATGTACGGCTTCGGCCGGCTCGCGCGCACCCTGCTGGAGCACGGCCTCCTGGACGAGGTGCGATTCTGGCTGACTCCGGTCCTGGTCGGCAGTGGACGCGGTGAGCAGGACGGCGACCTGCTCTTCCGGGAGACCGCCAGCATGTCGCTGGAGTTCGCTGGGCAGCGGGTGCTCGACTCCGGCGTGGTCATGCTCAGCTACCGGCCGACCGGCTCGAAGCAGGGCTGAGCCTCCGCCGGTGCCGGCCGGCCCTCGCTCCGCTCCGGCGTGGCGAGGGCCGGCCGGCACCGGTCGCTCATGCCCGGGCACGGGGACGTCCTCACGCCCCGGGCACGGGGACGCCGAGGGTGGCGAGTTCGGCGCGTCCCTCGGCGGCGCGTTCCGGGTCGAGCAGCAGGGTGCAGGCCCGTTCGAACCGGGCGGAGATCTTCTCGAAGCCGACGACCGCGGCAGCCAGTGCGGCAGGATCGCCGGTCCGGCGCCACCGGGCCCGGGACAGGCAGGCCGTGGCCCAGTCGTGCTCGGCCGCGCAGTCGACCGCCGCCGCCAGCCGTTCGTCCGCATCCGGCAGGTCGGCGAGTACCGCCAGTTCGGCTCCGGCGGCGCGGGCGTACAGCTCGAACCGGCCGCCCGGGAACCCGGCGGAGGCCCGCTCGACCAGGCCGGCCGCGCCGGCGAGATCGGCACGGTGGACGGCCACCCTGGCATCGGCGAAGACGATCGACGCGGGAGCTGGCCCACCCACCAAGCCCGGATCGACTACTCCGGCCGCACCCGGCCCGAGCACCCCTGCCCCATCCGGGCTGAGGACTTCGGTGACCCGGTGCCGCCAGAGCAGGAAGCGGCCCTGGTCGCCACGGAGTCCGTGGCCGAACGCGGTGAAGGCGATCGGCGCGGCCAACCATCCGACCGGCGGGCGGCCGGCGCGCTGCCAACCGGCCCAGACCCGCTCGGCGAGTGCCAACGCCTCGTCGAACTCGCCGGCGAGCATCAGTACCGGAATCCTTCCGCTGGTCGAGAAGTAGGAGTGCCGGCCGAGCAACTCGTCGCCCGCGACCCGTTCCACCACGAGCCGCGCGCCGGGCAGGTCGCCCGCGCGGTACGCGTTGGTGGCGGCGACGTTGAAGGTGTCCTCGATCTCCGAGGCGGTCCTCGGGTCGTTGCGGTCCATCACGGCGAGCAGGTCGAACCGTTCGATCACGATCCGCTGCGCCTCGCGGAGCCGCCCGGCCAGCGCCGCCACGGCGCCCACCGCGTCCAGACCGGCGCTGATCAGCACCGGGTCCCCGGTGACCCGGGCCGCCGCGAGGGCGGCCTCGGCCAGCGACGGGTCTGGACCGGCCCGCTGCCCGGCGGTCTGCCACGCCCCGGCGAGCCGCAGCGCGGCGGCGACGGCAGGCTGGGCCCAGTCGCCGGCGGTCTCCGCCGCGTCGAGCAGCCCGCGCAGCCGTTGTTCGGAGATCTGTGCGGGGATTCGGCCACAACCCCGGTTCGCCAGCTCCACCAGCCGGGCCAGGGTGACGGCCTCGCCGTTGCGGTCGCCACCGGCACGGGCCCGCTCCGCGGAGGCCAGCAGCAGCTCGGCGGCGTCCACGCCGGAGGCGGTGCCGACGTGCGCGCAGTCCGACGCGGTGCGCAGGTCGCGGGCTGCCTCGACGTCACTCGGGGCACGTTCGGCCGCCTGCCGGTAGTAGTCGAGCGCATCGGTCAGGAACCGCCTGGCGTACGCCAGGTGCCCGAGCGAGCGCGCCAACCGGTGCGCCAGCGGATCGGGTACCGGCGGGGTCTCCGCGAGGGCCGCCCGCAGGTCGTCGACGACGGCGTCGAAGTCGTCCCGCCAGTCTCCACCGACCTGCACCGACTGGCCGACACCGTCGAGCCGTACCTCCAGGTCGGCGGCGGCGTCGGCGGCCCAGCCGCGCCGCCGCTCGGCGGTCTCGGCGCGTTCCCCGTGCCGGTCCGACTGCTCGCGGGCGAAGGCGCGGACCACCGCCAGCAGCCGCCACCGACGTGCGGTGCGCTCGTGCACCACCAGGCTCTTGTCGACCAGCCGGCCGAGCAGGTCGACCACGTCGGCCTGCCCGCCCGTCCCGCTGACCGCGACCGCCGCGGCCAGGTCGAACCGGCCGGCGAACACGGCGAGCCTGCGGAACAAGGCCTGCTCGGCCGGCTCCAGCAGGTCGTAACTCCAGCCGATCACGGTACGCAGCGAGCGGTGTCGCTCGTCCGAGCTGCGGCTGCCGGCGAGCAGCCGGAGCTGGTCGTCCAGGGCCGTCAGCAGCCCGGCGGCGCCCAGTGACACGCCGCGCGCCGCCGCGAGTTCGATGGCCAGCGGCACGCCGTCGAGCCGGGCGCAGAGTTCGGCGACGGCCGGCGGGTCGTCGAGGAATCCCGGGTCGGCGGCAAGGGCCCGGTCTCGGAAGAGTTTCGGCGCGTCGGCCGGCGGCAGCGGCGGCACCGGGAGGACCCGCTCACCGGTGAGGCTGAGCCGTTCGCGGCTGGTGGCCAGTACCGTCGTGCCTGGGCAGGCGGTGAGGACGAGTTCGACGAAGCCGGCGGCCCCGTCCAGCAGGTGTTCGCAGTTGTCCAGGACGAGCAGCCACCGGCCGTCGCCGAGCCGGGCCAGTACCGCCTCGACCAGCGGCTGCTGCGAGGTCTGCGCGACGCCGAGGGCGGTCGCGACCGCCTGGGCGACGAACCCGTCCCGGACCGGGACCAGGTCGACGAAGACCACCCCGGCCGGGAAGTCCGGCTGGCTGGCCAGCGCACTCTGCACCGCGAGTCGGGTCTTGCCCACCCCGCCGGTTCCGGTCAGCGTCACCAGCCGGGTGTCGGCGAGCGCGCCGCGCACCGCGACGGCCTCCGGTTCCCGACCGACGAAGCTGGTGCGGGGGACGGGCGGCCCGGTCGTCCGACCGGCCTGCGCCGCGAGGGCCTGCTGTTGGGACGCGAGCACCGTGAGTGCCCGCCGGTCGGTCGCGCCGGTCTTGCGGAGCAGCGCCGAGACGTGGCTTTCGACGGTACGCACCGAGATGAACAACTCGGCGGCGATCTCGGCGTTCGACAGCCGGGCACCCAGCAGCCTGAGCACCTCGGCCTCGCGGCTGGACACCTTCTCCGTCGGCAACCCGGTCACCGGCCAATCCTGCCACCCGGCTGAGGTAGCCGTTTCAGCTTGACGACGTGTCTCCTGCGCGACGCCGGGGCACCCAGTGCAGGATCTGGCCGGCGATCAGCGCGGGGTGCGTGTCGGGCAGTTCCTCCAGGGCGCGGGCGAGGTGTCCGGCGAGGTACACCAGCAGGCCGATCCGGTCGCCCCGGAAGCCGATCAGCAGGGAGAGCCGCGCCGGGGCACAGGGCCAGGGGTTCCCGCAGCTCAGGCAGCGGTACGACGGATGTTCCGGGACGTGGCTGCCGGTCCCGCGTCGTCGCCGGGCGGCGAAGCGGTGCCACCGCGCCGATGGCCCGATCACCGCCTCACGCCCGCTGCGGTAGCCGAGCCGGCTGCTGCCGCCGCGTCGGCCTGACGTTGCCGGCCCGGCTGCCGGCCCGGTTGTCCAGCCCGGCTCGTCGGTTGGTCGGCCGACGGGATGCCGACGGTGTCGGTGCCGGTGTCGGAACCAGCGGCGGCTCCCAGGGTCTCGGCGGTGCCGCCATCAGCGGGGGGGCGTCCGGACAGCGCCAACGGAGCCCGCATCGGCAGTACCGCCACAGCCGCCGCCAATCCCGTCGGTGAATTCTCCGTACTCGTCGAGCACGCATCGGGCATACCTCCCTGGAAAGTGACCGGGCGGAAGGCCGGAACTGCTTGCGACTTCTGCCCCTTGTCCCTTGACGGAACTCGATCAGACTCGTGCCAACCGGAGACATCTCAATTCCGGCCGTCCCGACCTGCCGCATCGCTTTCTCTGCCTGTCGCTTTCTCCGCCTGAATCCACCCTGGACCGTGACCGGGCGATGACGGAAGATAATCGGCGGGCAGTAACAACGGATATTCCGAAACACGGCCGATTACTGAAAGGCACTGAACATGAGTAATCTTCCGACAAGACTCAAGGGACTACGGGCCGAGCGAGGCGTCACTCAGGACCAGGTGGCCGATGCCGTGCAGGTAAGCAAGTCGCTGATCGCGGCATTCGAGACGAGCCGCCTCTCGCCGAAGCAGGACACGGCGGCAGCCCTGGACGCGTTCTTCGAGTCCGGGGACGAGATCCAGAAACTGTCCACCGAGGCCAGGAAGAATCCCACCGAGGCCAGGAAGAATCGGCGGCCGACCCCGAGCTGGTTCCGCCCCTGGCGGGACCTGGAGGAGACGGCCGTGATCCTCCGCTATTTCCAGGCAACCCTGATTCCCGGTCTGTTGCAGACCGAGGCGTACGCACGGGCGGTCTTCGCCAGCACCGGAATGCTCTCCGACGAGGAGGTGGCGGCACGGGTAACCAGCCGGATGGAAAGGCAGGCCGCCATCCTCGACCGGGCGGACCGCCCCACCTTCGCCTTCATAATCGACGCCGCCGCCCCCCGGTGCGGCCCGGCCGAGATCGCCAAGGAACAACTCCAGCACCTGGCCGACACCAGTTCCCGGCCGAACATCTTCGTCCATGTCGTCCCCGACACCGCCGGCTTGCACGCCGGCCGCAGCGGGTCGTTCGCGCTGGCGACCATGGACGGTGGTGGAGCGGTTGGCCTACTGGACGACTTCTACGAAGGCCGAGTGGTAGAGGAACCGTCGCTCGTGACCGGCCTCGAACGAACGTGGCAGACTATAGCTGGGGTCGCCCTCCCGTGTGACCAGTCCAGAACCCTGATCCTCAGGTTGGTGAATGACTATGACGACCCAGCAGCCGAGCTGGCGCAAGTCCAGCCGTAGCGGTCAGAACGGCGGGGACTGTGTGGAGGTGGCCGACAACCTCTCTGGCCGGGTCCTCGTGCGGGACAGCAAGGACCCACAGGGACCGGTGCTGACCTTCACCCCTGACACCTGGCATGCCTTCGTCACCCTCGCCAGCGAGCACAACTGACCCTGCCCCGTCCAGGCGGCCTGCCCTCCCGGCGGCAGTCGGGTTCCGTCGAGCCGGTCAAGCCCGCCTCGACCTTTCGATCGGCTGGCGCAACGGCAACACAGTGGCGAGGCAGGTGGGGACGCCCACATGCGTGGGGGCCGGTGCCCGGACGGGCGCCGACCCCGACGCGTACCGCGATCAGCAGGTGATGGCGGCCGCCGGTCCGGCGAAGGTGCGGTCGATGGTCGTCGGCGAGCCGGTCTTGAAGTTCACGACCACCCGCATCAAGGCGTAGAGGTTGCCGGTGGCGCAGGCGCGCTGGATCTGGAAGCCGCCGCCGAAGCGCCCGAGGTCGAACCGGTCGATGGTGTTGCCCAGCGGCGTGGACTCGTTGCCACGGAAGATCCCGATGATGCCGTAGATGCTGTTCACCTCCTGGTCGCAGTAGACCGAGTAGTCCACGGCCGCCGAGGCCGCCCCGGCCCTGACCGGAGGGCTGATGCTGACCGTGCAGGTCGTGGCCGCCGGCACGAGCCCGCCACGAGCGGTGCCGCCCGACTGCGACAGCAGGTGCACCTCCGCACCGGCCCCGGAAGACGCCGGGCCCTTGCCCGTCAGACCCTCGGCCGCCAGGCCGGCCACGGTCAGGCTGCCGGTCCCCGGGGCGGACCCCGACGACGTCGGCACGATCGCGGACGCAGGGCCGGCCGCGAATGCCGTCACGGCGACCACCGCGGCGACTGCCACGACGAGCTGCCGGAGCAGCCCTCTGGAACGACTGGTGTGCATAGCGTCTACCTCCACAGCTGTGATGCCCTTTCGCCCCTGGACCGGTCACCGTCACGGTGGCCGACGACGAACGGGCGACGATGCGCCGACGCTAAGCAGGCCAACTGGATGGCAATTGGACGCGCACTGAACCGGGCTCCCGGCGGGCACACCGTCGACCCGGCGGCCGACCTGTCCCTTGCCGAGTTGATCGCGTTGCTCGGCTACGACGACGACGGCGTGGCCAGGGGGACCGACCGGCACCTCGACTACGGCCTGGCCGGCGCGCTGCTCACGGATCTGGCCCTGGCCGGACGCATCGACGTTGTCGGGAAGTACGTCGTCGTCACAGACCCGGCACCCACCGGTGTCCGGCTGACGGACGCCGCGCTTCACCAACTCCAGCACGACCGCCGGTCCCGCGAGCCCAGAGACTGGATCATCCGGCTCACCAGGAACGTACGGTCGGCTGTGCTGAGCCAACTCGTCGACGCGGGCACACTGCGGCGCGAGACCGACAAGGTGTTGAAGGTGGTGCCCCGGACCCGATATCCCACCCGGAACGGCTCGGAACCACCGGCCAAGACCGAGGCCCGCCAACAGATACGCTCGGCCGCGACGAGGTCGGACCGGGTCGATGCACGGACAGCCGCGCTGTGTGGCCTGGTCAGCGCACTGAATTGGGAACAACACGTCCTGCCGGATCTACGACCCGTGCAGGTGCGCAACCGCTTCGCCGAGTTCCGACGATCGGTGTGGGCGGCAAACGCGATCCAGAGGATCATCGACGACGCCCGTACGGCCTCAGCAGCAGCGGCAGCCGCCGCCGGCGCGGGAGGTTGAAGCGGCTGCCCTCAGCCATGTCCGTGCCCGCCGCCACCAACCGAAGCTGTCACGCTTCGTGGACGGCCTCGGTGCCGGCCTGCGCCCGGGTCTGGCCGCCGCAAGGCAGACGCGGCGGCGGGCTGCGTCGCGGGTCACAGAGCGTCACGACCTACGGGCGCCGGCGCGGCGTCCGATCATGTGGAGAGACGAGCGAGCCGTTCGGCTGGTGAGTCAGCGCAGTGCTGCGGTGAGTTCGACGGCGTTGTCGAAGGCGGATGCCGCCCTTTCGGATTCGTCTTCGGTGAGCGTGACGGACCGGGCGCGGGCCAGCATCTCGGTCGCGGTCTTCGGATCGTGCAGCACCATCGCGAGTTCGGCGCGATAGACCAGGACCTCCACCTGCTCGACCGGGTCGTCGTCGGCTTGCGGGCGGGCCAACGCGCTGTCGAGGATCCGGACGGCCTGTCCGGCGTTTCCCCTGGAATCGGCCTGCACGACGGCATTCGCGAGGGCCTTGGCCAGCCGCCCGGCAGATGTGGTGGCCGGCGCGGAGGCCGTGGCGGCGTTCCGGAAGACGCGGATCCAGTTGCCGCCCGGGTCGATGACGCTGAACCCGCCCAACCCGTCGACGTTCTTCCGCGCCCTGGGCCGGGTCATCCGCGGCGTTCCGGAGACCAGTACCTTGCCGTACGCGGCGCGCATGCCGGCGGCGAATGCCCGGTGTAGTCCCTCGATGTCGGCGGTGAGGACCAGACAGGAGCCATAGGACTGCTCCGGGTCGAATCCGGCGATCTCGAAGAACTGTAGCTGCAGGTCTTCCCGCTGCACCCCCACGCACGCGTTGGGCTTGCGCTGCTTGTACGTGGTGCGGAAACCGAGAACTCCGTAGAAGGTTTCGATGTCGTCAATGGATGCGCACGGCAGCAGGGGAACGGTCACCTCGTTGGTCATGCCTCCTTCCTAGGCGTCGCAGGGTGCCCGTCGCACATGGAAATAGCCGATCGTCGCCTTCGGTCATCCGATCGGCTGATGACCCGGAAGGCAACGCCGCCGAGCCGAGCCAGCGGCGGCGCCTTCCTGGCTGCCGTACGGCTCGCCAAGATCAAATGTCCGGGTCTGCCGCATCCGGCGCACGCCGCCTCAGCCCGACCCGTCACGCTCGTTGGCCGACCTCCGGTGCCAGTCGGCGCCGGGATCAGCCGACGACGGGGCACGGTGATTTATCGGGCCGTCGCATCCCGGAGTCCGCCAAGCCACTCGATGCCGAGCCGGTGGCCGTCCGGGAATTGGTCGTCGCGATCCCAGCGCCACGTGGTGATCATCGCCAGCACGAGGGTCCGGCAATCTCGGAGCAGGTGGTGATCGACGCCCGGGTACTGGTCTCCGACCTCGTCGGGTGCGTGGGCCAGGTCGAACTCGATCGGTCCCCGGCAGCACGTCTCGAAGTCGACGAAGAGCGGGCCGGTCGGGGTCGAGAGCAGGTTGCCTGGGTGAGGTTCGCCGTGCAGGAGCTGTTCGGGTCGGCCGCTGTCGCTGACCGCTCCGCGCAGGCGGTCTAGCGTGCCGGCGAGAAAGACCCGGTCCGCGCCGGCCAGCTTCGGCGTCCGGTCGTGGTCGGCCACGAGCGTCTGGGCCTCGGAAACCCGGTCCGTGAAGTGCGGGGTGGGCAGTTCGACCCGGCGCATTCCGGCGTGCAGGCGTTCAAGCGTTCTGGCGTAGTCCGCGGGTGGAATCGCTTGCGGAGTCACGGTTTCGTAGTAGGTCCACAGGGTGACCACGTAGTCATCCCGGACGAAGACCTCGGGGGCTTTCAGCGCGGCCACCGGGCTTCCGCCCTCGGACAGTTGCTGAGCGATGTCCACTTCAAGCTGGGCGCACTGATGTGCCGCCGGTGCCACCCGGGCCAGCACGTCGCAGGGCTGCAAACGCAGGGTGAGCTTGTTCGAGTTGTGCAGGACGGCGGCGTAGTGGGCGGTCAGGCCGAGCGACGAGGCGATCGACATGGCTGCCTGTGTTGCCCGCTGGGCCTCGTACGCCTGCATCGGAAGCACCGTAACTCGGCGTTCCCGGCGCAGCAGCCGTATTTCGGTCCCCGCTCTCTACTTCCGGTCCGACTACGACGTGACGATTGCGGTTGCGGAGCAGGCGCAGCCCTGGCGGCACAGCACCCGCACGGACACGCTGGACGAGGTGGTCTGCACCGTGGAGGCTCTCGCCGACACATCTACGCACTGGCAACGGTATGCCTATCGCGGTGCGAAGGTGTTGCTGGACCGCCTGGACGGGGGCATCGCCGAGCTGACTTCGTCCCTACAACAAGCACCTACGGTGGGAGCTACAGCAGAAAGCTTCCCGCTTCCCGACCTATGGAACGCAGCGTTTGTGCCGGATCGCGTCGGAACGGCTTCGCTGCGGCTGTTTCCTGCGGTTGAGACCCTGGCCTGTCAGCACGGCCACGCCGATGTGTTCGAAGCCTGGGGAAGCGATATCGAGCTCATCCATGCCTTCGTCGACACCGCGGTGCCTGGCCGCTCCTGACGACTCTCCTGACAGCGCCTGGGCGCACTCTTTCTGCCGCAACCCGCGTACGTCGCGTCAGCTCGGCCCGTCACGCTCGGTGGCCGACCTCCAAATGCCAAGTCGGCGCCCGGAACTGCCGGAGAGTGTGCGAGGTCAGTTGGCGGTGGTCAGCCATTGAGCGGCGAGTTCGGTGATGATCGCGCCGCCTCGGTCGTTGAGGTGGATGTGGTCGACGTGCAGTTCGCGCCCGCCGTTGCGGGAGACCTCGTCCCAGCTCTGACCGAACAGGTAGTGCTGGGCCGCTGCGCCGAAGGCCAGCAGGAAGCTGAAATCGTATGGTGCGGGGTCGCCGCCGCGCTGCCTCAGGAGGTCGGCCAGTTGCTCGTGTACGGGCAGGTAGTCGACCTGGGCACGGGCTGCGGTTTCTCTGATCACGGTGTTGTACGCGGTGAGTTTCCGGTTGAGGGCGGCGTCCAGGTCCTCGCCCAGCGGCGGCAGGGACAGCAGCGCGATCCGGGCGGTGGTGCGGGACTTGACCCGCTCGACGATCGCATCGAGGTTTTCCCGGTACTGATCCAGCGGTACACCATCGCGCACGTCGTTGCCGCCGATCAGGATCATGACCGCGCTGGGGCGGCACGCGACGATGTCGGTGTCGACCCGCCGGCGCAGGTCGGCGCTGGTGTCGCCGTTGATGCCGGCGTTGACGAACTCGTACTCGCGGTGTTCGGGCCGTTCGCGAAGTGCGCCCACCCAGTCCGCGCCGAGCCTGCCCTGAATCGAGCTGGAGCCGGCCGCGACGACTGCGGGACGCGCGTCCGGCCTGCGGCCGTCGGCGCAGGCTTCGGCTGGTGGATTGGCCGGCGGCCGGCCGAAGGCGAGGTACACGACGGTGCCTGCGGCCCCGAGTACGCCGACGAGCAGCAGGCACGCGGCGATGATGATCCGTCTTTTCATGGTCGGTACCCCAGCGAGCTGGTGTGGCCGGCGGTGGCCAGGGTGCCCGGGCCGTCATGTGTCTGCCCGCAGGATGTCATGGCGAACCGGTGACGTGGTGGCACTGCCCGGACAGCCCGCCGAGCGCTGAAATGGATGGGCATGTCCACCACGCCGGTCGTCGCACCGAACGGCGCTGCCATCCGACGGCTCGATGTGCTTCCCAACGGCACGGTGTCCGCTGGTGAGCCCAGCTACCGGTTCGAGCCCCGAAAGGACCTCTCCCGATGGACGCACCAAGATCCGGTGGGCCCCGAGACACGACGCGACACCCGAACACTCCTGCCGCGGACAGTTCGGGTCCCCTGACGCAGCCGAATTCCCGACCAGCCGTCGACAGCTCCCGACCGTTCGGTGCCCACCTGCGGATGAGCTGGTGGAAGCCGCTCGTGGTCATCGTCGTGCCGCCGCTGGCGATGTTGCTCCTCCAGGTGCTGCTCTACCTGCTCGTCGGCGTCATCGAGAACAGCGACGACCCGATGGCGGCCACCTTCACGCCGTTGAAGTTCCTGGCCGTCAACCTGAGTGTGGGCACGGCGGGCGTACTGGCGATCCTGCTCCTGGTGTGGATCGCCAAGGTGCCGTGGCGCAGCCTGATCAGCTCACCACGAGCCTTCGACGCGCGCCGCCTGACCTACTACCTGATCGGAGCGGCGCTGCTGGTCAGCGCCGGGATCGGGGTCGTGGCGCTGGTCGCACCCGAGGCCCCGGGCTGGACCGCCTTCGGTGTCACCGGCACGACGGTCGCCATGCTGGTGATCGTCCTGCTGAGCACCCCGATCCAGGCCGTCGGCGAGGAGCTGATGTTCCGCGGCGCCGTGCTGCCCGCCGCCGCATCCTGGGTGCGGGCGGTCCGCCCAGCCCTGGTCGTCGGGCTCGTCGTCTCCAGCCTGGGCTTCGCCGTGGTCCACGGGTCGGCCGACCCCTGGCTGTTCGGATACTACACCCTGATCGGGATCAGCACCGACCTGATGGCGATCATCAGCCGCGGTATCGAGGCGCCGGTCGCCTTCCACGTCGCCAACAACGTCCTGTTCACGACCGTCAACACGGTGATGGCGGACGGCGAGGGCTTCGCGATCGACCGGTCCACCGACACCGGCGACGCGTCCCTGCTGATCCTCGGCGCCGTCAACGTCGCCATGGTGCTGCTGGTCTGGCTGCGCGAGCGGCGGGCTCGGGCCACAGGCTGACGATTCTGAGGGTACGGTTCGGCCGTGCCCCGACCGCTGATCTTCCTCGACGTCGATGGCGTGCGCTGCTGCACCGCGTCGACCCGCATCTGGGACTGACCGACAACGACGTCGGGGCAGTACGCCGATGGTTCGAAGAGCGGGACAGGACTGCCTGATCGCCTGCCGGCGGGGCCCGGCCCGCGACTAGCGGAGATGCCGGGCGAAGAACCCGGCCGCGTCCTCCCCGGCGAACTGCGGGACACCGGTGTGTCCGCCCATGTTGGCGTGCAGCGTCTTCTCCCTGGAGCCGAAGGCGTCGAACAGGTCCAGGGCCGTCTGCCGGTCGTTTCCTTCGTCGTCCCACTGCAGCAGGACATGCAGCGGAATGCTGACCTGTCGAGCCTCCTCGAACATGGCACGCGGCACGAAACTCCCGGCGAAGAGGCCGGCGGCGACGATGCGCGGCTCGACCACCGCAAGCCGGATGCCGACGGAGATCACTCCCCCCGAGTACCCGACCGGGCCACCGACTTCGGGCAGCGACAGCAGGGCGTCCAGGGCGGCCCGTGCCTCCGGGGCCGGTCACCGCTACCGGGCAGCTCGATGGTGGCCGCGGCGAAGCCCTCCGCCGCGGCGAGCCGGGCCCGCGCCACCAGGCGGGGGTACATCCTGCGCAGTCCCAGCGGGGGGTGACCGAGCAGGATCAGCGGGACCGGTGTGGATGCGGATGCGGATCCGGGCGTCCACAGGATGCCGGGGATCTCGCCGAGGGTGAATTCGCGTTCGAGGACGCCGCCGTCGAGGCACTGCTCGGTGGTGAATCGCGTGGTCGTGCCCTTCGGGAGTGCTCGTGAACGGCGCTCCCGGACGACCTATCGTCCGACCGTGACCCCGGAGGGGAGCACCCATGTCGAAACGTTCACGGGTACCACCTCCTCGGTCTCTCGCACGGCCTCCCGAAAGCTAGCACCGGCCGCCGTGATCCGCCACACGTTTTCTCTGCGGCCGGTGCAGCAGGGTGAGAGACAGCCGGACAGCACGCCCATGTGCTCGGCGGCGAGCCGCTGTCGCCGTCAGCGGCCGCGTCCGTACAGCCTGTCAGCAGATTTGACAGCCCTATAGCTACCGGCTATCTATTAGCGGTCCGCGACGAAGGGGTGTGCCTGGGGTGCAGGACGTGGTGCTGGCCATGCTGGCGAAGGAGCCGGCGTACGGGTACGAGTTGCGCGGCCGGATGCGTGCCGCGCTCGGCCCGCTGGGCGAGTCGATGAACGCCGGGCAGATCTACGTGGCGCTGACCCGGCTGGGCAGGGCCGGCCTGGTGACGTCGGAGCGGGCCGACGGCCTGCCGGACCGGCCCGACCGGCGGGTCTACGCGTTGACCCCGGCCGGACAGCAGCGGGTCGCGGGCTGGCTGGCCGAGGTGAGCTGGCCGAGGCCGGACCTCACGGAGTTCCACCTGAAGCTGGTGGCCGCCGCCGCCGGCCGGCTGGCTGATCCGGTGGCACTCGTCGACGCGCAGCGGCGCGAGGTGCTGCGCCGGCTGCGCGACACCCAGCGGGCCGCGCTCGACCGGTCGGTGGACCCGGTCGCCGGACTGCTGCTGGAGGGCGTCGTACTCCGGCTGCGCGCCGACCTGGAGTGGCTGGAGGCATGCGAGCGCATGTGGACCGAACGTGGTCGGACTGGGCGGAAGGCGGAGGCATGACCGGATCGATGGCGTTGCGGGCGCGCGGGCTGACCAAACGGTACGGCTCGCACAACACACTGGTACGTGCCGTCGACGAGGTCGACCTGGACGTGCCCGTCGGACAGACGTTGGCGGTCATGGGCCCGAGCGGCTGCGGCAAGTCCACCCTGCTGCACCTGCTCGGCGGGCTGCAACGCCCGACCGACGGGCAGGTGTGGCTGGCCCAGCACCGGGTCGACACGATGAGCGAACGGGCCCTCGCCCGGCTGCGGCGCGACGGCGTCGGGTTCGTCTTCCAGTCGTTCCACCTGATGGACGAACTCACCGCGGTGGAGAACGTCGAGCTGGCCGCGCTGCTGGCCGGCCAGTCCCCGGGGCGGGCCCGCAAGCGGGCGATGTACCTGCTGGACCGGGTCGGGCTCGCCGACCGCGCCGCGCACCTGCCCTCGGCGCTGTCCGGCGGGCAGCGCCAGCGGGTCGCGATCGCCCGCGCGCTGAGCAACGAGCCGCTGGTCGTACTCGCCGACGAACCCACCGGCAACCTGGACAGCACCGCCACCCTGGAGGTACTGCGGCTGTTCGAGGAGTTGCACGCCGCCGGACAGACTCTCGTGGTGGTCACCCACGACGCCCGCATCGCCGCGGTCGCCGACCGGGTGATCTCGATGCGCGACGGCGCGTTCGCCGACGACAACCAGTACGCCGGCACCACCGCCGGCACCTCCGCAGGCACCGTCTACGACGGGCGGCGCTGAAGATGTCCGGCCGCCTCCTGCTCGTCTGCCGGCTGCTGGTGCGGGACCTTCGCCGCCGCCGGACCGAGGCCGTCCTGCTGCTGGTCGCCATCACCGCCGCCACCGCCACGCTGACCCTCGGCCTCACCCTCAACGAAGTCGCCGACCGGCCGTACCAGCAGACCCGGGCCGCCACCGCCGGACCGGACGTGATCGTGACACCCCGGGCGACCGGCCAGGCCGCACTGGACGAACTCGCACCGATGACCACCGCGGCCGGCGTCACCGGTCACAGCGGTCCCTTTCCGATCGCCTACCTGACGATGACTGCCGGCGGTACGTCGGCGCAGACCGTCGTCGAGGGCCGGGACACCGCGCCGGTGTCGATCGACCGGCCCGCCGTGACCGACGGCACCTGGGTACGCCCCGGCGGCGTGGTCGTCGAGCGTGCCTTCGCCGACGCCCTCGGCATCCGCGTCGGCGACATGGTCAGCATCGGCGACAGGGCCGTCGGCGCCGACGACACGGTCAGCGCCGACGGCCCTCCGCTGCGCGTGGTCGGGACCGCGGTGACCGCCGCCAGGGCCACCTATCCGTACGCCGGGTGGCACCATCCGGGCAGTGTCCTGGTCGAGCGCGGCGGCCTGGTCTGGGTCGACCGTGGTGACCTGGCCAGGCTCGCCGGCGGCCGGCCGCTGTCGTACACCCTCAACCTGAAACTCGCCGACCCGGCGGCCAGCACCGCGTACGCCGTCGGCGACCAGCTCACCATCTGGCAGGCGATCGACGACCTGAACGGCCGGCTGTACGGCGACGCGCAGCGGACCCTGCTCGTCGGCAGCTGGCTGCTCAGCGGCCTTGCGCTGGCCGGCGTCGCCGGCATCGTCGCGGGCCGGATCATCGGCCAGCGCCGCCGGGTGGGACTGCTGAAGGCCGTCGGCGCCGGACCGGCCATGATCGCCGCCGTCCACCTCGCCGAGTACCTGGTGATCGGACTTGTCGCCGCCGCCACCGGTCTGGCGGCGGGCTGGTTCGCCGCGCCCGTACTGATCCGCCCGAGTGTCGGACTCATCGGCTCCGTCAACGCCCAGCCACCCACGCTGCGCACGGTGGTCGCCAGCACGGCTCTCGCCCTCACGATCGCCGTGGCGGCGACGCTGCTGCCTGTGGTGCGCGCCGCCGCCACCAGCACCGTGCACGCGCTGGCCGACGCCGCGACGCCGCCGCGCCGCCGGTGGTGGCGCATCTGGCTGTCCCGGCATCTGCCCGCCGCCCTGCTGATCGGGGTACGTATCAACGCCCGCCGGCCGCGCCGGGCCCGGCTGGTCACCGTGAACACCCTGATCACCACGACCGCGCTCGTCGCCGTACTCATCATGAACAGCCGGGTGGAGAATTTCGACCTCGGCTACACGGAACTCGCCAACCCCCGCACCGAGCGGATGGACCAGGCCCTGCTGGTCGTGGTCGTCGTGCTGTGCGTCCTCGCGCTCGTCAACGCCGTCGTGAGCACCTGGACGGCGGTCCTGGACGCCCGGCAGCCGCTGGCCGTCGCCCGGACGCTCGGCGCCACGCCCGCACAGGCCGCCCTGGGCCTGGCGGTGGCGCAACTGCTTCCCGCCGTACCCGGCGTCGTCGCGGGGATCCCGGCCGGGATCGGACTCCTCGATCTGGTCAGCCGCGCCGAGGTCCAGCGACCACCCAACTCCTGGCTGGTCGGCACCGCGATCGGCGTCCTGTTCGCCGTCGCCGCGCTCACCGCCGTCCCCGCGATGCTCGCCACCCGGCGCCCGGTCGTGGAAACCCTCCGGTCCGCACCGACCTGACAGCCGGGCACCGTCGTGCCGAGGTCTCGGGTCAGCTGGCGAGCCGGGCGCGGCGCCCCGTGGAAGACGTGGTAGCCGTCGGGTCGACCCGTCGCGCTCGGCGGCGACCTCCGGTGCCAGTCGGCGCCGGGAACGTGCCTACGAGCAAACATCTGGTCTTGTTGGGCGGGTAGATGGGCCCAACTGTGATCCGGTGCGACCTCCAGGGAATCGTTAGCACCCGTCAAGCAGGCCGTCGGGAAGCTCGCCGGCCCGACCGACCTCGCCGAACAGGTACGGGACATCGGCTTCGGTGAGCTGCCGGTGACCAACGCACACACGATCGCGGCCGGTCGTCTACCCCCACACCACCGAGATCCCTTCGACCGGATGCTCGTGGCACAGGCCAGCGTCGAGGGTATGACGGTGGCCTCCCGCGACTCGTCGATGGCACTCTACGACGTGGACATCTTGAAGGTGTGACAAGCCGGTCCACTCGACCGTAAGGGGTATGACCCGCGCCCCAGGCGCGGCAGGCATGCAGCCGATCCGGACGGCACCGGCATCATCCACGAGCCCACGGTAGCCGTCCCAGCGATGGCCGCCACCAGGCGTCCGGTCGTGGAGACCATCCGGTCCGCACCGACCTGACCGCCGGGCACCGCTCTGTGTCGAAGTCCGGGGTCAGGTGTCGAAGTCTCCGGTCAGCTGGCGAGCTGGTCGCGGCGGCGGGTGAGGTAGGCCCGCTCGGCGGGGTTGCCGGCGAGGCCGATCGCCCGGTCGTACGCGACCCGCGACTCGCCGCCGCGACCGAGCCGCCGCAGCAGGTCGGCGCGGGCGGCGTGCAAGGCGTGGTAGCCGTCGAGGATCTCGGCGAGCCGGTCAACCTCGGCGAGCGCGACCCCGGGGCCGTCGACCTCGGCGACCGCGACCGCCCGGTTGAGCCGGACGATCGGCGAGGGGTCGAGCAGCACCAGGCGGTCGTAGAGGGTGGCGATCGTGGCCCAGTCGGTGTCCCGGGCCGACGGGGCATCCGTGTGGACCAGGTTGATCGCGGCCTGCACCTGGTAGCGCCCGGCCGGGTCGCCGCCGGCCGCCACCGCCGCGATCCGCTCCCGGAGCAGCGCTCTCCCCTCGGCGATCAGGCTGCGGTCCCAGGCGCCACGGTCCTGCTCGTCGAGGGTCACCAGCTCACCGGTGCGGGACACCCGCGCCGGCCGCCGGGCGTCGGTGAGGAGCATCAGGGCGAGCAGGCCGGCGACCTCGCCGTCGTCCGGGAGGAGGGTGCGGAGCAGGCGGGCGAGGCGGATCGCCTCGTCGGTGAGGTCGACGCGGACCGGGTCGTCCCCCTCGCTGGCGAGATAGCCCTCGTTGAAGACGAGGTAGACGACCGCGAGTACGCCGGCGAGCCGCTCGCGGATGTCGTCGGCCGACGGCACCCGGTAGGGGATGTGCGCCGCCTTGATCTTCGCTTTGGCTCGGGTGATCCGGCGCGCCATCGTGGTCTCCTGCACCAGGAAGGCGCGGGCGATCTCGGCGACGGTGAGGCCGCCGAGCAGGCGCAGGGTGAGCGCCACCCGGGCTTCCGTCGCGAGCGCCGGATGGCAACAGGTGAAGACCAGTCTGAGCCGGTCGTCCCCGACCGGGCCGGTCGGCTCGGCGGGGGTGTCGTCGTACACGATTCGGGCCGCTCGGTGCTTGGCGTCGCGCTGCGACTCGCGACGGAGCTGGTCGATCGCCTTGCGGGCCGCAGTGGTGGCGAGCCAACCGCCGGGATTGGCCGGTACGCCCTCGCGCGGCCACCGCTCCGCAGCCGTCAGGAACGCCTCGGCCGTCGCATCCTCGGCGATGTCGAGGTCGCCGAACCGGCGCGCGAGGGCGGCGACCACCCGTGCCCACTCCTCGTGGTGGGCACGGGTGATCGCCTGCTCGACGGTCACCTCTGCGCGGAGCCGTTACGCCGGGCCTCCCCGCGGCCCGGGAACCGGTGCACCTCCTGCGGCCAGTCGAGCGCGGTCGCGAGCCGGCCGGCCCAGTAGCGTGCCGTCTCGTCGTCGGGCACGTCCACCACGGCGAAGCCGCCGAGGTGCTCCTTGGTCTCGACGTACGGGCCGTCGGTGAAGACGGGCTCGCCGTCGACCGACTCGACACTGCAGATCGCGGTGGAGCGGTCCAGCGCGCCGTTGCTGAAGATCAGGACGTCCTCGGTCCGCATCTCCTCGACCACGGCCCAGCCGGCTACGCCCTTCGCGCGCAGTTGCTCCGCCGTGTGCTCGGGCACCCACTCGTCGTTGAAGGTGATCAGGTACTCCGCCATTGTCGTCTCCTCTCGGTGCCCGGACGGGGGCCTTCCCCGACTCCTCGGGGTGCGGTGGCCAGCCGGCCGCCGCACACTCGTTCCACGAACGGCCACCCCCTGATACGACACCACCTGGCAACTCTTCTTCGAGGCGGGCCCCGACCGCTCGTCCGGGACAGATCCGGTGACGCATGTCTTCGTCGCCGGTGCCGCCCTGCCGCCGCACAGCGCCGGTTCGGGCTAGCTGGTGACCACGGTCGAGGTTTCCGATTCGTCTGCGGCGATGTCGTCGGCTGCCGTGCCACGGCGGGGTCCTCGGACGACGATGTAGACGAAGAGGACGGCCATGACCACGGCTCCGGCCCACATGGCCTGCTGCCAGCCGTCGACGAACGACTCTTTCGCAGCCTGCAGCAGTCCTTCGGCCAGTGGCCCCGCGTCACCGGCGACCGCGACGGCGTTCGCGACGCCCTCCCGGGCGGTGTCGGCCGCCTCGGCGGGCACGCCGTCGAGCCGGGTACCGATCGCGTTCTGATAGCCGGCGGAGAGGACCGCACCGAGCAAAGCGACACCGATGGCGGTGCCGAACTCGCGGGTCACGTCGTTGAGTGCGGAGGCGACACCCTGGCTTTCGCGCGGCAGCGAGCCGGTGATCGCCTCGGTGGCGGGCGTCATGGACAGGCCCATGCCCAGACCCATGGCGAGCATGCCGGGCAGCACGGAGAGGTAGCCGCCGTCGACGGAGACGAGGATCGCCATCATGGCGAGTCCGGCGCCGCCGACGAGGATGCCTGCGGCCATGGTCGCGCGGCCGCCGATCTGGATACCGGCCTTCGGGGCGAGACCGGAGGCGAGCATCATCACCAGCGCCATCGGCATCATCGCCAGGGTCGCCTGGAGCGCGGACCAGCCGAGCACGGCTTGCAGGAACGGGAAGAGCACCACGAAGATGCCCGCCTGTACGCCGAAGACCGCCAGCAGCACGAGCGATCCGCCGGCCAGGCCACGCTCGCGGAACAGCCGGATGTCGAGCAGCGGCGCCGGGTGACGCAGTTCCCAGACGGTGAAGCCGGTCGTGGCGGCGAGACCGCTGGCGAGCCCGAGCAGCGTGGCAGGCTCGGTCCATCCGATCACCGGGCCCTCGTGCAGCACGAAGATCAGGGAGAGTACGGCGATGACCGAGGTCACCGAGCCGACGGTGTCAAAGCGGTGCCCGCTGTACCGGTGGGAGTTCGGGACGGAGCGGACGACCATGACGACCGATCCCAGGACGAGCGCGACGGGTAGGGCGAAGAGCCATCGCCAGGTGGCGACGTCGACCAGCAGCGCGGAGAGGTACATGCCGAGGATGCCGCCGCCGCCGGCGACCGCGGTCCAGATCCCGATGCCCTTGGCCCTTTCCTTCTCGGGAAAGGTAGAGGTGATCACGGCAAGCGTGACCGGCATGATCATCGCCGCGCCGACACCGGACAGCAGCCGGGAGGCGAGCATCATCTGCGAGGAGGTCGCCAGGGCGGCGGCCACGTTCGCCACGCCGAAGATGACCAGACCGATCAGCAGCATCGGCTTGCGGCCGCGCCGGTCCCCGAGGGCGCCAAGCGGCAGCAGCAGTGCGGCCAGCGTCATGGTGTAGACGTTGATGATCCACAGAACCTCGCTCTGCGAGGCGTCGAACTCGACGGCGAGTTCCGGCTGGGCGACGTTCAGGCCGGTGACCGAGGCGATCACGGCCATCAGTGCCACGCAGACCGCGACCAGGATCGTCCGGCGCTGGCGCGGGTCGTCGACCGTGGCGTGACCGGCCGCAGTCGGGGTCGGGGTCGGCTTGATGGTCATGGGATTCCTTCGGGTAGGCAGGGGGCAGTACGCCGGGAGCTGTCGGCTCCCGGCGTCGTCGGATGGTTGGGGTCAGTGCCGGCGGTGGGCTCTGACGACGACGTCGTGCACGGCTACCGTGTGGCCGCCGGGACCGGGCAGGGATCGGTGCCTCTCCTGCGCGGTCACGATCTCCCACCCGGCCGGGTCGAGGCGGCCGGTGATGTCGGCGGCTGTCACGGACGCCGAGGCAGGCGGCTCGGTCCCACCGTGGTCGTGGCCGTGGCCGTGGTCGTGGTCGTGGTCGTGGCCGGCCATGGAGTTCTGGTCGCGGTGGTGCAGGCGGCCGACAATGAGCAGGGTGCCGCCGGGGGCGACCCAGGACGCGATGCGGTCGTAGAAGTCCAACTGCGGCATCGCGGGATGCGCGTAGTGCGTGGTGACCAGGTCGTACCGGCCGGGCGGCTGCCAGGTGGACAGATCCGCCTCGACCCATCTCACCTTGCCGTTCACACCGGCGGCGGTGGCGCGTCCGGCCGCGTGCGCCAGCGCCGCGGCGGCGATGTCGACGGCGGTGACCTGCCAGCCGCGGGTGGCGAGCCAGATCGCCTCGGCTCCGGCACCGCAGCCCGCTTCCAGGGCTGTTCCGGGCGGCGGATCGCCGACCTCACGCACCAGATGTGGGTTCGCCTGGCTGGCAGCCATGGCTTGGGCCCGGTCCCCCCGCCAGATCTGGTCCCAGTACTGCCTGTCGAACGCGTGCGTCATCGAGCTTCTCCCCCGGTGACGACGGAGTCCCGGCCTACTGCCACGGCCCGGCCCGGGTCGTGCCGCACGGCTCCCGTGCGACGTGCCCGGGTCAGCGGCACGGCGGCGCTGAGGCCGGCCGCGCCGCCTCGCACGATCACCACAGCGCGAATCTCACTCGTCTGGCCTGTCACTGGCCGACCTCCGGTCGAGAGCGCGGCTGCCCTTCGGCACCGGCTCCTCGAGGATGCGGAGTAGTCCGACGATGTGGCAAAGAGTTTTGCCGAATGGCAAAATGGCTGCATGGACGACCCGACCAGACACACCCTCGCGGCCGTTGGACCACGCCTCAAACAGCTCCGTCAACGGCGCGACATCACCCTGAGCGACCTCGCCGATCGAACCGGCATCTCGATCAGCACGCTGTCCCGACTCGAAGCCGGCCTCCGGCTTCCCACCCTCGAACAGTTACTACCCCTGGCCCGCGCGTACGGCGTCACCCTCGACGAACTCGTCGACGCACCGCAGACCGGCGACCCACGCATCAACATGCGGCCGATACCCACCACCGATGGCAGGATCATCGTTCCCCTGACCCGCCGTCCCGGCGGCATCCAGGCCTACAAGTTCGTCCTCCCCACCGGACGCGACGACGACGAGCCCCGGCTGCGCACCCACGAAGGTTACGACTGGGCCTTCGTCCTCAGCGGCAAACTCCGCCTCGTCCTCGGCCAGCACGACCTCATCCTCGGGCCCGGCGAGGCCGCCGAGTTCGACACCCGAACCCCGCACTGGTTCGGAGCCACCAGCGCGGGGCCCGTCGAGTTCCTCAGCCTCGTCGGCAAGCAGGGCGAACGCGCACATGTCCGGACAACCGCCTCATAGCACTGCGGCGGTGGGCAAAACTCAGGTCCGCGACCTGGTCGAACACGGCTTCCACCCGTAGCCGGAGATCTCCGTGCTGAACTCCCGGCTGCGAGGTCGGGCGGCAGGTCCGGCCCCGCGCTGGCGACGCCCGATCAAGCCGCGCCCCGACTCGGCCCGGCCCGGCGTCGTGGGTCGAGGGCGGGTACCGCGACAAGGATGATCGGGACGAGTGTCAGGTGGCAGAGGGCCAGGATCGTCTTGCTGGTGGCATCCAGGTCGGCGGGCAGGGTCATCACCGCGATCGTGACGACCGCCAGCGCCGCGCCGACGATCGTCGCGACCCGGCTGATCCAGCCGGCGAGTGGGGCCAGCAGGGCGACGGCGGCGAGGCCGACCAGCAACGGTACGGCGCTGAAGCCGGCGACGGTCAGCGCGTCGACCTCGGCCGGTCCCTGTGGGGTGGTGAACCGGAACGTGCCGCCGGCCGCCCGGCCGACGGCGTAGAGCACGAGGTTGCCCAGCACCGCCGCGACGACGGCGAGCCCGACGATGCCGGGCCGGGGAAGCCTACGCATCCGAGCCGGCCCGGCCGTGCTCCCGGACCAGGTACGCCTCGATCCGGGCGAACGCACCCTGCCACACCTCGCCGACGAAGAAGTCCCGGACCTCGGGTGCGGGGAAGCCGCTCTGCACGACGGTCATCAGGGTGCCGCCGTCCCGCTCCTCGAAGGTGACCTCGACCCGGGTAGTCATGGTCTGCCCGTCCGGGCTGCTGCCGGTGGACTCGGTGACGAGCCGGTGCGGGCGGTCGATCTCGACGAAGGTCTGCGTCTCCCGGAACAGCATGTCCGGGCTCGGTCCCCAGACGGCGGTCTGCTGGCCGCCGATCCGGAGGTCGACCTCGATCTCCACGATGCCGGGTTGTTCGTCCAGGATGCCGTACCAGATCTTCTGCTTCTCGGCGTCGGTGTATGCGTCGAAGACCTCGTCCGGCGTGGCCGGGAGGTGTCGGGTCGTGCGCAGGTCGAGTGTCATCAGTCCTGTTCCTTCGTGCCTCGTCGCAGGGTCAGGTAGGCGTCCAGGCCGTCCAGGCGGCGGACCCAGAGGCGCTGGTAGAAGTTGATCCAGGCCATCGCGTCGTCCAGCGGGGCTTCCCCGAGGCGGCACTGCCGGGACCGGCCGACCTTCTCCGTCACCACCAGGCCGGCGTCTTCGAGCAGCTGGACGTGCTTCTTCATGCCGGTCAGGCTCATCCCGGCGGGCTCGGCGAGTTCGCCGATGGTGGCCGGCCCGTCGCCGAGCCGGACCAGGACCTGTCGGCGTGTGGCGTCGGCCAGGCAGCCGAAGACCCGATCGAGTACCTCTTGCTGAACCATGCGGTTCACCGTACAACACTGAACCTTACGGTTCAACATTGTTGAAGGACAGCGCCGGCGGGCGCGTCGGCAGCGCGCCCGCCGGCTCGGTGTCGCCGAACCCGCGATCCCGGCTCAGGCTCGCTGTCGGGGTGCCCCGGCGGGCACCCCGGCCGCACCGGCCGGCACCGCCGGCTCGACGTCGGCCACCGGCTGGGTGAACTGGGCCTGGTAGAGCCGGTGGTACGCGCCCCGCGCGGTGAGCAGCTCGTCGTGGCTGCCCTGCTCCACGATCCGACCCTGCTCCATCACCAGGATCAGGTCGGCGTCCCGGATGGTCGACAACCGGTGCGCGATCACGAAACTCGTCCGGTCGGCCCGCAACGCCGCCATCGCCCGTTGCAGCAACACCTCTGTCCGGGTGTCCACCGAACTCGTCGCCTCGTCCAGGATCAGCAGCGACGGGTCGGCCAGGAAGGCGCGGGCGATGGTGATGAGCTGCTTCTCGCCCGCGCTGACGTTGCTGCCCTCCTCGTCGATCACCGTGTCGTAGCCGTCCGGCAGGCTGCGTACGAACCGGTCGACGAAGGTCGCCCGCGCCGCCGCCAGGATCTGCTCCTCGCTCGCCTCCGGGTCGCCGTACCCGATGTTGTCCCGGATCGTGCCGCCGAACAGCCAGGTGTCCTGCAACACCATGCCGATCTCGCCGCGCAGGGTGTCCCGGCGCAGCTCGGTCAGGTCGACCCCGTCCAGGGTGATCCGCCCGGCGTCCAGCTCGTAGAAGCGCATTACCAGGTTGACCAGGGTGGTCTTGCCGGCCCCGGTCGGCCCGACGATCGCCACCGTGTGCCCCGGCTCGGCGACCAGCGACAGGTCGTCGATCAGCGGCTTGTCCGGCTCGTACCGGAACGAGACGTGCTCGAACTCGACCCGCCCGCGCCGGTCGGTCAGCCGGGCCGGCTCGGCCGGGTCCGGGCTCTGCTCGTCGGCGTCGAGTACGTCGAAGACCCGCTCCGCCGAGGCGACCCCGGACTGGAGCAGGTTCGCCATCGAGGCGATCTGGGTCAACGGCTGGGTGAACTGCCGGGAGTACTGGATGAACGCCTGCACGTCGCCCAGTGTCATCGCCCCGGAGGCGACCCGCAGCCCGCCGATCACCGCGATCAGCACGTAGCTCAGGTTCCCGATGAACATCATCGACGGCATGATGATCCCGGAGACGAACTGGGCGGCGAAGCTCGCCTTGAACAGCTCGTCGTTCTTCGCCCCGAAGGCCGCCTCGACCTCGCGCTGCCGGCCGAAGACCTTCACCAGCTCGTGCCCGGTGAACGCCTCCTCGATCTGGCCGTTCAGCACGCCGGTGTGCGTCCACTGTGCGATGAACTGCTTCTGCGACCGTTTCGCGATCTGCTTGGTGACCAGCACCGACACCGGCACCGCGACGAGTGCGACAACGGCCAGCAGCGGCGAGATCCAGAACATCACCCCGAGTACGCCGATCACGGTGAGCAGCGAGGTGAGCAGTTGGCTGAGCGTCTGTTGCAGGCTCTGCGCGATGTTGTCGATGTCGTTCGTGACCCGGCTGAGCAGCTCGCCCCGGGGCTGACCGTCGAAGTACGGCAGTGGCAGCCGGTTGAGCTTCGCCGCCACGTCCGACCGCAACCGCCGGATGGTGGCCTGCACCGCGTTGTTCAGGATGTAGCCCTGTAGCCAGCCGAGCAGGCTGGCGGCGAGGAAGAGCAGCACCGCCAGCAGCAGGACCTGGCCGAGCCGGGCGAAGTCGATGCCGACGCCGGGGACGACCTCCATCTTCAGCAGCAGTTCGGCGTAGCCGTCGTTGCCGGCCGCCCGGGCACCCTCGGCGGCCTGCTCGGCGGTGGTACCGGCGGGCAGCTGCCGGCCGATCAGCCCGGCGAAGATCACGTCGGTGGCGTACCCAAGAATCTTCGGCCCGGCCACCGACAGCCCGACGCTCGCGACCGCCAGCAGCACCACCGCGACCAGCGCGAGCCGGTGCGGCCGGAGCAGGCCCAGCAGCCGCCGGGCCGACGGGCCGAAGTTCATCGACTTCTCGGCCGGCATGCCGGCGTTCGCCCATCCCGGGCCGCCCCGGGGGGCTCCGCCGGGCAGCCGGGCCGGGGTGGCCTGCGCCGTCTTCCGGCCGTTCCCGCCCAGCACGCTCTGCTGGCCGTTCCCGCCCGGCGTGCTCTGCTGGCCGTTCTCGCTTGGCGTGCTCACGCGGTCACCCCTACGGTCAGCTGGGACTCGACGATCTCGGCGTAGGTCGGGCAGCTCGCCAGCAGCTCCTCGTGCCGGCCGGCGCCGACCACCGCACCGTCCTCCAGCACGATGATCTGGTCGGCGTCCAGGATGGTGGAGACCCGCTGCGCCACGATCACCACCGCGGCCCCGGCGGTGACCGGTTTCAACGCCGCCCGCAGCCGGGCGTCGGTGCCGAGGTCGAGTGCCGAGAACGAGTCGTCGAAGAGATAGATCTCCGGACGGCGGACCAGGGCACGGGCGATGGCCAGCCGCTGCCGCTGCCCGCCGGAGAGGTTCGTCCCGCCCTGGGCCACCGGTGCGTCCAGCCCGTCCGGCAGCTCGGCGACGAAGTCGCGGGCCTGGGCGACCTCGAGGCTGGCCCAGAGTTCCTCGTCGGTCGCATCGGGGCGGCCGTAGCGGAGGTTGCTGGCGATGGTGCCGGAGAAGAGGTACGGCCGCTGCGGCACCAGGCCGATCCGCTCCCAGAGCAGGTCGGGATCCAGCTCCCGGACGTCCACTCCGTCGACGAGTACCGCCCCGGCGGTGACGTCGAAGAGTCGGGGTACCAGCCCGAGCAGTGTCGTCTTGCCCGCACCGGTACTGCCGATGATCGCCGTCGTCCGGCCGGCTCCGGCCCGGAACGAGACGTCCCGGAGCACCGGCGCCGCCGCGCCCGGGTACTGGAAGCTGACGTCCCGCAGCTCCAGCTCGCCCGCACCGCGCACCTCGCGGACCGGCTCCCGGGGCGGGACCACCGACGACCCGGTGCCCAGCACCTCCATGATCCGTTCGGCGCAGACCGCCGCCCGGGGCACCATCATCAGCATGAAGGTCGCCATCATCACCGACATCAGGATGAACATCAGATAGGTCAGGAAGGCGGTGAGCGCCCCGATCTGGATCTGCCCCGCCTCGATCCGGTGCGCGCCGAACCAGAGCACCGCCACGCTGGAGAGGTTCAGCACCAGCATCACGATCGGGAAGATCAGCGCGCCGAGCCGGCCGACCCGCAGCGCGGTGTCGGTCAGGTCCTCGTTCGCCGCCTCGAAGCGGCGGGTCTCGTACGGCTCCCGGACGAACGCCCGGACCACCCGGATGCCGGTGATCTGCTCCCGTAGCACCCGGTTGACGGTGTCGATCCGGGTCTGCATCAGCCGGAACTGCGGCACCATCCGGCTGATCATCAGACCGATCGCCAGCACCAGCACCGGTACGCAGACAAGCATCAGCCAGGAGAGCCCCACGTCCTCGCGCAGGGCCATGACCACGCCGCCGAGCAGGGTGATCGGCGCCGCGACCAGCATCGTGCAGGTCACCACGACCAGCATCTGCACCTGCTGCACGTCGTTGGTGGTGCGGGTGATCAGCGAGGGCGCGCCGAACTGGCCGACCTCCCGGCCGGAGAAGCCCATCACCCGGTGGAAGATCGCCCCGCGTACGTCCCGGCCGAAGCCCATCGCGGTGCGGGCCCCGTAGTAGACGGCCGCGATCGAGCAGGCGATCTGCGCCAGGGTGACCAGCAGCATCCAGCCGCCGGTGCTGACGATGTAGTCGGTGTCGCCCCGGGCGATTCCCTTGTCGATGATGTCGGCGTTGAGGCTGGGCAGGTAGAGCGAGGCCATCGTGCCGACGAGTTGCAGCAGCACCACGGCGGTGAGTGGCCGGCCGTACGGCCGCAGGTAGTCGATAAGTAGTCGATTCAGCATCGACGATCCCCCGAATCGGTGACGCGGTGGCCGGTCATGACCGGTCCGGTTGGTGGTCTTCGGCGCCCTGTCCCGATCCGTTGCCGGTGCGTTCGCGGACCCCGTCGAGGAGTACGTCGGCGATCGTCTCGGGACTGAGCGGTCTGTTGTCGGTGATCCTCGGGTGCGAGCCGGCGAAGGTCAGCAGTCGCAGCAGGCGGGCCACCTCGGGCAGCGGACAGCGGAAGCGGTCGGCGTCCGGCTCCAGCACCCGGACGATCGCCTGGTAGATCTCCTCGTTCGGCGGCTGGTGCCCGGACGCGCCGCCCGGCCGTTTGGTCGAGTCCTCCGGCGGCCCGTGCATGCCGACCGAGTGCAGCAGGTTGAAGATGCTGGTGAGCCGGCGTTGCAGGATCGAGGCCAGCTCGACCAGCCGCTCCCGCAGTGGGGTCGACAGGTCGATCGCGGCCAGTTCCGCCAGCAGTGGGGCCGGGTCGAGCGCGGTCTCGACGGCGACCCGGACCAGCCCGTCCTTGTGCGGGAAGACCCGGAAGATGGTGCCCTCGGCGACCCCGGCCGCCTCGGCGATCTGCCGGGTGGTGACCTTGATCCCGTGCTCGGTGATCAGGGCCAGGGTCGCGGTGACGAGTGCGGCCCGCCGTTCGTCCGGCGGCAGCGGCCGGGCCCGGCCCGAGGGGGTCTGCGAGTTCACGGCGGCAACACTACTGAGTGAGTCACTCACTCACAAGCGAATTTCCGGAAGCGGTTGTGGAAGCCGGGCGACGTCCCGGCCCGCGGCCCCGGAGGCCGGGACTAGAGTTTGGGCGCGTACCGGAGGGAGTGGGTCAGGTGCAACTGGCAGATCTGCGCGGCCGTCGGGTCGCGGTCTGGGGCACCGGCCGGGAAGGCGTCGCGGCGATCAACGCCATCGCCCCGGTCGGGCCGGCCGAACTCGTCGCGGTGATGGACCGCGAGACGTACGCCGCGAAGCCCTGGACGGGCCGGCTCGCCGAACTGGCCCCCCTGCACACCGGCCCCGCCGCCCTGGCGGTGCTGCTCGGCTCGGACGTGGTCGTCCGCTCCCCGGTGATCGGCGAAACCCACCCCTGGGTGGTACGCCTGCGCGAGCGCGGCATCCCGATCACCAGCGGCACGGCGCTGTGGATGGCCGAGCACGCCGCGAACGCGATCGGGGTCACCGGCAGCAAGGGCAAGAGCACCACCACCAACCTGATCAGCCACCTGCTCACCGCCGTCGACCGGCCCAACGTGATGGGCGGCAACATCGGGGTACCGATGCTCGACCTGCCGCCCGCGCCGCGCTACGTGCTGGAACTCTCCATGTACCAGTGCGCCGACCTGACCGACTCGCCCGAGGTGGCCGTACTCACCTCGCTCGCCCCCGAACACCTGGACTGGGCCGGCGGCGAGGCCGAGTACTACCGGAACAAGCTGAACCTCGTAGAGCACGGTCCCCGGTGGGTGGTGTTCAACGCCCACGACGACCGGCTGCGTACCGAACTCGCCGCCCGGCCCGGACTGCCGCTGCTCCCCGCCGGCACCGCCGTCGACCCCGGAGCCGCCGAACCCGCCTCCCAGGCGACCACCGAACCCGCCTCCCAGGCGACCACCGAACCCGTCTTCCAGGTGACCGCCGAGCCCGACGGCACCCGCTGGGTACGCCTCGGCGACCGGCCGCTCTTCCCACGCGACGCGCTGCCCCTGGTGGGACGGCACAACGAGGGGAACCTCTGCGTGGCGCTCACCGCACTGCGGGCGGTCGGCGTCGACTGTGTCGCCGAACGGGACCGGCTCGCCGCCGCGCTCGGCACCCTGCCGGTCCTGGAGCACCGGCTCACCCCGATCGAGGACCCGTCCGGGATCACCTTCGTGGACGACTCGCTCTCCACGATCCCGCAGTCGGCGATCCACGCCATCGAGGCGTACGCCAACCGGCCGTTGACCGTGATCGTCGGTGGCGAGGACCGGGGGGTGGACTACGGCCCGCTGCGGGACTTCCTCGCCGGGCAGGGGATCGTGGCCACCCTGATCGGCATCCCCGACAGCGGTCCCCGGATCCTGGACGTGGTCAAGGACCTGGGCACCATAACCACGCTGGCCGCCGAGGACCTGCCCGAGGCGGTACGACTCGGCCGGGAGCGAACCCCGGCCGGCGGAGTGGTGCTGCTCTCCCCGGCGGCACCCAGTTACGGCCGGTTCGACAACTACGCGCACCGCTCCCGGGTCTTCCGCCAGGCAATCGAGGAGACCCGCTAACCCCGCCGCTCGCCGGGCCGAAGAGTGCAAGGAAGGGCCCCTTCTTATCGTTTTCTGTTGTAGAGGGGGCCCTTCCTTGCACTCGGACGACGAGAAGGGGCCGGTCTGTCGACCGGCCCCTTCCTTGTTAAACCGTCCTGCTGGTTACCGCTGCTCGAGCCGGTCCTTGAGACCCTCGACAGCCGCCTCCAGCTGCTCCGGGGTACGGACCTGGCTGGGGTCGGCCGCCGCCGCGCGAGCGGTGGAGGAGGTGCCCCGGTCGAGGTCGACGATCCCGATGTTGGTCGGGTTGTTCACCACGGTGTAGCTACCCGGGCCACTGATCCAGCTGCCGATCGGCGCCTGCTGCCCCGCCGAGACGACCGCGGCGGACCCGAAGATCAGCGCGGTGTCCAGCGACCCGCTGTGCTCGTCCAGGAACAGCTCGGGCTCGAAGGAGAGCGTCGAGCTGTTGCCCTGGGTGAGCAGCAGCGGACCGTTGATCGTCGCCATCAGGGCACCGCCGGAGAGCGCGTCCGGCCAGTTGGTCCCGGTGGCGAGACCGGCGAAGTCGGTGCCGCCGAAGAACGACCACGCGACGAAGAGCGAGGTCTCGTAGCGGCTGTCCCCGTAGATCTCGATCGGGAAGTACGGCAGCGTCGCCCCCGCACCCTGCTTGCCGATGCCGACGATCTGCGACGTCGACCGCACCCGGTCCAGGTAGGTCTTGGTGCCGGCCGTCAGCGCGTAGTCGTTGGTGAGCACGACCACCGCGGACTGGCCGCTGCCCGGCACGTTGAACGAGCCGGCCGCGGCACCGGCCGCGAGCGCGTCCGGGAAGTTCATCCCGGTCGCGGCGAGCACGTAGGTCGGGTTCGGGTTGATCTCGTTGGCGATCGCGACCGAGGTGGTGAAGCGGTCCGAGCCGGCGATCCGCTCGGTCTGGTAGCCCAGCGCCTTGATTCGGTCCTCCACCGCGGTGGAGAGCGCACCGGGGCTGCCGAGCAGGTAGACGGTCTTGCCGAGCGGCAGGATCCGCTTGATCTCGGCCTCGATGTCCGCGTTCAACGCGGTCGGCGTGGTCATCAGCAGCGGGCCCTGCTTCGCGGCGGCCAGCGCCGCACCGCCGAGCGCGTCGGCGAACACGTCCGACCGGGAGAGCACGACGGCGTCCGCGAACTGCCGCGCGTCGCCCTGGTCAGCCGCGGTCGCCCAGTGCGCCTGGGAGACGGCGGTGCCCGTGGTGAACCGGTTCGCCCCGGCGAGCCGGGCCACGGTGTCGGTCCGGCGCGGCTGGTAGGAGGGCACCCCGGAGAGTCCGGACACCGGGGTCGGGTTCGCCGCCCCGCTGCCGTTCGCCGGTGCGGTCGCCACTCCGGAGCCGTTGCTGAAGGCGATGGTGTTGCCATCCGGCGACCAGGTCGGGTGGTCGTGGGTCACCGCGTTCGAGGTGATCGCGATGACGCCGGTGCCGTCGATGTCGGCAGCGTAGATCTGACCGCCACGGACGAACGCCACCCGCTTGCCGTTCGGCGAGACGGACGGGTTGCTCGCGTCGTCCAGGATCTCCTGGAAGCTGCTGCCGTCGAAGACGCCGACCTCGGACGGCCCGGACGGTGCGTCGGCGCTGCCGCCCTGCACCTGGTAGACGAAGAGCGCACCCGGGCCGGAGTCCGGGTTGAGGTAGTGCCGGCCGTCACCCGGGGTGATCTGGCGCGGCGGGAAGCCGCCCGAGGCGACCTGCGCCTCGATCCGCCAGGGCGAGCCCGCCTCCTTGGCCGACCAGAGCACGCCGATGCCCTCGCTCCGGTAGACCGGGCTGCGGTACTCGACGTCCGGCGCGCCGTCCCACTTGGGCGAGACCCACCACCAGTTCCCGCCGTCGTTGTGCCGCAGGGTGGCGATGTCGCCGCTCTCGGTGGCGAAGATCGCCCGGCTGCCGTCCGGTGCCCAGGCAGCGCCGTTCACCGTGGTGATGCCCGAGTCCTGGTTGCCGAGTCGCAGCGTCGAACCGCCGTTGAACCTGATGGTGTCGGTGCCGTTGCTGGCGCTCAGCACACTCCCCGAGCCGGGGTGGCTCGCCTGGGCCGCCGTCGCACCGACAAGAGCGGTGGTGGCGCTGAGCGCGACGGCCGAGGCAAGCGCCAGCGGCCGGGAAATAGAACGTGGAGGCAAGGGGACTCCTCGCAACAGAAACGCGTCGCACTGCCCAGATAGGGAACGGTTGCCCCCCCGTGGGGCGACGCCTGGACAACCTTAAGGGTTTCTTTATTCCGCGCGCTGCCCCGTTTCGCTTCCGTGTCCCAAGTTGGTCCGTTAGGCCAGTCACACTCCGACGATCCGGCGGTTCGTAGCCCGATCCGGCGGTCTGCGGCCCCCGAAAGCCATGGTGTAGCACGGTCCGGGCAAGTAATCCGGTTTGCCGTCCACTGCGGACGGTGTATTGGGGCGCACGATCCGGTGCGCGCATCCGGATAGTGATTATCCGAGTACCCGCAACAGATTGCGTATCGACCGGATCGCGGACCGTATCTCCTGAAGGTAGCGGTCCGGGCCCGACGACTCGGCCGGCCCGTACCCGGGCAGCGAGTCCGGGTCCAGCCCCACCGTGTCCACCTCGCACCCGTAACCGAGCGAGAGCGTGCGCAGCGCGTCGACGTGCTGGAACGGCACGTAGAGCTGCGAGGTCAGCACCAACACCCGGTCCCCGGCCGCCGGCCGCAACTCCCCGGCCCAGAAGTGGTACGTGTCGGAGGTGTGCGCCCGCCGGGTCTTCGGCTCCGTCGACGGCGCCGCCAACACCCGCACCACCGGGCGGGCCACCGACCGGCTCGCCGGCCCGGCACCGGTCCGCACCGGCGCCGGCCGGTAGACGGCGACCGACCAGGAGTGGTGGTCGATCTCGCCCGCCGAGCGCCGCTGCTCGACGCTGGTCGGGCAACCGAAGGCGGCCCGGACGCCCAGGTCCATCGCGTCCACCTCGTAACCGCCGTCCAGCCGCGTTCCGGGCCGGTCGGCGGGCAACTGGAGCCGGTCGAGTTCGACCGGACGTAGCGGCCGAAAGCTGCCCAGCGCCGCGACCTCGCCGGCCTCGACGAACCCGGTGTCGAGCAGCCGGGCGGCGTAGGCGGTCCGTTGCAGGCAGGACCGGGCCAGCCCGCCCAGCACCAGCAGGTGGTCGTACCGCCGGCCGGGCACGGGTCGCGGGCCGGCCAGGCCGAGCGCCTCGGCGGCCGACCGGACCAGCTCGGCGACGGCGGGATCGAGTACGGTCTCGCCGACCTCGTCCCGCTCGACCGCACCGTGCCGGCTGCGGAAGTCCCAGTGCCGGGCCGAGAAGTCGTCCAGCCAACCGAGCAGCCCGTCCGGGGGAAGCCGGTCGTCGGGCAGCTCGGCGCCGAACGCGGCGACCAGGTCCCGCAGCGGCCGGGACCGGGCCCAGCCGGTCAGTCCGGCCACCAGGTCGGTCCGGGAGGTCGCACCGGCACCGGTCGGCAACGGTACGGGCTGGTAGCCGCTCACCCTCGTCCCTTCCGCCTCCGGGCCACGCCTCCGGTCCCCGGGGCACACGCGTCCCGACACACTCTCCGACAGACCACTCCGACAACCACCGCGACACACGACTCCGACACACGACTCCGACACACGACTCCGACACACGACTCCGACACACGACTGCGGGCCCGGAACCGGTGACCCGGAACCGGACCCGCAGTCGCGATGGAGCTAGTCGGCCGTCGGTCGGTCACCCCGACCGTCGTCGCCCGGCACCTGACACACCACGTCGTTCACAGCCTGGCACACTGCCCGACCTTCGGGCCCCGGACGGTGTTGATCCGGCCGTCGTTGCCCGGTGCCGGGGAGTTGGCCAGGCAGGTGAGCGGCCCGCTGACGGTGTTGCCGGCGACCAGCACCGGCTGGCTGCCGGAGTTGCCGAGCAGCGAGACCGGGCCGGACGCGGTGACGCCGTCGAGGCGTACCCCGCCGGTGCCGAGCGCGATCGAGACCGCACCGCTGACCCGGCCCTGCTCGACCAGTACGGCACCAGTCGCGGCGACCACGGTGACCGGGCCGGAGACCCGGGTACCGCTCAGGGTCAGCGTCTCCGGCGCGGTGGCGGTGACCGGGCCGGAGATGCTGCCGCCGGTCGCCACCAGCGACCCGCCCGGCAGCACAGTCACCGGGCCGGAGACGGTCGCGTCCTCCAGACAGGTGAGCCCGGCGAAGACGAACACGGGCCGGTTGTGCCGACCGCTGATCGTCGTGTCGCACTCCGGTCCCGGCTGGCCGACCGCCGAACGCGGCGCCGGGTCGGCGGTGACCGGCGAGTTCGCCGCGATGTAGTCGGTGAGCATCGTCAGGTCGTTGTCCCCGGTGGTGACCCGGTCGGTCCCCCCGGCCAGGGTGGTGAAGTTGTCCCCGCCGGCCGCGAGGAACGAGTTCACCGTCAACCGGTAGCTGCCGGTCGGGCTGATCGGGGTGCCGTTCAGGGACATCGAGGTGATCCGGGAGCCCTGCGGGGCCGCCGGGTCGTAGGTGTAGGAGAAGCCCCTGGAGACGCCGAGCCAGAGCACCGGCCGGGAGGCGCCCGCCGGCTGCCACTGCTGCTCCAGCACCTGCTTGAGCTGCGCCCCGGTGTACGTCTTCGTCACCACGTCGTTGGCGAACGGCTGCACCGAGAACGCCTCGGCGTACGTGACGACGCCGTCCGGGGCGTACACCAGGTCGGCCCGGAGACCGCCCGGGTTCATGAACGCGATCTGCGCCCCGCCCCGGCCCGGCGCACTGGTCCCGGCGAGCTGCACGTCGGCGACGAAGTTGCCGAGCACCGACTCCTTGCCCCGGTCCTCGTTGCCGGCCTCGTTGTAGGCCCGCCGGATGTCCGCGGTGATCGAGCCGAGCGCCCGCTGACCCAGCTCCTGGGCCCGGGCCTTCGCCGCCGCCACGATCTCGGCGACCGCCGGGTGCTGCGGCGCACCGACCACGTCGACCAGCGACGCGTCGGCCGCCGTCACCGTGCCGGTGGCCGGGTCGAAGGTCAGCTCGACCTTGCCCAGCCGCTTGCCGTAGTCCTCGGCCTGCACCACCGGGCGCAGCCGGTCGGTGCCGGGGACCGGCACCTCGAAGGCGTACGGCTGGTGGGTGTGCCCGCTGAAGATGACGTCGATCGTCGCGTCGGCCCTGGTGAACTTCCCGAAGACCGGGTCGTTCGCCAGCTCCTCGGCCGAGTCGATGTTCTCGGTCGCCGCCCCCTCGTGGGCGAGCAGCACCACCACGTCGGCCTCGCCGTTGGCCGGGTCGCCGTCGCGCAGCTGTGCGGCCACGGCGTTCGCCTCGGCCACCGGCTCCCGGAAGGTAATCCCGGCGATGCCGTCCGGGCTGACCAGCGAGGCGGTCTGCTCGGTCACCACCCCGACGAAGCCGACCCGGACCCCGCCGACGGTGCTCACCGAGTACGCCGGCAGTGCCCGCTGGTCGCCCCGGTAGACGTTCGCGCCGAGCAGCGGGAAGTCGGCCCGGTCGGTGACCCGGCCGGTGAGGTCGGCGATGCCCTTGTCGAACTCGTGGTTGCCGACCGCCGAGGCGGCCAGCCCCATCGCGTTCAGCGCGTCGATCGTCGGGTTGTCGTCGTCGATCGCCGAGACGAACGTGGAGGCGCCGATGTTGTCGCCGCCGGAGACGAAGGCGGTGTTCGGGTTCTCCGCCCGGAGCTGGTCGACCAGGCCGGCGACCTGGGCGGCTCCGCCGACCGGCCGGCCGTCCGGCGCGTTGCCGGGCGACTCCAGCCGGCCGTGGAAGTCGTTGACGCTGAGCAGTTGCAACTCGACCGGGCCGGTCGCCCCGGTCTCCAGCCCCACGACGATCGGGTTGTGGTCGCTGGCCCGGTACGGGTCCTCGGCGAAGAACGCCGGGTGCCCGTCGTACTGGAAGGCGTACGACTCGTGCGAGTTGATCTGCCAGACGTCGACCCCGGTGACCCGGTCCGCCAGCGACGCCGAGGCGACCGCGTGGTCCAGCGAGCCGGACTCGCCGCCGAAGACGTAACTGGCCTTGCCGGTGCCGTTCAGGTCGACGTACCCGGCGTCGTGCAGGACCCGCATCGGGTCCTCCTGGGTGTACGCGTTGAAGTCGCCGAGCAGCAGCACCTGGTCGCTGCCGCTGTCGGCCTCGAGCTGCTCGACGAAGGCGGCCAGCGCGCTGGCCTGCCGGACCCGGTCGCCGTTGAACGCGCCCTGCCCGTCGCCGCTGTCGGCGTTGTCACCGGTCGCCGAGTCGCTGCTGCTCTTCGACTTGAGGTGGTTGGCCACCACGGTGAAGGTGGTCGCGCCGGCCGTGAAGGTCTGCGCGATCGGTTCCCGGGCGTTGAACCAGACGGTCTCGTCGTTCACCGACCGGGCGGCGCCCTTGGGCTGTGCCCTGGCCGGCTTGAAGATGATCGCGGTGGTGATGAAGTCCTGCTGGGCCGCCGGTGGCAGCTCCGCCGGGGTACGCACGTAGTCCCAGGTGCCGGCCCCGGCAGCCGTGTTCAGCGCGCCGACGAGTCGCTTGAGCGCCTGCTGCGGGTCGGCGGCGTTGAACCGTACCGAGTTCTCGATCTCCTGGAGCGCGACCACGTCGGCGCCGAGTGCGTTGATCGCCGAGACGATCTTCGCTTCCTGGCGGGCGAGCGCCGCCTCGTCCGCGGCGCCCCGGGCGTCGCCGCCGAAGTGCACGAAGTAGTTGAGCACGTTGAACGCCCCGACCTTGAGGTCGCCGCCGACGTTCGCCGGTGCCGGGGTGCGCGGGTTGGTCACCTTGAAGCTGGTCCGGGCGGCCGGCGGGGTGTCGGCGTCGACCGGGGTGGTCGGCTGGAGCCGCCACTCGTCGAACCCGTACGAGAGCACGACCGGCCCGAACGCCTCGACCGAGTCGCCGACCCGCAGCGGGCTGCCCGGCGCCAGGTACGGCGGCAGCAGGCCGGCACTCGCCAGGTTCGTGGTCCGGCCGTCGTCGACGAGCAGCCGGGCCAGCTCGTTCGCCGCCGCCACGTCGCGGGCGGCGTCGGTGCCGGGCCGGGCGACGTCGGTCGGGATCACCGCGGCACGGTCACCGGCGGCGAGCACCACCTCGCCGTACCGGTTGGTGTTATAGACCTCGGAGACGGTGTAGTCGCCGACCGGGGCGACGAGCATCGACTCGACCGACTCCCGGGCCGGGGCGGCCAGCGGCAGCGAGAGCGCGGCCGGTGACGGCAGCCCGACGCCCTGCTCGCAGACCTGCACGTCGGTCCTGGCGCCGATGCTTACCTGGGTGAGCCCGTTGAACTCGCCCGCGGTGCCGCTGATCCGGATCCGGTCGCCGATCGCGACGCTCGGGTGGTTGGCGGCGTTGCTGGTCAGATAGCCGAAGATGCCGTCCGAGGCGGTGCCGGCGGCCGGCGCCCGCCCGCCGCTGCCGGCGGTCTGCAGGTAGATCCCGTTGTACCCGCCGGTGCGGTGGTCGCCGGTGACGACACCCTCGACGGTGACCCTGGTGCCGGAAAGCGGTGTCGCGTCGCCGGTGCCCTGCACCTGGGCGATGGTGTGGCTGACCGGGGCGTCGCAGCCGACCGGGTCCGGGTCGGGGTCCGGGTCGTCGCCGCCGTTGCGGGTGCCGAAGCTGTTCAGCGCGGGTGCCCGCCAGCTGCCGTCGATCCGCTGCAACGACTGGCCGATCGGGGTGCTGCCGGCCTCGGCCACGCCGATGTCGGTGGCCGCCTGCCCGTCGGCCGGTCCGCCGACCCCGGTCATCCCGCCCTCGTAGCTCAGGAACTCGGCGACGGTGCCGTCCGGGGCGACGAGTGCGATCCCGTCCGGGGAGCCGTTCTGGATCCCGTCGGTCGGGTACGTCGCGACGACGACCCCGGCCGCCGGCACCGTCCCACCCAACGTGCGGGTGTGGTACGGCGCCCCGTTGTTGCCGTTGTAGAGGACGAGCTGCCAGCCGGTCAGGTCCGTACCGGCCGGGGCCTCGACCTCGATCGCCTCGCCGGTGTCGGTGCCGGCGTTGTCGTAGTGGATCTCACTGAGCAGGGGCGTCGCCGCGGGCTCGGCGGCGAGGGCCACCGTTCCGCTTGTCACGCCGAGCGCACTGCTGGTGAGCAGCACACCCAGCGCCCGGAGCGAGCGTCCGCGTCTGTTCCGGCGCATCAAGTTGCCTCCGATAGGGGGTAGACGGTCGGAGCATATGCGGGCTCGGTGGCGAACCGAGAGCTGCCAGGTGTACGGAACACCATGGATGTTCGGTCGTACCCGGTCGAAGATCGGACTATTCGCATTTTTGGCTCCCGGGCGGACCCGTCGCCCGCCGCCGCGGAGTTTTGGCTACCGTAGTCGGTCAAGGTCCTCCCGGGCGGCTCTGGTGCCCGCCCGCCGCATCGCGCTGAGGTGTCCGTGAGTCAGTACGGCGAGAAGAGAGTCCCCGCCGACGAGCAGCCGACCGTGCAACTGGCCGCCGTCCGGGAGCCCGCCAAGGATCGCCCGACCATCCAGATCACCGCGGTCAACCTGCCGGCCGGCGGGCCGGGCCAGGCTGCTGGCCCGGCCGGCGGTGCCGGGAGTACCCCGGGGACCGTCACCGCGACGTCGGCCGGCTGGGAGACGCCGGTCCCGGGCTCGGACCCGCCCGGCGGCGGGCACCCGGCGGGGAAGCGCCGGCTGCGGCGGATCCTGCTCGCCGGCGGTACGGCCGCCGCAGTGCTGGTCGCCACCGGCGGCGCCACGGCCGGCTACGCGTACGCCGGTGAGGTGCCCCGGGGCACCAGCGTGCTCGGTGTCGACCTGGGCGGCAAGAGCCGGGCCGAGGCGGTCCAGGCGCTCCGCGCCGGCCTGGAGTCGAAGGCCGCCACCTTTACCAGCCCGGTCCAGGTGCGCGTCGGTGACCAGACCGGCGAGGTGTCGCCGGCCGCGGTCGGGCTGGCGGTGGACGTCGAGGCGACCGTCACGGCGGCGGTCGAGTACCGGCCCGGCCCGCTGAGCCTGCTCTTCGGCTCCCGGAGCACCGAGCCGGTGGTCACGGTGGACGCCGAGAAGCTCGACACCGAACTGCGGAAGGTGGTCGGCAGGGCCGGGCCACGGATGACGATGCCGGCGATCACCTTCAGCGGTACGACCCCGAAGGCGGTCTATCCGAAACCGAGCCGCGGGCTGCGGCCCGAGGAGTCGGCCAGGGCGCTGCGGGAGGGCTGGCTGAGCGGGCAGCCGGTGCAGGTGCCGCTGGTCGAGACGCACCCGGTGACCACCACCGAGGAGGTCGACCGGCTGGTCAGCGAGCTGGCCAGGCCGGCCGTTTCCGCTCCGGTGACGGTCAGCACCGAGCAGGGCAGCTTCACCATCGCGCCGGCCGCGATCGCCAAAAGCCTGGTGCTGACGGCGGACAAGGCCGGGAAGATCGCCCCCCGGGTGGACGAGAAGAAGCTGCGGGCCGCGCTTCCCGGCCAGCTCGACAAGGTCGAGGTGGCACCGAAGGACGCCAGCATGTCGATCCAGGGCAACAAGCCGAAGATCGTGGCCGGCGCCGGTGGCTCCCAGGTGGACACCGCCGCGCTGGCCCGCGACCTGCTGGCGGTACTCCCGAAGACCGACGGCCGTACGGTCGAGGCGAAGCTCAGGCCGGTCGAGCCGAAGCTCAGCGCCGAGGACCTGACCAAGATGGGGATCAAGGAGCGGGTCTCCACCTTCACCACCAAGTTCACCGGCGGTCTCGGCTCGCCGCGCAGCCAGAACATCGTGACGATCGCCCGGGACGTGGACGGCACGGTGGTGAAGCCCGGCCAGACCTTCTCGCTGAACGGGCACACCGGCGAGCGCGGCTACGCCCAGGGCTACCGCGACGCGCCGGTCATCCTGGACGGCAAGCTGGTGCCGGGGGTCGGGGGCGGCACCTCGCAGTTCACCACGACGTTGTTCAACGCCACGTACTACGCCGGGCTGGAGGACGTGGAGCACAAGCCGCACTCGTACTGGTTCAGCCGCTATCCGCCGGTCATCGAGTCGACCATTTTCTGGCCGGACCTCGACTTCAAGTTCAAGAACGACACCCCGCACGGGGTCCTGATCGACACCGCGCACACCGGCAGTTCGGTCACGGTGTCGATCTGGAGCACCAAGGTCTACGACAAGGTGACCACGGAGTGGAGCCCGCGCCGGAACATCACCAAGCCGAAGGTGATCAAGCTCCAGCCCGGCCCCTCCTGCATCCCCACGAACGGGATCGACGGTTTCACCCAGGACGCCTTCCGGCTGTTCCACAAGGGCGGAAAGGTCGTCAAGCGGGAGAAGTTCACCTGGAAATACCTGGCTGAACCCCGGTACAGCTGCGGCTGACCGGCTCCTCGCCCCGGTGGTATGACACAACCGCTATGGCATCGACACATTGCGATACAGCGATAGAGGTCCATACGCTGCCGGCATCGTGATCTGAGGCCCGCCCACGAGGCGGGCCGTCGATGTTCGGAGAGGACCCCCATGGCTCGTTGGCGCACCCTCACCCGCCTGGCCGCCGTCGCGTTCGTCGCGGCAACGGCCGGCGGCGTCACCCTGGCCGCACCGGCCAGCGCCGCACCGGAGAACACCGACGTCACACCCTTCGTCGTCGGCGGCACCCGCGCCGCACAGGGCGAGTTCCCGTTCATGGTCCGGCTCTCGATGGGCTGCGGCGGTTCCCTCTACAGTTCCCGACTGGTGCTCACCGCGGCGCACTGCGTCGGTCGTACCGGAAGCAACACCAGCATCACCGCCACGCTCGGCGTGGTGGACCTCCAGTCGTCGAGCCGGATCCAGGTCCGCTCCAACTACGTGTACCGGGCACCCGGCTACAACGGCAACGGAGACGACTGGGCGCTGATCCGGCTGGCCAGCTCGGTCACCGGGCTCGGCACCCTGCCGATCGCCACCTCCACCGCCTACGACAGCGGCACATTCACCGTCGCCGGCTGGGGCGCCACCCGGGAGGGCGGGGCGCAGCAGCGGTACATGATGAAGGCCAGCGTGCCGTTCGTCAGCGACTCGGTCTGCAACAGTGCCTCCTCTTACCGCGGTGCCGTCATCGCGGCAGAGGAGATCTGTGCCGGCTACCTCTCCGGTGGTGTCGACACCTGCCAGGGTGACTCGGGTGGCCCGATGTTCCGGCAGGGTGGCAGCGGGCTGGTCCAGGTCGGCATTGTCAGCTGGGGTAACGGGTGTGCGCGGCCGAACTATCCTGGCGTCTACACCCAGGTCAGCTACTTCTCTTCGGCGATCGCCTCGGCGGCGGCCAGCCTGGGCGGGTGACCGGTCGGGGTGTGGTCGGAACCGTGGGACCGACCAGCCCTCGCGCAGGCGCCAAGAACTGAAAACAGGAGTGGCGCCGCCCGTAACCGGGTGGCGCCACTCCTGTGAAGATGTCCGGCGGCGTCTTACTCTCCCACACCCTCCCGAGTGCAGTACCATCAGCGCTGGAAGGCTTAGCTTCCGGGTTCGGAATGTAACCGGGCGTTTCCCCTCCGCCATAACCGCCGTAACCCTATCAACAACACAAACAACAACCCACCCACACGTGGGAAACATTGTTCGTTTGCTGTGAATCACACAGTGGACGCGTAGCAACCTTGTAGTCAAGTCCTCGGCCTATTAGTACCGGTCAACTCAACCAGTTACCTGGCTTACATCTCCGGCCTATCAACCCAGTCGTCTCACTGGGAGCCTTACCCCCTAAACGGGGTGGGATACCTCATCTTGAAGCAGGCTTCCCGCTTAGATGCTTTCAGCGGTTATCCCTCCCGAACGTAGCCAACCAGCCGTGCCCCTGGCGGGACAACTGGCACACCAGAGGTTCGTCCGTCCCGGTCCTCTCGTACTAGGGACAGCCCTTCTCAAGTATCCTACGCGCACGGCGGATAGGGACCGAACTGTCTCACGACGTTCTAAACCCAGCTCGCGTACCGCTTTAATGGGCGAACAGCCCAACCCTTGGGACCTGCTACAGCCCCAGGATGCGACGAGCCGACATCGAGGTGCCAAACCATCCCGTCGATATGGACTCTTGGGGAAGATCAGCCTGTTATCCCCGGGGTACCTTTTATCCGTTGAGCGACACCGCTTCCACACGCAAGTGCCGGATCACTAGTCCCGACTTTCGTCCCTGCTCGACCCGTCAGTCTCACAGTCAAGCTCCCTTATACACTTACACTCAACACCTGATTGCCAACCAGGCTGAGGGAACCTTTGGGCGCCTCCGTTACATTTTAGGAGGCAACCGCCCCAGTTAAACTACCCACCAGACACTGTCCCTGAACCCGATAAGGGCCCGAAGTTAGATACCCAAACCAACCAGAGTGGTATTTCAAGATTGCCTCCACCTACACTGGCGTGCAAGCTTCACCGGCTCCCACCTATCCTACACAAGCTAATTCAGATACCAATGTCAAGCTATAGTAAAGGTCCCGGGGTCTTTCCGTCCTGCCGCGCGTAACGAGCATCTTTACTCGTACTGCAATTTCGCCGGGCCTGTGGTTGAGACAGTGGGGAAGTCGTTACGCCATTCGTGCAGGTCGGAACTTACCCGACAAGGAATTTCGCTACCTTAGGATGGTTATAGTTACCACCGCCGTTTACTGGCGCTTAAGTTCTCAGCTTCGCCCCGAAAGACTAACCGGTCCCCTTAACGTTCCAGCACCGGGCAGGCGTCAGTCCATATACATCGAATTACTTCTTCGCATGGACCTGTGTTTTTAGTAAACAGTCGCTTCCCCCTGCTCTCTGCGGCCATACAACGCTCCACCAGCAAGTGGCTTCACGTCTCCGGCCCCCCTTCTCCCTAAGTTACGGGGGCAATTTGCCGAGTTCCTTAACCACAGTTCACCCGATCGCCTCGGTATTCTCTACCTGACCACCTGTGTCGGTTTAGGGTACGGGCCGCTCGGAACTCGCTAGAGGCTTTTCTCGGCAGCATAGGATCACTGACTTCACCTGAATCGGCTCGGCATCACGTCTCAACCATATGATGTGCGGATTTGCCTACACACCGGCCTACACGCTTACCCCGGCACAACCACCGGCCGGGCTCAGCTACCTTCCTGCGTCACCCCATCGCTTGACTACTACCCGCCAGGTTCCCACGCTCCCCACCATTGATCCGAAGATCGCAGGCAGCTCGGGTGGTTAGCACAACGAGGTTCATCACGGGCGCTCCTACACGGGTACGGGAATATCAACCCGTTATCCATCGACTACGCCTCTCGGCCTCGCCTTAGGCCCCGACTCACCCAGGGCGGATTAACCTGGCCCTGGAACCCTTGGTCATCCGGCGGAAGGGTTTCTCACCCTTCTTTCGCTACTCATGCCTGCATTCTCACTCGTGCCGCGTCCACAACTAGGTCACCCCGCTGCTTCACCCCCGGCACGACGCTCCCCTACCCACCCACACACCTGGATGACGTTCGAAAACATCACCGAGTTAAAGTGTGAATGCCACAGCTTCGGCGGTGTACTTGAGCCCCGCTACATTGTCGGCGCGGAACCACTTGACCAGTGAGCTATTACGCACTCTTTAAAGGATGGCTGCTTCTAAGCCAACCTCCTGGTTGTCTATGCGACCCCACATCCTTTTCCACTTAGCACACGCTTAGGGGCCTTAGCTGGCGATCTGGGCTGTTTCCCTCTCGACTACGAAGCTTATCCCCCGCAGTCTCACTGCCGCGCTCTCACTTACCGGCATTCGGAGTTTGGCTGATTTCAGTAACCTTGTAGGGCCCCTAGACCATCCAGTGCTCTACCTCCGGCAAGAAACACACGACGCTGCACCTAAATGCATTTCGGGGAGAACCAGCTATCACGGAGTTTGATTGGCCTTTCACCCCTAACCACAGGTCATCCCCCAACTTTTCAACGTTGGTGGGTTCGGCCCTCCACGCGGTCTTACCCACGCTTCAGCCTGCCCATGGCTAGATCACCCCGCTTCGGGTCTAGAACACGCGACTACACGCCCTATTAAGACTCGCTTTCGCTACGGCTACCCCACACGGGTTAACCTCGCCACATGCCACTAACTCGCAGGCTCATTCTTCAAAAGGCACGCCGTCACCCACAAAAGCAGGCTCCGACGGATTGTAGGCGAACGGTTTCAGGTACTATTTCACTCCCCTCCCGGGGTACTTTTCACCATTCCCTCACGGTACTCGTCCGCTATCGGTCACCAGGAAGTATTTAGGCTTACCAGGTGGTCCTGGCAGATTCACGGCAGATTTCAGGAGTCCGCCGCTACTCGGGAACACCCACAAGAAAGACCAGATGCTTTCACCTACCGGACTATCACCGCCTACGGTTGGCTTTTCCACACCATTCAGCTAACACCTGGTATTTGTAACTTTCCGGATGGTTGTCAGCCCACCCCATGGAGTCCCACAACCCCGACCACGCAACCCCTGACAGGTATCACACGCAACCGGTTTAGCCTACATCCGCTTTCGCTCGCCACTACTCACGGAATCACTATTGTTTTCTCTTCCTACGGGTACTGAGATGTTTCACTTCCCCGCGTTCCCTCCACACACCCTATGAATTCAGGTGCAGGTGACACCACATGACTGGTGCCAGGTTACCCCATTCGGACACCCTGGGATCACAGCTCGGTTGACAGCTCCCCCAGGCCTATCGCGGCCTCCCACGTCCTTCATCGGCTCCTGGTGCCAAGGCATCCACCGTCCGCCCTTGACAACTTGACCACAAAGATGCTCGCGTCCACTGTGCAATTCTCAACAAACGACCAACCCACCACCCACAACCCCACACCAACAACCCACCAACAAAGGGGCCCGGTATGCGGGGCCAGGCGTGCCTGGCACAAGACAACAACCACACGGTTGTTCCCTCAGGACCCAACAGGATGCTCTACACCCACCACCAGCCGCACCAACCCAACACTTCCACACCCCACCAAGGGGCCGTACTCGTCAGATCAGCCGTTGCCAGCCGTGAACTTCGCCAGTGTCTCCGCCAACGAGCACCCCGCCACCACATCCGGGCAGCGCGGGCTCCTACCCGACCTTCGCCGGGAGGTGCTCCTTAGAAAGGAGGTGATCCAGCCGCACCTTCCGGTACGGCTACCTTGTTACGACTTCGTCCCAATCGCCAGCCCCACCTTCGACCACTCCCTCCCACAAGGGGTTAGGCCATGGGCTTCGGGTGTTGCCGACTTTCGTGACGTGACGGGCGGTGTGTACAAGGCCCGGGAACGTATTCACCGCAGCGTTGCTGATCTGCGATTACTAGCGACTCCGACTTCACGGGGTCGAGTTGCAGACCCCGATCCGAACTGAGACCGGCTTTTTGGGATTCGCTCCACCTCACGGTATCGCAGCCCATTGTACCGGCCATTGTAGCATGCGTGAAGCCCTGGACATAAGGGGCATGATGACTTGACGTCATCCCCACCTTCCTCCGAGTTGACCCCGGCAGTCTTCGATGAGTCCCCACCATAACGTGCTGGCAACATCGAACAAGGGTTGCGCTCGTTGCGGGACTTAACCCAACATCTCACGACACGAGCTGACGACAGCCATGCACCACCTGTGACCGCCCCCGAAGGACCCCACATCTCTGCAGGTTTTGCGGCCATGTCAAACCCAGGTAAGGTTCTTCGCGTTGCATCGAATTAATCCGCATGCTCCGCCGCTTGTGCGGGCCCCCGTCAATTCCTTTGAGTTTTAGCCTTGCGGCCGTACTCCCCAGGCGGGGCGCTTAATGCGTTAGCTGCGGCACAGAGAACCGGAGAGGCCCCCCACACCTAGCGCCCAACGTTTACAGCGTGGACTACCAGGGTATCTAATCCTGTTCGCTCCCCACGCTTTCGCTCCTCAGCGTCAGTATCGGCCCAGAGACCCGCCTTCGCCACCGGTGTTCCTCCTGATATCTGCGCATTTCACCGCTACACCAGGAATTCCAGTCTCCCCTACCGAACTCTAGCCTGCCCGTATCGGCTGCAAGCCCACAGTTGAGCCGTGGGTTTTCACAGTCGACGCGACAAGCCGCCTACGAGCTCTTTACGCCCAATAAATCCGGACAACGCTCGCGCCCTACGTCTTACCGCGGCTGCTGGCACGTAGTTGGCCGGCGCTTCTTCTGCAGGTACCGTCACTTGCGCTTCGTCCCTGCTGAAAGAGGTTTACAACCCGAAGGCCGTCATCCCTCACACGGCGTCGCTGCATCAGGCTTCCGCCCATTGTGCAATATTCCCCACTGCTGCCTCCCGTAGGAGTCTGGGCCGTGTCTCAGTCCCAGTGTGGCCGGTCGCCCTCTCAGGCCGGCTACCCGTCGTCGCCTTGGTAGGCCATCACCCCACCAACAAGCTGATAGGCCGCGAGCCCATCCCAGGCCGAAAAACTTTCCACCCCCCACCATGCGGCAGGAAGTCATATCCGGTATTAGCCCCCGTTTCCGAGGGTTATCCCAAAGCCTGAGGCAGGTTACTCACGTGTTACTCACCCGTTCGCCGCTCGAGTACCCCGAAGGGCCTTTCCGCTCGACTTGCATGTGTTAAGCACGCCGCCAGCGTTCGTCCTGAGCCAGGATCAAACTCTCCAACAAAAACCGTGGAAAATCAAAACCCAGCAACAATAAAAACACTTGCTGCCAAACAAACAAACATTTGGCACTGGCTTATCAAGCACCCTGTTGAGTTCTCAAAGAACAACCACACACCGAACAACCAGTCCAACTGGACCGCCACCCGGGGCTTCTTGTTCCGCTGCCTGGCGTTTCCGTCAGGCACTTGTTGTACCTTACCCGACTGTTTCTGCCTCGTCAAACCGGTGTCTCCCGGTTTGTCATGCTTCGTCCAGCCGTCGTGCACCCGTACGGGCGCGCCGGGTTACCGTCGCGATCGTTCGGGGTTTGGCAGGCCGGCCGCCGCGGTGTTGCTCTGCGGTCTTGCCCGGTGCCCTGCCGGGAGAGAAAGTTACACGGCCGGGGCGCCAACGCCAAATCGGGGTGGCCCGAACATTAGAAAACGCGCTAAAGGCGGAATGTCGGAATCGTACCTACCGCGGACCACGTCAGGGTCGTGCGCTGCGCGATCACCGCGACAGCCGCACCGAGCCGGTCGACTGCGACACCGAGCCGGTCGGCTCGGGTGAGGTTCTCAGTCCGGAAGCCGGCCGAGCTGATTCAGGTAGGCGCTTCCGGTCCGGACGATCGCACCGGCCAGCGCGGTCGTCTCGGAATCCGCGCCGGCACGCTGCTCGGCACCGGCAATCCGGACGGACTGCTCCAGGTGCGCAGCGAGGTGTACGCCGAGGAGGCGCCGGAACTCGGCCTCCGGTGCGCTGCCGAGGGTGGCCAGCTCGACGGCGGTGACCATGCCCGGCATGTCGTGCCCCTCGTGCGGGTTGGTCCTCGGCGCACCGGAGCGGTCCAGCAACCGCACGGACCGGTCGAGGTCGACCCGGTGGGTCTGCCGGATCCGCGCGGCGAGACGGCGTACGGCCGGGTCTGCGGTGCGCCGCGGCACCAGGTCCAGCAGGGGCAGTACCCGCTCGTGCATAGCGATGTTCAGTTGCAGCCAGGCGACGTCGGTGCCGTTGAACGGGGCGGCCGGACCCGGTGCGCCGGCCTCGGACGGCGCTCCGGGCGTACCCGACGGGTCGGGCGGGTGCGCGGGGGTGGCCCGGGCCGCGCCGGCGGGCGTACCCGGGACCGGGGAAAGTGGTGCGGCGGAGCCGGCGCAGCCGCCGGCCAGCAGGACCACGACGAGCAGCGCGGCGGTGCCCGGGGCGGCGCGGCGTCTCATCTCCGTGGTCCCTTCTTCGGTCGCTTACCGCGCTCCCGGTCGCCGTTGGCGTGGCTGGGCCCGGCCGGAGTGGCCGGACCCACCCACGCGGCCCACGATCAGCTCGGGCGGCCGTCAGCACCGCACTTGATCACCGGGCGGATGCAGTCCCGGACCCGGCGGAGCATCTCCGCCTCGGGCCAGGCGTTGAAGAAGTCACCGTGCATGGTGTAGCCGCCGCCGGAGGCGAGCCGGAACCGGGCCGGATCACCGCTCACCGGATAACGCAGCACCTGGCGCAGCTTCGGCACCGCGACCGGGTGGCTGGACGGGCAGGCCTGGTTGACCGGGTACGCCATGTGGCTCTTGTGGTCCGGCGAGTCGAGGTCCCTGCCGTTCCAACACTGCGGGAAGTCGAGGTACGACTCGATCATCGTGCCGGCCGGACAGTTGACGAAGTCCTTGGACGCGCCGACATGCCCCGCGTGCAGGCAGGACCACCGGGCGATGGTGGTCGAGTCCGGGCCGGTCGCCCTGGCGTTGCCGGCGACGATCCGCAGGCCCAGCGGCAGGGGTTGGGTGTTGGCGACGATGTCGCTGCGCACTCCCTCGCCGAGGTAGTAGAACGTGACGATCGTCGGCTCCACCGGCACGTTGTCCGCGTAGAAGGTGGGCACCCAGTAGGACGAGACGTCGACCCGGGGGTTGCAGGTGGTGCTGGAGTTCAGCAGGTCGGCGAGATTGGTGTACGCGTTCGTGGTCGTCGCGCCGAAGAAGCTGTGCATGTGCGAGGCGCCGGGCAGGCCCGGGAAGATGATCGGGTCGTCCGGCAGCCGGTGGCTGTACGGGCAGTCGGCCAGGAACTCGGCGACCCGGACGACCCGGGCCTGCGCCGGCTCCGCCCGATCGACCGCGGCATAGCCGCCGAGCAGGGCGAACAGCGCTACGAACAGCGACACGATCCTCAGCCGGCGGCGCGGCGCGGACAGGGGTACGGCCCTTTTCATGGGCACTCCTAGCGGTGAGCGGCCAGCGGGGAATCCGGCACCGCCGCCGTAGGCTTCGGAGACCGCTGGTCGGAGGGTGGTGGTCTGCCCCCGTTCGAGATGCCAGAGAGCGCTCTCTCCAGTACTGACAGCTTGGGCCCGCCGTCGAAATCTGTCAATACCTCCGTCCGGACGGCACTTCCGCCTGGACGACGGTTCGGAGTTCGGCGGTTCGGAGTGTGGAGGCCGGAGTCTGGAGGCCGGAGTGTGGAGGCCGGCGGAGGCCGGGGTCCGGTGGTGGTGGTTGTGGGCGACGCTTCGTCGTACCCGGTCTCTAGGCTGAACGCCGAGCTTGCGGGCCTGACGGGAGGGGGACTTCGTGGCGCACGAGGCAGTGGGGACGGCAACCGACGAGCGGCCCGAGCAGCCGGGTGGAGCCGGGGGCGAGCCGGTGGTCGACGCCACGCTGGCGCAGCCCTTCCCGGACCGGCCGGCCTACCAGGCGGCGATCGCCGAGATCCGGTCGGCCGCCGCCGTCTATTACGCCGGCTCCGACCTGGCGATGGACGACGCCACCTACGACGGATTGCTGGCCCGGGTCGTCGCCACCGAGGCCGCCCGGCCGGACTGGAAGCTCGACGACTCGCCCAGCGAGCTGGTGGCGGCCGGTGCCGGGCTGGTCGGCGACGTCGTGCACAGCGTTCCCATGCTCAGCCTCGACAACGTCTTCGGCGCCGAGGAGCTGGCCCGCTGGGCGGCCCGGCTGGACAGGCTGCTCGGCCGTCCCGCCGCCGGCTACACCGTCGAACCCAAGATCGACGGGCTGGCCATCGCCGCCCGCTACGTGGACGGCCGGCTCACCCAGGTCGCCACCCGGGGCGACGGGCTGGCCGGCGAGGACGTGACGCCGCAGGCCCGACGCGCCGCTGGGCTGCCGGAGCGGCTCGCCGAACCGCTGACCGTGGAGATCCGCGGCGAGGTCTACATGACCGACGCCGACTTCGCCAAGGCCCAGGAGATGCGCACCGGGCACGGCGAGCCGACGTTCGCACATCCGCGCAGCGCCGCGGCTGGCACGCTGCGGGCCCAGGACCGGGCGTACGATGCTCCGCTGTCGTTCCTCGGCTACGCCGTACACGGCCTCGACGGCGCCGACGGGGAGACGGAGCCCCGCCCGCACTCGGCCACCATGGCGTACGTCGAGAGCCTCGGCGTCGCCACCACCGCCGGTTCGCCGGTCGGCATGCCGCTCTGCACCACCGTGCAGGAGGTGCTCACCGTGGTCGAGACCCTCTACGCCCGCCGGGGCGAGCTGGGCTTCGGCATCGACGGCGCGGTGATCAAGGCCGACCACCCGGCCGACCGCGAACTGGCCGGATCGGGCACCCGGGCACCCCGCTGGGGCGTCGCCTACAAGTTCCCCGCCGACACCCGCACCACCACCCTGCTCTCGATCGAGGTGCAGGTCGGCCGGACCGGCGTGATCACCCCGGTCGCCGTACTCGCTCCGGTGCAGGTCGGTGGCGTCACGGTCACCTCGGCCACTTTGCACAACTTCGACGACCTGGTCCGCCGCAACGTCCGGGCCGGCGACACCGTTTTCGTCCGGCGGGCCGGTGACGTGATCCCCGAGATCACCGGAGCCAAGCTCGACGAGCGGCCGGCGGACTCCACGGCGTACGAGCCGCCGGCCCGGTGCCCGCGCTGCGACGGCGAGATCGACCGCTCGCAGAAGCGCTGGCGCTGCACGCAGGGCCGGGCCTGCGGCGCCCGCGAGTCGCTCTCCTACTACGCGGCCCGGGACTCGATGGACATCGAGGGGCTGGGCAGCAAGATCATCGACCTGCTGGTCGGCGCCGACATGGTCACCGATCCGGCCGACCTCTACGACCTCGACCCCGGCACGCTGGCCACCCTGGAGCGGCTGGGCGAGACCTCGGCCCGCAAACTCGTCGCCAACATCGAGGCGTCGAAGCGCCAGCCGCTCTCCCGGGTCCTCACCGGCCTCGGCGTACGGATGACCGGCCGGTCGATGTCCCGCCGGCTGGCCCGGCACTTCGGCACGATGGAGGCACTGCTGGCCGCCTCCGTCACCGACCTCCAGGAGGTCGACGGCGTCGGCCCGGAGCGGGCCGTCACCATCGCGGCGGAGCTTGTCGAACTCGCCCCGGTCGTCGCGAAGCTCGCCGCCCGCGGGGTCAGCATGGCCGAGCCGGGGGTGCCCGGTCCGAGCGCCACCGCCGACGGCGGGGACGGTGCCGGCGACCCGGACGCGCCGACGGCGAGCGCGCTGCCGCTGCGTCGGCCCGACGGCAGCCCGATGACGGTCGTGGTCACCGGCTCCGTGCCCGGGTTGACCCGCAACGAGGGCAACGAGGCGGTCGAACGGCTCGGCGGCAAGTCGTCCGGCTCGGTTTCCAAGCGGACCGATCTGGTGGTCGTCGGCGAGGGCGCCGGCAGCAAGGCGGAGAAGGCCGCCGGCCTGGGCGTACGGGTGATCCCGGCGGAGCGCTTCGCCGAACTGCTCGCCGCGCACACCGCCGGTGACGCGGCCACGATCACCGAGATCCTGGCCGTGCCGGAGGGCGAGGCACAGCCGGAGGGCGAGGCTCGACCGACCGGCGTGGCCGGCTGAGCCTCGTTAGGGGCGGGGGCGGCGGGCGCCGGCGGCGGGGCGGTCAGCGGCGGCCGACTACCACCGTCGCCGGGAGGTCGTCGTCGGTGACCACCACCGGGGCGAGCCCGGCTTCGGCCAGCGCGGTCGAGGCCACACCGGCCTGGGCCGAGCTGGTCTCCAGCAACAGGTGGCCACCGGGCACCAGCCAGTCCGGCGCCCCGGTGGCCACCCGGCGGAGCACGTCGAGGCCGTCGCGCCCGCCGTCCAGCGCCACCAGCGGCTCGTGCAGCCGGGCCTCCGGCGGCAACAGCTCGACCGCCTCGCTCGGCACGTACGGCACGTTCGCCACCAGCACGTCGACCCGGCCGCGCAGCCGGGCCGGGAGTGGCTGGTAGAGGTCCCCGGCGTACACCTGGCCGCCGAGCGGGGCGAGGTTGCGCCGGGCGCAGCGGACGGCGGCCGGTTCGATGTCCACCGCGTACAGGTCGACGTCGCCGACCAGCGTCGCCACCGACAGCCCGATCGCTCCGCAGCCACAGGCCAGGTCGAGCACCGTCGCGCCGGGTCGGGCCAGCCCGACGGCCCGGCGGACCAACAGCTCGGTACGTCGGCGCGGCACGAAGACTCCCGGGTCGACGGCGACACGCAGGCCGCAGAAGTCGACCCAGCCGACGATGTGCTCCAGCGGCAGCCCGGCGACCCGCCGCTCGACCATGGCCAGCAGCTCGGCCGGGCTCCCCGCGGCCGTACTCAGGATCTCGGCCTCGTCCTCGGCGAAGACGCAACCGGCGGCCCGGAGTCGGCGGACGACCTCCGCGCGATCCGGGGTGGACATCTGGGTGGAGTGGGGTGATGTGAACACGTACAGCCCTTCGGAACGCCTGCGGGCGCCCCTCGGCTAGCGGGAGCCGGCGTACCCGGAGATGGCCGCCGGACCCCGGGGCGGGAGCACCCGGCCGATCGACACGGAAATCGGTCCCACCTCCTCAGGTCGGGCGACGCGAGGCCCACAACGTACCCCAGGAGCGGGCCGGCGGGTGGGGCACCGGCGGGCACGGGCGGCACGGAGCGGTGTCATCCGGGCGATTCCGCCCCTGCCGCCGACCTGGTCCGGCAGGCTCGACCCAGGCGGGCTCGACCTCGGCCAGCTCGACCCCGGGCAGCTCGCCCCAGACAGGCTCGACCCCAGGTGGGGGTGGCGACGACGTGCGGGTGGGACTCGATGTCACGGTGTCCGCCCGGGGAGTGGCGACCCGGGTCGGCCTCGCCGTACTGGCCGCCGTACCGGCGGTGGCGATGCGGCTCTCCGGCGTCGACCTGCCGGCCGTCGCCGGGATGGCGGTCTTCGGCGTGGCGGTGCTCGCGGCGGTCGCCCTGTTGATGTGGGCCTCCGAAGTGGCCCGGGTCGACCTGCCGGGGAGCCTGGCACTGGCGCTGCTCGCCCTGGTGGCGGTGCTGCCGGAATACGCGATCGACATCTACTTCGCCTTCGCCGCCGGCTCCGATCCCGCGTTCGCGGCGTTCGCCCTGGCCAACATGACCGGGGCGAACCGGCTACTGATCGGGGTCGCCTGGCCGCTGCTGGTCTTCTTCGCCATCTGGGCGGTACGCCGCCGGCGGCAGCCCGGTGATCCCACCGGAGTGAGCCTCTCCGCACACCGCCGGACGGAGACCGTGTACCTGCTGATCGCCACCGGCTACGCCCTGGTGATCCCGGTGACCGGACGGTTGGCCTGGTACGACAGCATCGTGCTCGGCGCCCTGTTCGCGCTCTACCTCTCCCGGGTCGGGCGCGCCGAGCACGCCGAGGAGGCCCTGGTCGGGGTGGCCGCCACCCTGGCCCGGGCGCCGGCCGTGCGCCGCCGGCTGACCGTCGCGGCCCTCTTCGGCACGGCGGGAGTGGTGATCCTCAGCTCGGCCGAGCCGTTCGGCAGGTCTCTCGTCGAGGCCGGCAAGTCGCTCGGCATCGACGAGTTCCTGCTGGTCCAGTGGCTCGCCCCGGTCGCGTCGGAAGCACCCGAGGTGATCGTGGCGATCGCCTTCGCGCTGCGCGGCCGGGCCGACGACGGACTCGGTGCGCTGCTGGCGGCGAAGCTCAACCAGTGGACCCTGCTGATCGCCTGCCTGCCGATCGCCTTCTATCTCGGCGGCGGGGAGTTCGCCGGGCTGGCCCTGGACGCGCGGCAGACCGAGGAGCTCTACCTCACCGCCGCGCAGACCCTGCTCGGCGTGGCCGTCCTGGCCGACCTGCGGATCTCCCGGGTCGAGGCGGCGACGCTGTTCCTGCTCTTCGCGGTGCAGTTCGCCCTGCCCACCCAGACGGTCCGGTACGGCGTCGCGGTCGCGTACGTGGTGCTGGCCGGGATCCTGCTGTTCCGGCAGCGCCGGGAACTGCCCGCCCTGCTGCGGGCGACCTGGCCGACCGGCCGGGCCCGAACCGGGCCGCCGTCCGGGCGCCGTCCCGGCCCGGACTGAGCAACCCTGGTGACACCTGCGGGTACGCCCGTGGCGGGTGTCGCCGCCGGCCGTACCCGCGTTCCGACCTACAGGTAGCCCTTGGCCTCCTGCTTGGCGACCATCGGTTCGGCTCCCTTGCCCGTCTTCTTCAACGCGTCGCGCAGCTGCTTCTCGGTCATCTTCGAGCTGCCCTGGATGCCTGCGTCGTGAGCGCGTTGCCGCAGGTCGTGAAGTTCGTCCCGATCATCCATCTCGAAGCCTCCCAGTTCCGCCGACGAGGGGCACCGCGACTCGGCCCCATCCTCCACGGCCCGGCTTCCCCCGATCGTGCCGGGCAAACCGGGCCGCCGGCCGAGCACCCCGGTCACCGCGCCGAGCGGGCCGCCCGGACCAGCCGCCCCGCGCTCCGCTCACGATTTCGCTCCGGTCACGCATTTGGCTCCGGTCACGCATTCAGCTCCGGTCACGCATTCAGCTCCGGGCGCCGCACCGGGTCCCGGGGGCCCGACGCACACGGTCAGCCCCGGACGAGGACGAAGCCGCTGCGTGGCCGGGTCGGCACCCGGCTCAGCGAGATCCGGAGATCCTGCTCCGGCACGTGGTAGTCCAGCTCGGCGAGCCGGCCGGTGAGCGCGCTCAGCAGTGCCACCGTCGTCGTCTCGCCGGGACAGCGGTGGCCGGTACGCGGATCACCCCCGCCCTGCGGTATCAGCTCGAAGGCGCCGATCTCCCGGCCGACGAACCGCTCCGGGTCGAAGGTGTACGGGTCCGGCCACAACTCGGCCGAGTGGTCCTGGCCGTACAGGTCGAGGATCACCAGCGAGCCGGCCGGGATCGGTACGTCCTGCCAGCTGAGGTCCCGGACGGCATGACCGGCGACGAACGGCGCGAACGGATAGAAGCGCCGGACCTCGTGCCCGAACGCGGTGAGGTAGTCCGCGCTGCCGGCGCGCAGCCGGGGGCGGAGTTCCGACCAGCGGTGCAGGGCGTGCGCGGCGAAGGCGACGAACCAGCTCACCGCCACCGTCGGCCGGACCAGGTTGAGGATCTCCACGGCGGCCAGCCCGGAGTCGAGCCGCTCACCGTCGACGCCCCGGTAGTGGGCGATCGCCTCGACCGCCGATCCGGCGTCGACGCTCCGCCGTCCCGCCCGGACCTGGTCGACCAGCTCGGCCAGCCAGCGCTCCCGGCGGCCCCGCGCCTGCCGGGCACGCCAGTGCCGGGGACCGAGGGTGCCGAAGCCGTCCACCAACGTCACCATGTCGGCGGCCATCCCGTCGACCTCCGACTCGGCCAGCGGCACGCCTACCCACCGGCAGACGGCTCGGGTGAGAACCCGGCTGGCCTCGTCGAAGAGTACGACGGGCTGCCAGGCGGGCCAGCGACCGACCGCCTCGTCCCAGGCCGCCGTGGCGTACCGCTGGAGGTTGACGATCGCCTCGGGGGTGAGCAGCGAGGTGAAGATCGCCTTGCGGTGCCGGTGGGCGGCGCCGTCGAGGGTGTGCACCGCACGGCGACCGAAGAGCGTGTCCTGCACCGGCCCCGGGATCGCACCGTGCCGCCGGACGTGCTCCTCGTCGTAGAAGAACCGGGCCGCGTCCGGACCGCATAGCGCCACCGCCCGATGCCCGAGCAGCCGGGTCTGGACGGTCTCGGCCCGCTCCCGGCGGCGGAGGTTGGGCAACCAGCCGTAGCCCTCGACGAAGAGCCGCAGCGTGTTGTCGGCGAGCAGGGCGGGACGCGGAGGCATCTGCCCTTGATGCCCGGGCAGACCAGGACTAAACAGGATCCAAACCGGCAGAAGAGTCGTACGGGCTGGTCGGTGCCGGTACAGTCACCGAAGTGATCTTTCACATCGCCGAGGAGGCGGACTGGGCGGCGGCACAGGTCGCCGGGGACTACCGGATCTCCACCCGGGGCCGGAGCCTTGCCGACGAGGGGTTCATCCACGCCTCCCGCCGCGGTCAGGTGCTCGGGGTGGCCGAGGCGGCGTACTCCGACGCCGGCCCGCTGCTGTTGCTCCGCATCGACCCCGACCGACTCTCCAGCCCGGTGCGCGACGACGAGGTCGCGCCGGAAATCGTCTTCCCGCACATCTACGGCCCGCTCAACCTGGACGCGGTGGTGGAGGTGGCACCCCTGGCCCGGACCGCCGACGGTCGATTCGTGCTGCCGCCCGGCTGACCCGGCTCACCACCCTCGGCCATCGCCAGCAGTCCGAACACCGGGAACCGGGAGTTTAATTCCGTTGCGGCTGGCAGGAGCCGCCGCCTAGGTTCCCGGTACGCCGACGAGCCGGAAGGAGGTCAGAACGTGTCCGATGTTCTGCGCCCCCTCCGCGCCCCGGCGTCCACGCGGATCTGACCCGGGGCGCCCAGCTCTGGAGGATCGCCCCATGACCGATCTGGTCGTCCGCCCGCTCGTCGCGGGCGAGGAAAGTCTGTTCGACTCGATGCCCGATCCGCTGCCCCAACCGCGCCAGTTCGGCTACGCCGAAGGGCTGGCCGGCGGCGGCTACCGTCCCGAGCACACCTGGGTCGCCCTGAGCGGCGGCCGGATGGTCGGCCGGGCCGCCTGGTGCCTGCCGCCCGGTGCCGTCGGTGAGCCGTGGCTCGAACGGTTCGACCTGGCCGCCGAACCGGAGGTGGGCGCCACGCTGCTGCGCGCCGCGCACCGGGCGTTCGGCGGTCCCCGGACCTACTACGCCGCCCTGCCGGCACACTGGCGCCGCCGGCCGGAGGTGCTGGCCGTCGCCGAGGCGCCGATGGCGGCGGCCCGGCTCGCCGGGCTGGTCGAGCGGGGAGAGCGGCTGCGCTGCTCGTGGACGGGTACCCCACTCCCGACGCCGTCCGGGCGGTACACCTTCCGGCCCGCGGCCGGAGCGGCGGAGGTCGACGCGCTGGTGGCCCGGGTCGCGGATCCGGAGGTGCTGACCGGCAGGGAGGTCGCCCACGCGGTCCACGGAGTCGACCTGGCCACCGACCCGCTGGCCTGGCTGGGCAGCTCGGCGCAAGCCTGGCGGATCGCGCTGCGGGCCGGGGAGCCGGTCGGGCTGGTCGGCACGGCCGGCGACGCCTGCTATCCGCTGATCGCCTATCTCGGCCTGCTCGACGAGGCCGCCCTGGGCGAGCTGCTGGCCGAGGCGGTGCGGGTACTGGCCGACGGCGGCGCGCACGAGGTGGTCGCGGACGTGGACGCACATCGGGTACGCGTAGTGGCCGAACTGGAGCGGACAGGTTTCCGGCAACTGCGCTCCCGGGTGGTGTTCGTACCGGAGCGGTGCGGCACCTGATCGGCTGATCGGCCCGCCCGGAACGCTCCCGGTTGAGAGGCTGGACCTGTCGACCGGGGGTGAGCACGTGGGTCGGGCGGGTGGCGGGGCGCCGGCAGGTCCTACCCGACGGTGGCGGGAGTTCGTGCCGCCGTCGGCGTTGACGGCGGTGGTGCTGGCGGGAGTCGCCCTGTGGTTCGCCGGCCAGCGGCTGGCGGCGGACGCCTGCTGGGCGGCGGCCGCGGCGGCGACGCTTCTGGTGACGCTGCGCTGGCTGGTGCGGGCGTTGCGGCAGCACCGGATCGGCGTGGACGTGATCGCGACCCTGGCGATGCTCAGCGCACTGCTGGCCCGGGAGTACCTGGCCGGGGCGGTGGTGGCGCTGATGCTGGCCACCGGGCACACGCTGGAGACGTACGCGCAGGGCCGGGCGAAACGGGACCTGCACGCGCTGCTGGCCCGGGCGCCACGGACGGCCCGCCGTCGCACGTCCGGCGGGGACGTCCAGGTCGTCGACGCCGACCAGGTACGCGTCGGTGACCGGCTGCTGGTGGGTCCCGGCGACGTGGTGGCGGTCGACGGCTTCGCCGAGGAACCCGCGACCCTCGACGAGTCGGTGGTGACCGGCGAGTCCCGGCCGGTGCAGCGGCGGGCCGGGGAGAGACTCGCCAGCGGAGTGGTGAACGCGGGTACGGCGTTCGGGCTGCGCGCCGCCGCGACGGCGGGGGAGAGCACCTACGCCGGGATCGTCCGGCTGGCGGAGGCGGCGAACGCGGGAAAGGCGCCGATGGTGCGGCTCGCCGACCGGTACGCGGCCGCGTTCGTGCCGTTCACCCTGGCCCTCGCCGCCCTCGCCTGGGGCCTGTCCGGAGAGTTCGTCCGTGCGGTGGCGGTGCTGGTGGTGGCGACACCGTGCCCGCTGCTGCTGGCGACCCCGATCGCGATCGTCGCCGGGCTGTCCCGGGCGGCGCGGCGCGGCGTACTGGTCCGGGACGGCGGGTCGCTGGAGTCGCTCGGCCGGGCCCGCACCCTGCTGGTGGACAAGACCGGCACGTTGACGACCGGCCGGCCCCAGGTGGCCGGGGTGCTGACCGGGGCGGGTGGGGACGCCGACGAGTTGCTACGGCTGGCCGCCTCCGTCGAGCAGCTGTCGCCGCACGTGCTGGCCCCGGCGGTGGTACGGGCGGCCAGGGAGCGGGGCCTGCGGCTGGTCGTCCCGGAGCAGGTGACGGAGGAGGCCGGACAGGGCGTGTCCGGTCGGGTCGAGGGCCGGCTGGTACGGGTCGGCCAGCACGGCGCCGACCTGCCGGACTGGGCCGTACGCGCACGGCAGCGCGCCGAGTCCGACGGCCGGTCGACGGTGTGGGTGAACGTGGCGGGAGTACTCGCCGGAGCGGTGCTGCTGCACGACCCGGTCCGCCCGGACGCCGCCGAGACGGTACGGCGGTTGCGGGATTCCGGATTCTCCCGGGTGGTCATGTTGACGGGTGATCGGCCGGAGGTCGCCGCGCGGGTCGCCGGGGCGGTCGGGGTGGACGACGTGGTGGCCCGCTGCCCCCCGCCGGAGAAGGTCGCCCGGGTGCGGGCCGAGTCCGAACGGGCCGTGACGGTGATGGTCGGGGACGGGATCAACGACGCACCGGCGCTGGCGGCGGCCGGTGTCGGGGTGGCGTTGGGCGCCACCGGCGCGACCGCGTCGGCGGACGTCGCCGACGCGGTGCTGTCGGTCGACCGGCTGGACCGGCTCGCCGACGCGGTGGAGATCGCCAGGCGGTCCCGGACGATCGCGGTGCAGAGCGCCGTCGCCGGGATGGGCATGGCGGCGCTCGCCATGGTCGCCGCCGCGTTCGGACTGCTGCCGCCGGTCGCCGGCGCGTTCCTCCAGGAGGGCATCGACGTGGCCGTGATCCTCAACTCGCTGCGCGCTCTCGGGTCCGGGGAGCTGCCCCGGGTGCGGGGAGTCATCCCGGGTGCAGGGCGACGGCGGTGACCTTGTATTCCGGGCAGCCGGTGCTGGCGTCGGCGCAGTCCGAGGTGAGCGCGTTCGTCGCCCGGTCCGGGAAGGCGAAGGTGGTGAAGACCTGCCCCGGTGCGACGGTGTCGGTGACCCTCACCGGGAAGGTCACCCGGGCTCGCCGGCTGGCCACCTCGACCAGGTCGCCGTCGGCGAGCCCGAGCCGGGTCGCGTCGTCCGGGTGCAGGTCGAGCACCTCCCGGGGGGAGAGTTCCAGATTCGGGGTACGCCTGGTCATCGAGCCGCTGTTGTAGTGCGGCAGCCGGCGGCCGGTGACGAGTACGAACGGGAACGCCGGGTCGGGTTCCTCACCCGGCGGCAGGTACGGGCGGGCGGCCAGCGCGGCCCGGCCGTCCGGGGTGGCGAACCCGTCGAGGTAGAGCCGCGCCTCCCCGGGCCGGTCCGGGGCCCGGCACGGCCAGTGCAGCGGCCCCTCCCGGTCCAGCCTGCCGTGTGAGATCCCGGCGAAGGTCGGGGTCAGGCTGGCACACTCGGCCAGCGCGTCGGCCGGGGTCGGGCAGCCGAGGTCGATGCCCATCGCGGCGCCGAGCAGGTGCAGGATCTCGAAGTCGCTCCGCGCCTCGCCGGGCGGCGGCAGCGCCGGATGGACCCGCTGGACCCGACGTTCGAAGTTGACGAAGGTGCCGTCCTTCTCCAGGAAGGAGAGGGCGGGGAGGACGACGTCGGCCTGCTCGGCGGTACGGGACAGGAAGAGGTCGTGGCAGACGACCAGGTCGCAGGCGGCGAGCGCGGCCTGGACGCGGCGGCTGTCCGGGTCGGTCTGGGCGATGTCCTCGCCGATCACGTAGAGGGCCCGCAGCCGGCCGGTGGTGGCGGCGTCGAACATCTCCAGGATCCGCAGTCCGGGCCGGTCGGGCAGTTCGGCACCCCAGGCCCGGGAGAACCGGGCCCGCACCCGCGGGTCGGCGACGGGCTGGTAGCCGGGCAGCAGGTCGGGCAGCGCACCCATGTCGGAGGCGCCCTGGACGTTGTTCTGCCCGCGCAGGGTGAGCACCCCGCAGCCGTCGGGCGTGCCGACCGCGCCCTTCAGGATCGCCAGGTTGGCCAGGGTACGCACCCCGTCGGTGCCGTGCGCGTGCTCGGTGATTCCGAGGCCGTAGACGATCGCCGGCCGCCGGGCGGTGCCGTACAACCGGGCGGCCTCGGCCAGGGTCCCCGGGTCGACGTCGGCCAGCCCGGCGGCCCGGTCGAGCGGATAGTCGCGGAGCAGCTCGGCGAGCCGGTCGAAGCCGCTGGCCCGGTCGCGGACGAAGCTCCGGTCGACGTGTCCGCCGTCCAGCAGCGCCCGGGCGATCCCGTTGAAGACGGCCACGTTCGAGCCGGGCCGGGCCGGCACGTGCACGTCGGCGAAGCCGACCAGGTCGATCCGGCGCGGGTCGACGACGACCAGCCGGGCGCCGTCCAGGACCCGCTGTTTGATCCGGGCGCCGACCACCGGGTGCGCCTCGGTCGGGTTGGCCCCGGCGACCAGGATGCAGTCGGCCCGGTCGAGGTCGTCGAAGGGGTTGGTGCCACCGGCCATCCCGAACGAGGCGGTCAGGCCGGCCGCCGACGGCGAGTGGCAGAGCCGGGAGCAGTTGTCGACGTTGTTGCTGCGCAGCACGGTCCGGGCGAACTTCTGCGCGAGGTAGTTCTCCTCGTTCGTCGCCCGTGCCGAGGAGATCAGCCCGATCGCCTCGCCGCCGTACCGGTCCCGGACGGCGGTCAGCTTCGCGGCCACCACACCGAGGGCCTCCGCCCAGCTGGCCGGGCGCAGCGGTGACCCGCGCCCCGCCTCGCGGACCAGCGGGGTGTCGAGCCGGTCGGCGGCCCGGGTGTAGGCGTGCGCGAACCGGCCCTTGACGCAGGCGTGCCCCCGGTTGACCGGGGCACCGTGCACCGGGGTGATCGCGGCGACCCGCTGCTCGGCGTCAGGCCCGCCGGATCGCCCCGGACCGCCGCGCAGGTGCACCCGCAGTGAGCAGCCGACGCCGCAGTAACCGCAGGTCGTGGTGGTGTTGTGGTCGATCGGTGCCGGGTCGAGCAGCCCCGGCTCGGCCAGCGCGCCGGTCGGGCAGGTGTCCACGCAGCCGCCGCAGGCCACACAGGGCGAGGAGAGCCACTGCTGACCGGTGCCGGCCACCACGACCGTGTCGAAACCGCGCCCGGCCAGCGAGAGCGCGAAGCTGCCCTGCACCTCGGCGCAGATCCGCACGCACCGGCCGCAGGCGATGCAGAGGTCGCGGTCGAGTTTCACGTACGGGTGCGAGTGGTCGACGCCCCGGTCGTGGCCGGCACCCTGGAACTGGCTGACGGTGACCCCGAAGTGCTGGCAGGCGCGGACCAGCTCGCTGCGCTCGGCCGGGATCCGGAACGCCCGCTCCGGCTGCTCGGAGACCAGCAGCTCCAGCGCCAGCCGGGCCGCGCCGGCCGCCCGCGGGTCGTCGGTGCGGACCGCCATGCCCTCCCGGGCCGGCGTGGTGCAGGAGGTGACCGGGCGACCGCCGTGCACGCTGACCAGGCAGATCCGGCAGGAGCCCTGCGGGGACAACCGCTCGTCGAAGCAGAGTCCGGGCAGGCCCGTCCCGGCGGCCCTCGCGGCGGCCAGCACGCTGCTTCCCTCGGCCACCTCGACGGGTACGTCGTCGACAGTCAACCGGATCACGGCGACGACCCGGCGAACTCGTCCGCGTACGCCCGGGTGACGCTGCGTACCGCACACGCCACGCCACGGCCGAACGCGCAGAGGCTGGCGGTGTCGAGTACCTCCAGCAGCGGCTCCTGCCGCGCCAGCAAGTCCGCCGTCCCGATCGGCTCCGCCGTCCCGACCGGTTCTGCTGTCCCGGCCGGTTCTGCCGTCCCGGCCGGTTCTGTGAGACGGTTGGCGAGTTCCAGCCCTCGGCGGGTGCCGACCCGGCACGGGGTGCAGGCGCCGCAGCTCTCCGCCGCACCGAACGCCCACTCGTGCCGCAGGACCGCCGCCGCCGGCACCGTCGTGTCGAAGGCGATCAGGCTGGCGTGCCCCAGCGGCACCCCGGCCCCGGCCAGCGGCCCGGTCAGCAGCGGCAGGTCGAGCTGCTCCGGGGTAAGGAACCCGCCCAGCGGGCCGCCCACCTGCACCGCCCGCAGGGTGTGCCCCGGACGCAGCCCCCCGCCGACCTCCTGCACCAGATACCGCAGCGGCACGCCGTACCCGACCTCGTAGACCCCCGGTCGGCGGAACAGCTGGCTGAGGCAGACCAGTTTGGTCCCCGGTTCGTCGGGGTGACCGAGCCGGGCGTACGCGGCCCCGCCGTGCCGTACCACCCAGGGCACGGCGGCCAGTGTCTCCACGTTGTTCAGTACCGTCGGCCGGGCGAGGAATCCCCTGCTCGTCGGGTACGGGGGCCTCGGGCGGGCCTCGCCACGCAACCCGGAGACGGCGTGCATCAGCGCGGTCTCCTCCCCGGCGACGTACGACCCGGCACCCTCGACGACCCGCACGTCGAAGTCGTGGTCCGAGCCGTGTACGCCCCGGCCCAGATGCCCGGCCGCCCGTGCCCGCCGCACCGCCGCCCGCATCGCGGCGACCGCCTCGGGGTACTCGGAACGGACCAGCACCAGACCGTGCCGCGCGCCGACGGCGAAGGCCGCCAACGCCAGCCCTTCCAGGACGCGGTGCGGGTCCCGCTCCATCAGCAATCGGTCGCAGTACGAGCCGGGGTCGCCCTCGTCGCCGTTCGCGACCACGTAGCGGGGTCCGCTCTCCCCGGCGGCCATCGACCACTTCCGCGCGGTCGGGAAGCCGGCGCCGCCCCGCCCGCGCAGCCCGGACGCGGCGATCTCCCGGTTCACCCGCTCCGGCGTGCCGCCGGCCACCACATCCGGCCAGACCTGCCACTCGCCCTCGACCCCGAGCAGCCCGGCCAGCACGACGGGCGGGTCCACCAGGCTCTGGTAAGGGATCGGCGGCGGGGGCCGGACGGCCGAATCGGTGGAGCTGTCGCCGGGTTGTCGGGCGAGCAGGCCGCCGAGGTCCCGGCCGGTGCCGGGCCGGTCGCCGTCGAGTACCGCCGGTGAGTCGTAGCAGTACCCCAGGCAGCGCACCGCCTGCAAGGACACCGATCCGTCCGGCGCAGACGTCCCCCGGGGTACGCCGAGGACCCGTTCCAGCTCCCGGACGTGCTCCCCGCCGGTACTGGCGAAGCAGGAGGCGCCTTCGCAGACCCGTACGTGCCGGCGGCCACGGCAGCCTTCGGCGAAGTCGGCGTAGAAGGTGGCCGCCCCGGTCACCGCCGCCACCGGCAACCGGAGTTCGTCCGCGACCCGGGTCAGGTCGTCCGGGCCGATGCCGCCGCGCTCGGACTGGATCTCGCGCAGCCGTTCCAGCACCGCCGTCCCCGGCCGGCCCAGCCGAGCCTGTAGGCGGACGAAGACCTCCCTCGGCTCGGTCACCTCTCCCGCCTCCCGCGTCACCTCGACCGGACTCCCGGGTCGTCCCGGCCGGACTCCCGGGTCGGCCCGGCCCCGTCCGGACGGTACGTCCACGGGCCCGACCTGGCCGGGCGACCAGCGGCAATGCACCCGAAGGAAGGGGTTCCTCCCCCACGCCCGGGCACTCGACGATGTCGCCGTCGTCGCCGGGGCCTTCCGGGCCACCGGGAACAGCCAGGGCCGGGTGTGGCCTCTAGTGGTCGGCGCAGCAGGGGGTCGGCTCCGGCACCTCGAAGGGCGCCAGCCGACCCCCGGCGACCGGCATGGTGACAAGCGTCAGCAGCCCGTCGCGCCAGTGCGGCCGGACGAAGTCCCGGGTCTCGACAGGTGTCTCCGGGTCGACCGGCAGCCCGCCGAGCTGCACCACCCGCTCGACGGCGCTGACCGCCAGCAGCTCGGCGACGCTGAGCGTGCCGACCAGTCGCGGTACGCCGGGAAAGAACACCGCCCGGCCGGACCGCCGGGCGGTGTGCTCGGCGGCGGCGTGCCCGGCGGCGGCCCGGTGTCCGGGGTCGGTGCCCGGCAGGCCAGCCGGGAGGTCGGTGTCGGCGGCCAGGCTGATCGCGACGTGCGGGTACGGCACCCGCACCAGGTGTGTGCAGGCGACGAGGCCGGGCAGGCCGAGCGGCTGCACGTGTCCGCGCAGCCAGTGCTCGGCCTCCCGGTCCGTGCGGTGCCCCAGGCTGAACCCGTGCACCGGCCCGGCGGCGGTGGTGGTCAACTCGGCAGCACCCAGATCGGGTTGGCGTAGAACCACAGGTCCTGCCACGGGTCGGCGGCGCCGGCCACGTCCAGCGCCGGACCGACCGGGTCGACGCCGGCACCCATCAGACCGGGCTGGCTGCGCTTGCCGTCGGTGCCCCGCACCCGCAGGTAGAACGGTTCGGTGACCCGGCCGAACGAGTAGCGCAGCGAGACCCGGCCAGTGCGCCCGTCGACCTCGAAGGACTTGACGACCCGGGTGTCCGGCGCGGTGAAGGTGTCCTGGTCGGAGACCGGGCCGGTCACCCTGCCGGCGATCAGGTCGACCCGGGCCAGTACCGGCACGAACTGGGACCAGTTCGGGGTGTCGGCCAGGTCGACGTCGATGGTCACCTCGACCGCCGTTCCCCGCTTGACCCGCAGCACCCCGCCGAGCGTCGTACCGGAGTTCTTCCGGCGGTCGCCCGCGACCCGGGCCCGCACGTCGAGCCCCTTGAGCAGGCCACCGTGGTCCACCCAGACCCGCCCGGCGCGCAGCCCGTCCATCACCGCCTTGTAGCGGAAGGAGCTGGCACCGACGTGGGTACGGCTGTACTGGCCCGGCCAGTAGTCACCGGCTTCGGTCAGCAGCGGCCCGTACACCGGGTCGGCGTACCTGCCGTCGCGGTCGAAGTTGCCGTCCGGCCCCCGCTGCGAGGTGTCGAGGTAGTTGACGTGCGAGTCCGAGTTGGCGCTGATCCACCACGCCTTCCCCTCGGCGAGCAGGCTGTCCCAGAGCCCGCCGACGGTGGCGGTCATCCAGTCGTAGCCGCCCCAGGTCCGGTAGCTCTCCGGCGGGTAGCCGGCGAACGAGTCCGCCGACGGGCTGTTGTCGTAGTAGCCGCGGTTGCGTCCCGCGCTCGCCCGGGGCAGTCCGGCCGCCTGGTGGCCGGGGGCGCCCTCCATGCCGATCGCCACGGTCGGGTCGGCGTCCCGCCAGGCCCGGATCTCGTGCGGCGAGTCGATGCCCCGCCGTGCCGGATGGTTGGCCAGGAAGAGCGCACCGTCGACGCGGCGGCGGCGTACCTGCTCGCCGAGGAACTTGATGCCGGCGATGGCGAGCGCCTCGTTCGCCGGGGACGAGGCGCCGGCACCCTTGACCGAACCGTCGAACGCGTCCTCGAACTCCTTGAGTACCGCGACCTCGTTCCGTCCGGGGTGGACGAAGACCGTGGCGTGCTCGGCGGCCGGGATGTTCCACTCCAGGCCCTGGAAGACGAGGAGGTCCCTGAGCTTCTCCCGGGTGGCGACGATGTCCGGGTTCACCTTCGCCACGCCGATCTTGGCGTGCGTGACGCTGCCGTGGTCGGTGACGACCATCCAGTCCAGTCCGTACGCGTGCGCGTGCCGGGCCTGGTCGATCACCCGGTACTGGGCGTCCGAGCTGTACTGCGTGTGGATGTGGTGGTCACCGGCCAGCCAGGTGAACTCGCCCGTCACGTTCCCCTGGTGCTGCGGGTCGTGGTCGTCCCCGTGCTCGTCGTCGTGGCGGTGCGCGTGCGCCGGCGTGCCGCCGAGGACGCTCGCCGCGGCGGCGGCGCCGGCACCGAGCAGCCCCGCGCGGCGCAGGAAGCCACGACGGGAGACGTCCGCCGGCGACAGCTCGCTGTCGGGTACGGCGGTGTCGAGTGCCGGCGGCAGGTCGGCGCCGGCCGCATGCTCCCGGTCATGGTGCTGGTGGTGCGGGTGGCCGTGGCCCATCTGCTGCTCCCTTTGCAGGTCAGAACGTCGAGGTCAACCTCGTGCCGCACCGGGAACAGCAGATGTCGCCCCGACATCGCGGATGCGAACATGCGATTGCCAGCATGTGTGCCAACGACCTGTTTCGATCCAGTCGATACGTGGGGCGCCGGGTTCGTCACCGCAAGCCACGCCCCGTACCTGACAGGGCGGGCTCGGCTGGTGCCGAGCCCGCCCTGTTCGTCCCGGGCCCGTCGGGCGGGTCGTGGGTCAGACGGTCAGATGGTTGGTTGGTTGGTCAGCGTTGCAGGGTGAGGAGTCCGGGGCGGTAGGGCAGCAGGCCGTAGTCGCCGCCGGAGTTGGGGGAGCGGCCCTGGTAGAGGAGTTGGAGGTTGCAGGGGTCGACGGTCATGGTCTGGTCGGCGTTGGTCCGGATCAGCTCGCCGTGGCTGATGTCGTTGGTCCAGGTGGCGCCGCTGTTGGCCTTGCCGGCGAAGGGGTTGCTCTCGCTGGTGGCGTTCGGGGTCCAGGAGCCGCCGAGGCTGGTCGCGGTGAAGGAGCGGAAGTAGCGACCCTGCGAGCCGATCGCCTCGACGATCATGAGGTACCGCTGCTGGCCCTGGAGTTTGTAGACCTGGACGGCCTCGAAGAGGTTGTTCGTGCTGTCGGTCATGATCGTGGTGTAGTTGGAGCCGAAGCTGCCGGGGAAGTTCCCGATCGGCATGCTGGAGCGGTAGATACGGCCGTTGTCCCCGGCGAAGAACAGGTACATGTTCTGGTCGTCGCCGATGAGGGCCTGGTCGATCGGCCCGGTCCCGGAGTTGGAGATACTCGCCGTCGACAGGGTCTGTTGGGCCGACCAGCCGTTGGCGTTGGTCGGGTTGCTGGAGGTGCGGTAGGAGAACGCGGTCCCGCCCCACTGGTAGGCGAGCACCCAGATGTTGCGCGGGGCGAAGTAGAACAGCGACGGTGCGACGGTTCCGGACGACATCGCGTTCTGGCTGGCCGAGCCCATCTGGTTCCAGTTGGAGAACAGGCCGAAGTTCATCGACCCCCACGAGGTCCCGGTGTCGTGCGTGGTGGCGTAGACGAGGTGCTGACCGTTGTAGGGGGCGTAGGTGAAGTCCTTCAACGACACCCAACCCGACCTCGGCTGCGCCAGGGCACCGGTCGACGACCACCGGTACGACGACGGCAGGTTGCACGTACCGGTCGGCGGCGGGGTCGTGGTCGGCGGCGTGGTGGGGGTTCCGCCACCGTCGACCCGGACGAGCTGCCACTGCTGGTTGGCGCCGTTCCAGTCGTCGTACTGCACGACGTTGCCACCATCGGCGGTCGAGGCGCCCTGCACCTCCACCACCTTGTTGCTGTTCCGGTTGACCAGCCGCACGTAGCCGCCGTCGGAGTCGGCCAGCCGGAACTGCTGGTTGGTCCCGTTGCCGTCGGCCCACTGCACGATGTTCGCGCCGTTCGCCGTCGAGAAGTTGTAGACGTCCAGCACCTTGCCCGACAGCCGCGACTTCACCCGGTAGTAACCACCACCGGAGTCCACGAACTGCCACTGCTGCTGGTTGCCGTTGTTCCTGGCCCACTGGGTGATCCGCGCACCGTCGTTGGTGGCCAGGTTGTAGACGTCCAACGCCTTGCCACTGTTCCGGTTGACCAGGACGTACCACGCGTTCGTGTCGACGGTCGCGGCCGCGGCGGGGGTCGACGCCACCACCGCGACGGCACCGCCGAGCAGCACCGTCGCCGCGCCGACGGCGACGACCCGTTTCAAGTACCCGCGTCGCCGCAGTGGCGGCGCGGTCGATGGAGACCCACCGAAGGCAGACATGATCCTCCTCAAGACCAGAAGCCGAACGGCCGGACCGCCACCTGCCGAGGACGCGGCGGTGACGGATCGACCGCGACGCATGGCGAGAACCTGCGTCGCTAGTGTGAGCGTTAACAAGGTGTCCCGATTGCCCTCGCCATAACGCCTGAGCGAAGGCCCGACGACGCAGGCTCGCCCGGTGAGCCGACACATCGCCGTCCTTGAACATCGACTGTGAGCGATAACATGACGTTCGTCAAGTCGTGCTGCTCCGGGTTCACGGGCGTCCGGGCTTGCGGTCGATTGAACGAGTGTTTAACGTAGTGCTGTGGCATCGGCCGACATGGTTTCCGGTGCGCGGGACGGCGACCTCGCCACCGCGGACCGGATCCGCGACGCCGCCGTCGAGCGGTTCGGCCAGGACGGCTTCCAGGTCGGACTGCGGGCCATCGCCGCGGACGCGGGCGTCACCGCCGGCCTGGTCGTGCACCACTTCGGTTCGAAGGACGGCCTGCGTCGCGCCTGTGACGAGCAGGTGCTGGCAGTCGTGCGGGAGCAGAAGACGAAGACGCTTACCGACGGCACCGCGTCGATGTTCCTGGCCCAGCTGGCCGAGGTCGAACGGTTCGCGCCGGTGGTGCGCTATCTGCTGCGCAGTCTCCAGGCCGGCGGCGAGCTGGCGGCCACCCTGCTCGAGCAGATGATCGCCGACGCCGGGGAGTACCTGGCCGCCGGAGAGGCGGCCGGGGTGGTCCGACCCAGCCGTGACCGGGCCGCCCGGGCCCGATACCTGGCCTACCAGGCGACGGGTGGCGCGTTGCTGTGGTTCACCACCCACGGCGCGACGGCCGGGCCCGAGTCGTTCCGCACGCTGTTCCGGCACTACGTGCAGGAGATCACGCTGCCCGCCCTGGAGCTCTTCGCCCAGGGACTGCTCGTCGACCGGTCGATGCTCGACGACTACCTGATGTACGTCCCGGATCCGCCGGAGAGAGCCGCGGCCGACGCCGCCCGCTAGTCACCACACACACCCCGCCAGGGGTGCTCTCTCTCGCACCTTCCGACGACACGTTGCCCAGGGCCGCTCCGACTTCCCTGGCCTGCCTGGAACGGGACGTACCGCCATGACTGTTGCCATCGACATCCACCATCTCGAAAAGTCCTTCGGCCGGGTGAAGGCGCTGGACGGGCTCGACCTGTCGGTCGAGACCGGCCAGGTGCACGGCTTCCTCGGCCCGAACGGCGCCGGAAAGTCCACCACCATCCGGATCCTGCTCGGACTGCTGCGCGCGGACGCCGGACAGGCCCGCATGCTCGGTCACGACCCGTGGAAGGACGCGGTACCGCTGCACCGCCGGCTGGCCTACGTACCCGGCGACGTCGAGCTGTGGCCCAACCTCACCGGCGGCGAGGCGATCGACCTGTTCGCCCGGCTGCGCGGCGGCACCGACCCGGTCCGCCGCGACGAACTGTGCCAACGGTTCGACCTGGACCCGAGCCGGAAGGGCCGGACCTACTCCAAGGGCAACCGGCAGAAGGTCGCGCTGATCGCGGCGCTGGCCGGCGACGTCGAGCTGCTCCTGCTCGACGAGCCGACCGCCGGACTGGACCCGCTGATGGAAGCCGTGTTCCAGGAGTGCATCCGCGAGGCCAAGGCCAGCGGCCGCACCGTCCTGCTGTCCAGCCACATCCTCGCCCAGGTCGAGGTCCTCGCCGACCAGATCTCGATCATCCGACAGGGCCGGATCGTCGAAACCGGCTCGCTGGCCGAGCTGCGACACCTGACCCGTACCTCGGTCGAGGCGACCGTCGACCGGCCGGCCGACGCGCTCGCCGGGCTGACCGGCGTACACCGGTTGCGGGTCGAGGACGGTCACGTCCACTTCGAGGTCGACGCCGAGCACCTTCCGACCGTGGTACGGCAGTTGGGCGAGTTGGGTGTGCACGGGTTGACCGCCCGGCCGCCGACCCTGGAGCAGTTGCTGCTGCGCCACTACGACGACCGGCTCGGCCACGACCGCGAGCCGGAGGTGGCGTGATGACCACCAGGACCGTCGACCACCCCGCCGCCGCACCCGGGACGGTGTTCACCGGGACCGGCACCCTGCTGCGGTTCATGCTGCGACGCGACCGGATCCGGTTCCCCGGATGGGTCCTCGGACTGACCCTGATGATGGTCTACTACTCGGCCGCTCTGAAGAGCGTCAGCCAGAGCCCGGAGGACCTGGAAGGGCTGACCGCGTTCTCCGACAGTCCGGTGGGCGCGCTGTTCGGCGGGCCCGGTTTCGGGTACGACGAGCTGAGCATCGAACGGTTCCTCGCCGGCCAGTACGGGCTCTACCTGCTGCTCGGCGCCGGGCTGATGGGGCTGCTCACCGTCGTGCGGCACACCCGGGCCGAGGAGCGCACCGGCCGGGCCGAGCTGGTCCGCGCCAACGTGGTCGGCCGGCACGCCCAACTCACCGCCGCACTGCTGCTCACCGCCCTGATGGGCGGGCTCGTCGCGCTGCTGGTCGGCGCGGTGATGACCGGCAACGGGTACGACGCCGGCGGCTCGCTGCTGTTCGGCTTCTCCGTCGGCACTGTGGCGCTGGCCTTCGCCGGCATCGCCACGGTCACCGCCCAACTGTCGGAGTACCCCCGGGCGTCCGCCGGCCTGGCCGGTGCCGTTCTCGGCGCCGCCTTCCTGCTGCGCGGCCTCGGCGACATGGCGGCGGTCCAGGGCAGCGGCCCGGCCTGGCTGTCCTGGCTGTCACCGCTCGGCTGGTCCCAGCAGACCGCACCGTACGTCCACGACCGCTGGTGGCCGCTGGCGATCTCGCTGGCGTTCACGGCGGTCACCGCCACCGTCGGGTACACGCTGTCGACACGTCGCGACTTCGGTGCGGGCCTGATCCCGCCCCGCCCGGGTTCGCCCCGCGCCGCCGGCTGGCTGGCCGGCCCGCTCGCGCTCGCCTTCCGGTTGCAGCGGGCCAGCCTGACCGGCTGGAGCGCCGCCCTGCTCGTCAGCGGCCTCGCCTACGGATCGTTCACCCAGCCGATGCTCGACGGCTTCGCGAACGCGCCCGAGGACCTGGTGGCGGTGATGGGCGGCTCCGAGGACCTGCTGGCGGGCTTCCTCGGCCTGATGGGGCTGACCATGGCCTTCACCGTCACGATCTTCGCCGTACTCGCCGTGCACGCGTTGCGCGCCGAGGAGACCGACGGCCGCGCCGAGCCGGTACTCGCCACGGCTGTCGGCCGCCGCGCCTGGATCGGCAGCCACCTCGCCGTCACCGCCGCCGGCGTACCGTGGCTGCTGCTCGTCGCGGGCGCCGGGATGGGGGTCGGCGCGGCGGTGAGCACCGGTGACGCCGGACTCGTCGGCGGCCTCGTGCTCGGCCACCTGGCCCACACTCCGGCGGTCTGGCTCGTCCTCGCCGCCGCCGCGACGCTGTACGCGGCCGTACCACGGGCACTGCCGGCGATCTGGACAGTCCTCGGCTACGCCCTGCTCGTCGGGTTCTTCGCCCCGATCCTCGACATCCCCGCCGGTGCCGTACGCCTGTCGCCGTTCGAGCACATCGGGGAGTACCCGCTCGACGGGGTCAGCGTCGCCGCCGTACTCGTGCTGACCGCGCTCGCTGCCGCGGTGACCCAGGCCGCGGTGGCTGCCTTCCGCAGACGCGACCTGTCCAGCACGGCCTGACCGGCAGATCGAGGTCCCGGCGGGCCCGAGCGTCGCCTCGGGCAGCGGAGTGGAGATTTCGCGAAGGCGGCGGGTGCCGATCCGCCGCCTTCGCCGCCGCCCTTCCGTGCGGCATGCCGGCCGGCGGCCGAGGCCACACCGTGGTTCCGGCCGTCGGTCCGGCGCCCGGCGGACGGTCCACCGCCCGGCGAACGACGAGGCGTTCCCGGTCGGGCGGTCGACCGCCCGACTGGCCGGCCAGTCCACCGAGGCCGGTCAGTCGCCCGGCGGTCGGTCGTTCCCCGGCGGCCGGTCAGTCGCCCGGCGGGTTCGGCTCCTGCTCGGTGGTTGGGAGCGCCTGCGGATCAGCCGGCGGCCCCGCGTCTCCAGGCGTTGCTGCCAGGCCGGCAGCAGATCCGGGTCGAAGCCCCGCGCGACGATCACGTCGGTCGAGGAGTGCAGGAGGATGCTCAGCACGATGGTGAGGGCGACCAGCGCGAACGTCTGCTCGGCTCCGGCGATCCCGGAGGCCAGCAGGAGCAGGCCGTAGACGACCGAGGCGAAACCCTTCGGTCCGAACCACATGGCGGCCAGTTGCTCGCGGAGGTCGAGTCTCGCGCCGAGGAACGAGATCCACAGCGCCACCGGGCGGGCCACGACCAGGGCCAGGATCGCGAACAGCCAGCCGGTCCAGGAGACGTCGGCGAAGAACGCCGGCGACAGCAGCGCGCCGAACACCAGCAGCGCGGCGAGTTTGAGGATCTCGGCCACCAGTTCACCGAAGTGCTCGAACGCCTCCCGCTGCTGGCGACCGACCGTGGCGACGGTGATGCCGGCGGCGAACGCGGCGAGGAACAGGTTGGCGTGGCTGGCCTTGCCCAGGGCGAGGACGAGCAGGCCGATCGCGACGGCGTTGAGCGGCAGGTACTGCGGGGAGACGGCGAACCAGCGGGTCTGTTCCAGCCGGATCGCGATCCACGGCACCGCGATCCCGATGACGATGCCCAGCAGCAGCTCGGTGCCGAGCATCGGCAGGTGCAGGTCGTCCTCGTGCGCGGCGACGGCGAGCAGCACCACCACGAACGGCAGGGCCAGCCCGTCGTTGACCCCGGACTCGACGTTGAGCAGATGCCGGAGCCGGCCGGGGACCCGCTCGTTCCCGACCAGCGCGGCGGCGAAGACCGGGTCGGTCGGGGCGAGGATCGCACCGACCAGCAGGGACTCGACCCAGTTCAGGCCGGCGACGTAGTGGGCGAGGGCGGCGGTGACCAGCAGGGTGAGCGGCAGCCCCCAGCCCAGAGCGCGCCCGGGAAGCCGCCACGCCGCGCGCAGGTCGGCCCAGCCGACCCGCATCCCGTCGGTGAACAGCACCGCGAAGAGGGCCAGCTCCGCCAGCGTCGCCACCTCCGGCGACCGGGCTGTCACGTGGACGAGACCGAAGACGCCGTCCCCGACGAGGAAGCCCGCGACCAGGAACAGGACCGCCGTGGACAGCACCGTACGGTGCGCGAGCGCGGACAGCAGTACCGCCAGCAGCAGCACAACGGCGAAGATCAACAGCAGCGACATCCGGGGTTCCCGTCCGATGGGCATGGCGATCATGTCGCCGACCAGACTTCCCGGCACACCGAGGGAACAACCTACCGGTCGGCCGTCTCGATAACGACACCCAGCCCGCCCCCCGCCCTGCGGCGGGAAGGCGACACCGCTCCCGTCCCCGCGGTGACCTGTCGCCGGTACGTGGCCGGGCACGGTGCGGAGGAGTACGCGCGGCGCCGACCGCCGCACCCGGGCGCTGGCCGGAAAGCGGTTACCCCGCTGTAGGCCACGTCGTGCCATCCTGACCCGATGCGAGTGGTCTCGATTCACACGTACCCGGTGAAGGGTTGTCGCCGGATGGACCACGACTCGGCCCGGGTCGAGCCGTGGGGCCTGGACGGCGACCGGCGCTGGCTGATCGTGGACGAACACGGACTCGGCCTGTCCCAGCACCAGCACCGGGAACTGGTGACGATGCGCGCCGTGTCCCGGCCCGGCGGGCTGACCCTGGAGGCGCCGGGGTTGGCCCCGCTCGACCTGGCCGAACCGACCGACGGCGAGGCGAGCCAGGTCCTGGTGTACCGGGGGCGGTACCCCGCACAGGTACGCGCCGCCGGCCCCGAGGCCGACGAGTGGCTGGGTCGGCTGTTGGGACGCGCCGTTCGGCTGGTCTGGCTCGGTGACCCCGCCGGCAACCTCGTGCCCTGGGAGGTTCCGGCCGGCTCCGGCGCCGAGGTGAGTTTCGCCGACGGAACCCCGCTGCTGCTGGCCAACACCGCGTCGCTGGACGCGTTCAACGACTGGCTGCTCGAGTCGGACAGCCCCGAGGGACCGCTGCCGATGACCCGGTTCCGCCCCAATGTGGTGATCAGTGGTGCCGCGCCGTGGGCGGAGGCCGAGTGGGTCGGCCGGCGGATCAGGATCGGCGGGGCCGAGTTCCACGGCGCCGCCGAGTGTCCCCGCTGCGTGGTCGCGACGATCGACCAGGAGACCGGGGAGCGGGGCCGGGAGCCGCTACGGACGCTCGCCGCGCGGCGGAACGTCGACCAGAAGCTCCTCTTCGGTCTCCAGCTGACCGTGCGGGCCGACCCGGGCGGGGCGACCCGCGACGGTCGTACGGTGAGCGTCGGCGACGCCGTGGAAGTGCTGGCCTGACGTCGCGGCGGGCATCCGCACCGGAACACGGAGCCCGGCACCGGGTCGTGCCGGGCTCCGCCGGTCGAGCGGCGGTCGCCGATGGAGGATTGGCGCCGTCGGGACCGCCGACGCTGGCGAACGCCGCCGCTACCCGGTCAGGTCGCGGTGCAGGTCACCGCCGGGGCGGTGTTGCTGCCGTTCCAGGTGCCGATGAATCCGAAGGTTGTGCTGGCCCCGGCGCCGAGTGCGCCGTTGAAGGCGACGTTCGTCGCCGTTACCACCGAGCCGCTGGCGCTGATGGTCGCGTTCCAGGACTGGCTGATCGTCTGGCCGTTGCCGAAGGTCCAGGTGACCCGCCAACCCCGGATCGCGGACGAGCCGGCGGTCACCCGTACGTCGCCCTGGAAGCCGCCCTGCCACTGGCTCGTGACGGCGTAGCTGGCCGTGCAACCGCCGGTGCCCGGCGGCGGGGTGGTCGGGTTCGGCGGCGTGGGCGGGGTGGTCGGCGGGTTGGTCGGCGGCGGGGTGGTCGGCGGCGGCCAACCGGGGCCGCCGGGCGGCCAGCCGACCAGGCCGCCACGGTACTGCCCGGCGGTGACGGTCATCAGCCGGCTGGCTCCCGCGATGCTGCCGCCGGTGGTGGCCATGCCGCCGACGGTGGTGCCGGAGAGGCTGCCGCCCAGGTAGACGTCGTAGGTCTGCCCGTTCTGGATCTGGTTGGAGGAGAAGACCACCTCCCGGAAACTCTTGGGGGCACGGTAGGAGACGATCACCTGGCCGCCGGAGACCAGGTGGAGCAGGGCGCCGGCCGGCTGGCTGCTGGACAGCTGCGGGGCGGCCCAGCCCTGGCCCGAGGTCGGCGGCACGCTCAGCACCGCCATCGAGGTCGATCCGGCCCCGAGCACGGTACCGCCGTTGAAGTAGACCGGGCCGTTCGAGTCGATCGCGCCCTCGCCGGGGCTGCCGGTGCTCGGCCCGCTGACCACGACCGTGCCGGCGGTGATGGTCACCGAGCCGTTGGAGTCGATGCCGTCGATCGTGGAGTTGACCAGGGTCGTCCCGCCGGTGATCCGGACGAAGGCGTTCGGCGCCACGTCGAAGTCGCCGTACCCTTCCTCGGTGGCGTTGAGCGCGTCGTCCCGGGCGGTGACGTTGACGTTGCCACCGCTGATGGTGATCTGCCGGCTCTCGACGGCCTCGAAGGCGTTGGTGACGGTGACGTTGCCACCGGAGATGGCGACGGTGTTCTCGCCCTTGATGGCGTCGTCACCCGCGCTGACCCGCACGGTGCCGTTCGAGATGGCGAGCCGGCCCCGGTCCGCCTCGGTGTCGTCGGACTTGATGCCGTCGCCGCCGGCGGTGACGTCGAGGGTTCCCCCGGTGATGTCGAGGAAGTCCTTGCCCCGGATGCCGTCGTCGACCGCGTTCACGGTGATCGTGCCCGACTCGATGACCAGTCCGTCCTTGCTGGTGATCCCGTCGTACGCGTTGCCCCGGACGTTCAGCGCCCCGGTGCCGGTGATCCGCAGGTCGGCACTGCTGAACAGGGCGGCGTTCGGCTCGTCGGTGTTCGGGTCCGGATAGACGTACGTGGTCGCGTCGGTGAGCCGGCTGGTGGTGCCGGCGGCGAGCGTGATCACGACCTGGTCGGCGTCGGCGACCTGCAACGGTGCGTTGCTGGAGTTGGTGATGGTGGCGCCGTTGAGGATCAGCTCGACGGTGCCCGAGGCGGAGGTGTCGACGTTCAGGTAACCGTCGTTGAGGGTGCCGGTGACCTCGTAGGTGCCCGGTGCGGTGATCGTCACGGCCCGACCGGCGATCACGACGTCGGCGCTGGGGCTGGTGGCGCTGGCGCCGGTCAGCGTGATCGGGACGGTCGCCGCAGCGATGGCCGGTGCCTTCATCGGGCCGGCGACCAGTGCGATCGCGAGCCCGACGGCGACGACGGCTCTCGGTGGGATGCGTTTCATGGCTCTGTCCTGACTCGGGTGCGGATGGGACCGGACGCCTGGGCGAACACATCGACAACTATAAATGAAGTCGGGTGGATTTCGAGGCCGCGTCGTCATCGCGGGCGAGCCATCGGAGGCATGGCCCCGCCCAACCTCGAACCGCAACCGATCCGTCACCGTGCAACTGCGACCCCCACAAGGGAACGGCTATCGCGGATACGGCAGATTTGGCCGATGGACCGGGGCAGTTGCGGTCGGCTAGGTTGACGGCGTGACGGTGTTCCGGATGGGTGAGGCGGCCGAGTTGCTCGGCGTCAGCGTGGACACGGTGCGGCGGTGGATCGACGCCGGACGGCTGCCGGCGAGTCGGGACGAGCACGGCCACCGGATGATCGACGGGGTGGACCTCGCCGGGTTCGTGCGCGCGCAGGCCACTGGTCCCGACGGCCGTACCGACGGGTCGTCGGCGCGTAACCGGCTGCGCGGCATCGTCACCGCCGTGGTCAAGGACGCGGTGATGGCGCAGGTGGACATCCAGGCCGGCCCGTTCCGGCTGGTCTCGCTGCTGAGTCGCGAGGCGGCCGACGATCTCGGTCTCGAGGTCGGTTCGGTGGCGGTGGCAGTGATCAAGTCGACCACGGTCGTCGTGGAACGGCCCACGACACCTGCGGTCAGCAGGGGAACATCCACGGCAGGTAGCGGGACACCCGCGGTCAGCAGCGGAAGGACCGGCTCGTGAGAGGACGACGGTTCCGCACCGCCCTGGCCGGCCTCACCGCTTCGGCGTTGGTCGCACTGGCCGGCTGCGGCGGCGGGGACGGTTCCGCCGGCCCGCGACCGTCCGGCGGCGCCGCGCTGACCGGCAACGTCACGGTCTTCGCCGCCGCGTCGCTCACCGAGTCGTTCACCCGGATCGGCAAGGACTTCGAGGCGGCGAACCCCGGGGTACGGGTGACGTTCAGCTTCGCCGGCAGTTCCGCGCTGGCCACCCAGATCAACGAGGGCGCGCCGGCCGACGTGTTCGCCTCCGCCGCCCCGGCGAACATGAAGGTCGTCACCGATGCCGGCAACGGCGACGGCACACCGACGACTTTCGTACGCAACCAGCTCGTCATCGTGGTGCCGAAGGGCAACCCGGACGGGGTGACCGGGCTGACCGAACTGACCGGACCCGACGCCAAGGTGGCGCTCTGCGCCGAGCAGGTGCCCTGCGGGGCGGCCGCGAAGAAGGCCCTCGACACCGCGGGCGTGAAACTCACCCCGGTCACCCTGGAGCAGGACGTCAAGGCCGCCCTGTCGAAGGTGAAACTGGGCGAGGTCGACGCCGCGCTGGTCTACCGCACCGACGCGAAGGCCACTACCGCCGACGTCGACGGGATCGAGTTCCCCGAGTCGGCCGCAGCGGTGAACGACTACCCGATCGTCGTGGTCAGGAACGCTCCCAACAGGACCGCCGCCCAGGCGTTCGTCAGCCACGTACTCTCCGACGCCGGCAGGACCGTCCTCACCGCTGCCGGGTTCCAGGCCCCGTAGCCGATGTCGCTGCTCGACGACGCGGTGGCGCGGCCCGGCCAGGCAGCGCCACCGTCACGCCCCAGACGCACCGGGCGAGTGCCGGTCGCGTTGCTCCTGCCGGCCTCACTGGGATTGCTCTTTCTGGTGCTGCCACTGGTCGGGCTGCTGGTCCGCACCCCGTGGACCACGCTGCCGCAGCGGCTCGCCGATCCGGGCGTGGTCACCGCGCTGCGGCTGTCGCTACAGACCGCCACCCTGGCCACCCTGCTCTGCCTGCTCTTCGGCGTACCGCTGGCCTGGCTGCTCGCCCGGGTCGAGTTCCCCGGCCGCCGGGTCGTACGCGCCCTGGTCACCGTCCCGCTCGTCCTGCCGCCGGTGGTCGGCGGCGTCGCCCTGCTGCTCGTCTTCGGCCGCCGGGGACTGCTCGGCGGCTGGCTCGACGCCACCTTCGGGATCACCCTGCCGTTCACCACCGCCGGCGTCGTACTCGCCGAGGCGTTCGTCGCGATGCCGTTCCTGATCATCGCCGTCGAGGGCGCACTACGCGGCGCGGACACCCGCTACGAGGAGGCCGCCGCCACCCTCGGCGCCAGTCGGTGGACCACCTTCACCCACGTCACCCTGCCGCTGGTCGCCCCCGGCATCGCCGCCGGAGCCGTACTGTGCTGGGCGCGGGCCCTCGGCGAGTTCGGCGCCACCATCACCTTCGCCGGCAACTTCCCCGGCCGCACCCAGACCATGCCACTGGCTGTCTACCTGGCCCTGGAGACCGATCTGGAAGCCGCGATCGTGCTCAGCCTGGTCCTGCTCACCGTCTCCGTCGCCATCCTCGCCAGCCTCCGCGACCGCTGGATCACCGCGCCGTGACCGCCGACCTGACCGTGTACGGCGGCGCGCACGGCGGCGGTGGCGCGTCCGGCGGCGGTGGCGCGTCCGGGCCGGCGGCAGCGGGCCCGGTGCTCGACGCCCACCTGATCGTGCACCGCGGCACGTTCCGGCTCGACCTGCCGCTGACCGTCGACGCCGGTGAGGTCGTCGCGCTTCTCGGCCCCAACGGGGCGGGCAAGACCACCGCGCTGCGTGCCCTCGCCGGCCTGCTGCCGCTCTCCGGGGGACACCTCACCGTGGCCGGCCGGGTTCTCGACCGCCCGGACCGGCGGATCTGGACGCCTACCGAACGGCGTCCGATCGGCGTGGTCTTCCAGGACTACCTCCTCTTCCCGCATCTGACCGCCCTGGACAACATCGCGTTCGGGCCCCGCCGGCACGGCCTGCCCCGGCAGCAGGCGCGGCAGCGCGGCGCCGAATGGCTGGCGCGGATGGGGCTGGCCGAACACGCCCGGAGCAAGCCCCGACAGCTCTCCGGCGGGCAGGCCCAACGGGTCGCCCTGGCCCGCGCCCTCGCCGTCGACCCGGCGCTGCTGCTCCTCGACGAACCCCTCGCCGCGCTCGACGCCCGCACCCGGCTCGACACCCGCGCCCAGCTCCAGCGACACCTCGCCGCGCACACCGGAGCGACCCTGCTGGTCACCCACGACCCGCTCGACGCCCTCGTCCTCGCCGACCGGCTCGTCATCGTCGAACACGGCGAGGTGGTGCAGGAGGGGGACGCCGCCACCATCACCGCCCAGCCCCGCACCGACTACGTCGCCCGGCTCGTCGGGCTCAACCTCTACCGGGGCCACGCCGACGGGCACAGCATCGTCGTCGGTGCCGGGTTCACCCTCACCACCGGCGAACGCGGCGACGGTGACGTCTTCGTCGCCTTCCCACCGTCGGCCGTCGCCCTGCACTCGAACCGCCCGGACGGCAGCCCACGCAACACCTGGCAGGCCACCGTCACCGGCGTCGAACGGCACGGCGACAACCTGCGGGTACAGCTCGGCGGAGCGATCGGGGTGGCCGCCGACATCACCCCGCTGGCCGCCGCCCAACTGCGCCTCGCACCCGGCCAACCGGTCTGGGTCGCCGTCAAGGCCACCGAGACCCGCGTCTACCCCGCCGCGACCAACCGACGCCCCGGAACCGGGCACGCCGACGACGAGCCGTAGCCGCGGACAGTTCTGTACCGAGAAGTACGCTGACTGTATGGGTGAGTTCCGCAGGGCCGCCGTCGGCCGCCCCGGGGGTTCGACATCGACGAGGCGCTGGAGCGCGCCATGCAGGTGTTCTGGGCGCGCGGCTACGAAGGCGCGAGCCTCACCGACCTGACCGGTGCGATGGGAATCACCAAGACGAGCATGTACGCGGCCTTCGGCAACAAGGAACAGCTCTTCCGCAAGGCCCTCCATCGGTACGGCCAGGGACCGGCCTCCTACGCGACGTACGCCCTGACGGAACCGACCGCGCGAGCGGTGGCCGAGGCGCTCCTCCGTGGCGCGGTGCAGACCACGACCCGTCCCGACGCACCCTCCGGATGCCTGACCGTCCAGGGTGCGCTGGCGTCCGGCGACGACGGTCGACCCGCCCGCCAGGTGCTCGTCGAGTGGCGCAACGACGCCGGCGTACGTCTCGAGGAGCGCTTCCGGCGCGCCCTCGACGAGGGTGACCTCCCGCCCGACGCCGATCCGGCGCGACTCGCCCGGTACGTCATGACGGTGGGCTTCGGCATCGCCGTCCAGGCCGCCGGTGGCCTCGGCCCCGACGAACTCCAGGAGATCGCCGACACGGCCATGCTCGGCTGGCCACGGTAGCGGCGCTCGCGGACCCTGTTCCGCACCGGGTTTGATGGAGACATCGAAACCTGGGAGGAACACCAGCGATGCCCGCACCGAAGAAGTACAACGATGAGCTGCGTGAGCGTGCGACCCGGTTGGCGGTCGAGGCCCGCCGGGACCCGGCTTCCGCGACCGGGGCGATCCGTCGGATCGCCGGTCAGCTCGGGGTTCATCCTGAGGCGTTGCGTACGTGGGTGAAGAAGGCCGAGACCGACGCCGGAGACCGGCCGGGCACCACCAGCAGCGATGCCGAACGCCTCGCCGCGTTGGAACGGGAGAATCGTGAGCTGCGGCGGGCGAACCAGATCCTGAAGTCCGCGGCGTCTTTCTTCGCGGCGGAGTTGGACCGTCCGTCGCGATGAAGGTCGAGTTCGTCGACTCCCAGCGGGTCGAACACGGTGTCCAGCCGGTCCTGCGGGCGCTCGAAGACACGCCGGCACAGATCGCACCGTCGACCTACTACGCCGCCAAGACCCGTCCCGCCAGCGCCCGCTGTCGGCGCGATGAGGAACTGACCGCGATGATCGAGCAGATCCACGCCGAGAACTACGGTGTCTACGGGGCCCGCAAGATCTGGCATGAGCTGCACCGCCAAGGGGTGCGGGTGGCCCGGTGCACGGTCGAACGGCTGATGCGCGAGTCCGGGCTACGCGGGCTGCTGCGCGACAGGTCGCCGCGCACGACCCGGCCCGCAGCCGAGACGGGACGCCCCGGTGACCTGATCAAACGTGACTTCACCGCGGAGCATCCGAACCAGCTGTGGGTCGCTGACCTCACCTACGTGCGCACCGCCGTGGGCTGGGTGTACGCCGCGTTCGTCCTCGACGTGCACTCCCGCATGATCGTCGGCTGGCAGGTGTCCACGTCGCTCTACACCGATCTGGCCCTCGACGCGCTGAAGATGGCGATCTGGCGCCGCGAAAATCAAGGCGCTGACCTGGGCGGATTGATCCATCACTCGGACCGGGGAGTCCAATATCGAGCGATCCGCTACAGCCAGCGGCTCGCCGAGGCCGGTGCCGTCGCCTCGGTCGGCTCCAAGGGTGACTCGTACGACAACGCGATGGCCGAGGCGTTCAACTCCCTGTACAAGGCCGAACTCGTCCGCAACAAGGGCCCGTGGCGTGGGCTCGACGACCTGGAGATAGCCACCGTCGAATACATCGACTGGTACAACAACCGGCGCCTGCACGGCGAGCTCGGCCACGTCCCACCCGCCGAACACGAGGCACTACACGTGATGACCCACCCCGTCACCGCACCCCTGAAAACCAGCTAACCAACTCTCCATCAAACCCGGGGCTTGACAGGGCCGAGGCGACCTTAAGCCAGGATTCGGCGGATGGTGCCGAGGCCGACACGGTGGCCGAGCCCGAGCAGTGTTCGCCTTGGATTCTCTTGTGGCCCCAGCGGGGGTTGTCTCGGGCCATCCGGCGGATGAGCTCGCGGATCTCGTCGCTGACGGGTGGTCGGCCGCCACGGTGGGGGTAGGTCCAGTGGCATTGGACCAGCCGGCGGTGCCAGGCCAGCAAGGTCGCCGGGGTCACGATCCGGTGGGCGCGGACCGCGCGGGGCAGCCGCCGGGCCAGCGCGGACAGGAACGCCCGATCCGGCCAGGACAGGCGTGGTCGGCCGTGGACCTGACGGCGCAGCACCGCGACCTCGTGGCGCAGGGCCAGCAGTTCCGCGAGCACCGCGCGGTCGCTGCGAGCGGCGAGGAGCAGAGCGTCGAACACGCGGATCGCGACCAGATAGATCAATCGGAACACCATGACCACGAAGGTGCCCCAACCTCACGAAGTCCCAGCTCACAGCAGGTGCGACAGGTATTGGCACCGTACAGGTTGACGCCCTGCTCGTCGTGGTGCTGGGACCGGGACAGCTACACAAGCGTGTGGCCGAGGACGGTTCCGCTGGCCGCGTTTCGAAAGGTTCAGCGCCACTTCATTCGGGCCTCGAGCCGCGTGTGCTCCCTTTCGAACGTCGTCAGATCGACGCGGGGCAGCGCAGCGAGCGTGGCCCACGCGACCGCGTGCCATGCACCGGGACGCATGGCGACCAGTTGCTCGCGGACCGGATCGTAATATGAGAGTGTCGGCTGGGACTCGAGGCCGAGCACCTCAGGCTGAACATGGGTGACCTCGCGCGATCCCGGCCACCATAGCTTGAACGCGTCGGCCTCGGGGTTATCGCCCTCCATGATCACCAGCACGTCCCCAGGACCGTTCCCAACGGCCATGACGTTGGTGAGCGGCAGCACCGTGGAACGCCGGCCCTCGCGATCGATCCGCAGGAGCTTGCGACCGAACCCTCCGACGATCGAGCCGTCGGGAAGCGTGACCGTCGCGAGAAGGTCGTCGGGGACGCCGAACTCCTCATCGCCGAGCGGCACCAGCGCACGACCGCCGTCCCAGCGGTACGGCCGACAGTCCCAAATCACCAGCAGCGAGCCGTCCCCGAACGGTGCGGCGCCGCACTCGAGGTCACCAGGCTTACAGGTCGGAGCGGGCGCCTCGACGCGTTCCACGAGGCCTCCGACGCGCAGCACGTGGGGCCCTTGCGTCGTGACGTTGCCGTAGCGCTCAGGCAGGAGCAGGACACCTCCCGCCGTGCCGTACGCCTCGCCGATCTCGAACGGCACGTCGAGCTCGAGCGGCGCAGCCAGGCGCCCCGTCACCGCTGCGGCCTGTAATTCCAGCCCCGCCTGTGCGGGGTCGACAGGTAGTTCCGCGTATGAGAATCGGTAGGGGCGTTGATTGGGATCGGTCGCGATCCGGACCAGTAGCGTGTTCCACGGCGTGAACGCCGCGAGCACGACTTGAATGGCATCGTGGGTGGTCACCCTCGGGGGAAACGTCGCGACGTCGACCTCGTGCAGCTTCCAATCATCATGCAGGAGCCAGGTCGTGTGGCGGATCGCGATTGGTCGCACGAGGATGCCCTCGACGGGATTCGGCTCGACGCGCACCCCCTCCGTCGCGTTGCTCGCCAGCCAGTCCTCGTTCGCCTGCGATACTGGGATGTCGGTGCCCTCCCAGTACGCGTGTCCCCGGGCGGCCGCGACGCGCAGCACCTTGAGCAGCGGCAGGTACGGCCCGCGCTCGCCGGGCACCATCGCCTCGATGACGCGCTCGACGTGGGTGAGCAGCGGCGGCACGTTACGCGCGGCCACGAACGGACCGATGCAGTAGTTGCCGTCGAACATCCACGGGACGCGGCCCGCGATCGCGGGGTATTCGCGTACGACATCCGGGATCGCACTCTCGACGCTGTCGAGCAGCCCGGTCGGCAGCGGCGCGCCCGTGACCTCGTCATTCCACAGCGACAGCGCGAAGCCTCGGCTGTACACGTGCGGAGTCTCGGTAGACACGTACATCAGCGCGAGCTCGCCAACCGCACGCGCGCCACGCGTTGCGTCCTCGGCGATCAGGCTTACGGTCTTATCGACCAGCAGAGATGCGTCCAGCCTTGCGCCGAACGCACCATCCACGTGTCCTCCACACAGGAACCAAGCTGAGAACCGCGCTAGCGACGTCTCATCGACGACGTGCAGCGTGCAGTCAAAACCCACGGCGGAAATCTACACGACGGCACACTGGCCGCACCGCGACCGCATCCGCCCCGGGCTGCTACCGAAAGGCCGCGCTGACCTTCACCCTGGCCCACGGACGCACGGTAACCCTGCTCCTGACCGCTGAGCAGTCGGTCGACCTTGAGCGAACGCATCTCCCGGCTCGAGGCGCACGTCTGGTCGGAACAGCGCGACGACGAGGAAGACGCTTCGAATTCGACGACGACGAGGCCCCGGTCGTCGAGGACGAGGTGCCGAACGTCGGCGAGGTCCGTTTCGGGCCGGACACCGGGCACGACGTCGTCACGGTTCTCGACGAACAGTTCGGGGTGATCGAGGACAACCTTCTGTCGCACGTCGACTGGTCCGCGCTCATCGTGGTGGGTGAACCCACGGTGAGTTCACTCATCGAACGGGGTGGCGAGCTGATCGCTGCGGTGGCGCCACGCTGGTGCTCGGTCGTCGCGGACCGGCCTGGCGAGCGATGGGTCGTCCTGCGCCGTACCGGCCTGCGCTACCACGGGCAATGAAGCCGGGCGGCAGGTCTCCCTGCCGCCCGGCTCGTCGGATGATCAGGCTGCTCGCGGCAACGGGGCGGGCCGGTACCGCGCGAAGGCGGGTGCGGTGCTGCCCTGCTCGTTGTGCAGCCAGTCGTAAATGCCGTGGAATTCCGGCCCGATCCGGTTTGCCTCGGCGTTCAGGACCTCCGGCGACGTCGACGACCACCGGCCGGTTTCGACGCGGTCCCGCAGCACGCGCAACGCCGTCAGTTCCTCGGCCGCGGTGTGCTGGCAGTGCCCGCCGCGGTTCACGAAGAGTTGGCGGATCCGGGAGGAGTCGACGCGGTCGCCGTAGACCCGTTCGTGTCCGGGGGCGACGCCGTCACCGATCGGGTGCACCGTGACGACCGGTAGATGGCCGTGTCCAGTCGGTGTGCCGTACCGGGTCAGCTGCCGGGCAGCGGAGTCGTCCGGCGCAATACGGGGCGCGGAACCCAGCTTGGCCAGATCGGCGTTCAGGTTCAGCCGGGGCTTACCCCCGGATCTTGGACACGGGGATCATGCGGCTTCCGCCAGCGTAGTTGATGTTTCTGTGGTGCGCTCGTAGGTGATCGGTGACCTGTTGCCGAGGCGGGAGTGGCGGCGGGTGGTGTTGTAGCGGTGCAGCCATCGGAAGGTGGTCAGCCGGGCGTCGCGTTCGTCGGTGAACGCGCGGCGGCCTTGCAGGGTCTCGCGCTTGAGGGTGGCGTTGAACGACTCGGCCGCGGCGTTGTCGGCCGAACTGCCCACCGCGCTCATCGACTGGCGTACCCCGCCCGCCGCGCAGGCGGCAGCGAAGCTCTTCGACGTGTACTGCCCGCCGTGGTCGGAGTGGAAGACCGCGCCGTCCAGGCTGCCCCTGGTTCGCCGCGCGGCGGTCAGGGCGTCGACGACGAGGTCGGCGCGCATGTGGTCGGCGATGGCGTACCCGACCAGCCGCCTCGAGTGCAGGTCCAGCACGGTCGCGAGGTAGAGGAACCCGCGCTCACCCACGGGCAGGTAGGTGATGTCGCCGACGTAGCGCTGGTTCGGGGCCCCGGCGGTGAAGTCCCGGCCGATGAGGTCCGGGGCCTTGGCCGCGGCCGGGTCCGGGATCGTGGTGCGGTGTCGGCGACGCAGCCGCAGCCCTTGCAGGCCGATACGGCGCATGACCCGGGCGGTGCGCTTGTGGTTGACCGCCTCGCCCTGCTCGCGTAGCTCGGCGGTGATCCGAGGAACGCCATAGGTGCCGTCGTGGGCGGCGTGTACGGCCCGGATCCGGTCGGCCAACTCGGCGTCGGCCCGCTCCCGGACGGCCCGCGCGCCCGCGCTGGCCTTCCAGTAGTAGAAGCTGGACCGGGCCACGCCCACGATCCGGCACAACCGCTTCACGCCGTAGCGCGTCTGGTGGTCATCGACGAACTGGAAGCGGTTCACCAGCGCGTCTCCCCGGCGAAATACCGGGCCGCCTTACGCAGGATGTCACGTTCCTCCTCCAGCTCCCGCACCCGCCGGCGCAACACGGCGTTCTCCGCCTCCACCGACCCGGCGTCAGACGACGCCGCCGCGCCCACACGTACCATCGGACTCGCTCCGCGCTGCTGATCGTCGATACGGATCCAGCTACGCAGCGTCTCCCGGTTGATCCCTAGATCGGCAGCGACCTGCGCGATCGTCGCCTCCGGCCGCGACCGATACAACGCCACCGCGTCGGCCTTGAACTGCTGCGGGTAGTGCTTCATCACCATCAGTACCAGGACTCCTGTCCACCCGGACCATCAAGATCCGAGTCTCAGGTGTCCAAGATCAGGGGGCAAGGCCCCCATACCCGGTCACGACCACTTTGGACACCAAGCCACCAGCACGTTCGCTTCAACGTCGGCGTCCGTGCCGTGCCTGGTGGGCCGCCTCTAGGTCCGGCAGGGTCGCTGGACGTCCGACCTGAAAGCACCTAGTCTTCCCGCCACGATTAGAGATCTCCGTGGCCATCAACCAGCGTCCGTCGGACGACCAGTCGACGGCCACCGGGCCCCAGCCGAAGCGCAGCCGCATGAGCGTCTCGCCGTCCGCCAGTCGGAGCAGGGTCAGCCAATTCGAGTCGCACGCCGCGAGGTAACTGCCGGATCGGTCAACGGCGATGGAGCGAAGCCGCCGATACCCCGCGTACACGGCCTCGGCGATGGTGCAAGTCGAGGGATCCACCGTCAGGACGGTGTCGTCTGTCGCGACGTACACCCGGGATCCATCCAATGTGAACGTCGCCGCGGCGACGCGGTCCACGGCCAACGGCCGTTGCACGCCATCGCCGTCACGTATCGCAAACCGTCCGTCCGCCATGGTGATCAACCGGTACCGGCCGTCGGCCGAACGGGCCAGCCACCTGTCCGCGTCCGCCGCCACCACCGCACGAGCCTCGACGTCGTACGCCCATGACGGGGCACCCGGACCCGACGACTGGAGTACGACAACTGGGCGGTCGGGCAGCCAGTCGACCGACGGCGCCCGGACGCCGGAGTGCTGGCGAAGCCGCTCGACCCATTTCCTCCCTGGAACCTCATACACCACCAGCTCGCCCGCACCACTGGCAACGGCCAGCCACCGGCCGTCGGGCGACATGGCCAAACCACTCGCGGTTCGGGTCTCATCGCTGTCCCCGCCGTCGTAGTCCACCGCGAACACCGTGAACTCGGCGGCCGGTGGGCGCGGGTCCGGCAGGTACGGCGCGTCCACTGCACGCAGTCGATCCGCCTCGGTCGGGTACGCCGTCGTCGTCCATCGCTGGCCGGGACTCAGGTGTGCCAACCAGCGCGGATCGGTGACCCACACATCGTAGTCGGTCGAGACCAGCCGTTCCTCGTCGGTGAACCAGTCTCCGTCCGTGGAGTATATGGTCGGCAGATTGGTCCTGTCCTCCTTGGTGAACGGCACGTTCCTAGACGCCAACGCCTCGTATCGCTCGATGAACAGCCAGGTGTTGCTGTCGACCCAGTCCTCGTCGCAGATCTTGCGGGCACTGACGACTTCGCCGAGCGGCCCACCGCCCCCAAAGCCGGTGTCGGCTTGGTCCCACAGCACACGCAGGAAGAAGCTCGGGTCGTCGCCCTCCAGCAGCGCGTCGTTGTAGTCCTCGTTGTCGTAGTAGGTCACGATGACGCGCAGCCGTACCCGCCGCTGGTCGGGCGCCAACTCGATGACCCGAATCCCGTAAAGGTCCGTCGACACCGTCCGTCCCTCCACACGTGCTCGTAGATCCTCGTATGGGAACGGCACCCTAGCACTCGGGCTTCGCCTACGTTCGTCACGGCTCAGCCCGATCACGTCCGGGCAGTTCCTCCGGTACGTTGGCTGACCTGTTCTTGCTGCCAGCGGCGCAGCAGGGAGGGAATCTCCCTGAGCATGAATTCGTGGAAGTCGCGCATCTGGATGAGTCGCTGGTGGGCGGGGTCGTCCGAGGCGGTGGCCCGTATCCCGGCCTCTGCGGCTCGCAGCATGGTCAGTGTGACGGTGTTCTGGGTCGAGAAGAGTGTGCTCCAGGCGTCGTCCCGCAGCCGGTAGTGTTCGCGGCGGCTGCCGGGAGCGGGTAGGCGTTGGATCAGGCCGACGGACAGCAGCGCCTTCACCGCACCGGAGACGGAGCCGGGACTGACGCCGAGTTGGTCGGCGATATCACCCATCGTGACTGTTTCCTGGTCGGTGAACAGGAACATCGCCAGTGTTCGTGCGGACATGCGTTGCAAGCCGCCGTCGGTGAGCGCCAGGGCTAGCTGTTCGGCAGCCTGCCACTGCTCTCGTCTGTTGTTCACCCGCCACCTCCGCGTGTCACACGATAGCCTACGATGCTAGTCTTCAGAAATTTCCGAACACTCGGTATATTGTTTGGAAGTCGGCCTTCCTTGGTGGGAGGAGCCGTCGGTGTGCCGGGAAGCCTGGTCGGCGAGTGGGATCCACACGTACACGACGAGGAGGGCATATCGATGCCGCATATTCCCGGAGCAGGGCCTTGCCCGGCACCGCATCCACCGGCTGGAAACTCACACCGCGCATCCCTGGCCGGCCGTCTCGCGGATCTTGCGCCGGCTCGGCACAGCCAGCCCACGGACGAGCCCATGGCCCGCCGCCGCCCGTTTGAACGTTGACAGTTGTACCTGGAGAATCATGAAGTTGCTTGTACTCGGCGGTACCCATCATGTTGGCCGTGCCGTCGTGGAGACCGCACTCGCCGCGGGCGACGACGTGACCACCCTCAACCGCGGCCTCAGCCGCCCCCCAGAACCGGGCACTCGAGCGCTGATCGCCGACCGTACCGACACGCGAGCCGTCCGCACCGCGCTGGGAAGTGAGGGGTGGGACGCTGTCATCGACACGTGGGCTTGGGCGCCGCGCGTGGTCAGAGACAGCGCACAACTTCTGGCCGACCGTGTCACCCACTACGGTTACGTCTCCAGCCGCGGTGTGCACCGCTGGCCGTGGCCGCCCAGCGCGGACGAACAAGCCCCGCTCGTCGATGGTGACCCCGCCAGCGACGACAGCCTCGACTACGCCGCCGCGAAGCGGGGCGGGGAACTTGCCGTCATCGACGCATTCGCCGAACGCGCCCTGCTCGCCAGAGCCGGAATGATCCTCGGCCCGTACGAGGACGTCGGCCGCATCCCGTGGTGGCTACGCCGGCTACAGAAAGGCGGAAAGGTACTCGCCCCCGGCCCGACCGACACACCGTTGCAGTACATCGACGCCCGGGACATGGCCGCCTGGATGCTGACCGCGGCCAACCGGCGCATCGGTGGCGCCTTCACCGTGACCGGCCGCCCCGGCGCGGTCACGATCGGGGAGTTGCTGGAGACGATCCTGCGGGTGACCGGGTTCGACGCCGAGCTGGTGTGGGCGCCCCCCGAACTACTGCTGGAAGAGGGTCTGCCGTTGGGTATGGAGTTCGGTATCCGGTTCCCGCACGACCCCAACCCGATCGGCATGAACGACGCTGACGTCACCGCGGCATTCGAGGCCGGACTGACGTGCCGCCCCCTGCGGGACACGATCAGCGACACCTGGGCCTGGCTGCAAGCCGAAGGCGATCCCACTCCGCGGCCCGACGCGCCCTCGCCGGACACCTGGCTTGACCCCGCCGCCGAGCAACGCATCCTCGCCCGGCTCTGACCACCGGCATCCCGCACCGAGACTGAACACAGGAGAACATCATGCGAGCCATCATCGTCGGCGCCGGTATCGCCGGGCAGGCGGCAGCCCTGCGCCTGCGGCAAGCCGGCTGGGAAACCCTCATCGTCGAACGCGCACCCGGACGCCGTGGCGGTGGGTACGGCGTCACGTTCGGCGGGATCGGCTACGACGCCGCCGAACGCATGGGAATCCTGCCCGCCCTGAAGGACAGGGCCTTCATCACCAACGAACTCGTCTACCACAAACCTGACGGCAGACGCCGCTTCTCCCTGACCCGCGAAACCATCGCCGCCACCATCGGCAACCGCTCCATCAGCATCCTCCGCGGCGACATCGAGACCGTCCTGTACGAGGCGATCCACGACACGACCGAAATTCGGTTCGCCACCACCATCAAAGCCGTCGACCAGGACGAACACGCCGTCCACGTCACCCTCAGCGACAACACCACCGAACACGCGGACCTGCTCATCGGCGCCGACGGCCTACACTCGACCACCCGCGCACTCGTCTTCGGCCCCGAAGAAAAGTACCGCCTCGATCTCGATCACATGGTCGCCGTCTACATGCTCGCCAGGAAGCCCTCGGGTATCGCGGAGGGAACCACCGGCACCCTCTCCCAAGGCGGGCGGACCGTCGCAGTCATCAACGTCGGCGACGGCCGCAACGTCGCCTTCTTCGGCTTCCGCAGCAACCACACCGCCGGACATCCGACGGACAACCCGCACACCATACTGCCCCAGGTCTACGGCGACATGAACTGGATAGTCCCCGAAGTCCTTCAAGGACTGGAATCCGCCGGCTCCATCTACTTCGACACCATCAGCCAAATCGTGGCCGACAGGTGGAGCCACGGCCGCGTCGTTCTCCTCGGCGACGCCGCCTGGTGCGTCACCCTGTTCGCCGGCTACGGCTCCGCCCTCGCCATCGGCGGCGCCGGCCTACTCGGCACCGCCCTCGAAACCAACCCCGGCAACATCCACACCGCACTCACAAACTGGGAAACCCAACTACGCCCCGAGGTAGCCAAAAAACAGAAGCTCGCCCGGCGAGTCAAAGGAGTCTACGCACCAGCCAACCCCCTCGCACTCTGGCTGACCCAGCTACCCCTACGCCTCGCATCCCTCAGCCCCGTCCGCAGCTACATGACACGACGCTACATAAAAGGCTAATCGGCGCCGCGTACCGCGCCTATCGCGCAGGTGAACAAGACCTGACGTTGCGTGTCAGCTCGACAGCGGCAGCGATCCACACGTGGAGACGCTCGGCTTCGCTACCATCAGCGACACGACGGCCCAGGGGGCCGAGCACCGCGTCATGGCGACAGTTCGAGGAGGTCAGTATTCGATGCAGGGTCAGGGTACGCCGGCGCAGGGGCAGCTGGTCGTCCACGCCTCGTACAGCGGATTCGCCCGGGTGATGGCTGGTCCGCACGCGGTCGGTCCGATCATCCTCGTGAACGGGCAGCCTACCCGGGGACGGTGGGGAGCCAACGTTTTCATGCTGCCGCCGGGCCACCACCGGATCGGTGCCAAACTGCGCCAGACCGCGATGGGGCGGGCCGAGGTTGTCGTGTCCGTCGCACCCGGCACCTGTACACACCTGTACTACCGCGCGCCGATGACTGCGTTCGGTAATGGCGATCTCGGGTCTGTCGTTAGGTGACTGATCAGGTGCTCGTCGGCGGGTTGGCTTGACCTGGGCTGGTCTGGGTGGATCATGGTCGGGTGTCCGGAACGCCGTCCATCGTGGAGCTGCTTGAGCGGCTTGCCCGGCTGGAGGCCCGGGTTCTTGAGCTTGAGCGGGACAACGCCGGGTTGCGGCGGGAGAACGCGGTGTTGCGGGCCGAGAACGCGGATCTGCGGGCCCGGCTTGGGCAGGACTCGTCGAACTCGTCGCGGCCGCCGTCGTCAGACGGGTTGGCCAAGCCGGCGCCGAAGTCGTTGCGAACCCGGTCGGGTCGGCGTGCCGGCGGTCAGCCGGGCCATCAGGGGCGCACGTTGCGGCAGGTGGATGACCCACACGAGTGGGTGGAGCACGAACCTGCTGGCTGTGGCGAATGTGGTGGGGATCTGACTGGTGCCAGGGTTGCCGGGGTCGTCGCGCGGCAGGTGTTCGACCTGCCGGAGGTTGGTGTGCGGGTGACCGAGCATCGGATCGTGTCCCGCCGGTGCGGGTGCGGGCACGTCACCGCCGGCCGGTCTCCGGACGGGGTGGACGCCCCGGTTCAGTACGGGCCGAGGGCTCAGGCCGCGGCGGTGTATCTGCAGCAGGCGTTGTTCGGGGCGCAGGCACGGACGGCGCAGGCCATGAGTGATTTGTTCGGCGTGCCGATGTCGGCGGGCGCGGTCGCCGCCGCTCACGCCCGCGCCGGGGATGCTCTGACCGATTCGGAGTTCGTGGATCAGGTCCGTGACGCGCTGGCCAGCGCGGGCGTGGTGCACGTCGACGAGTCCGGGCTGCGGGTCGCCGGCAAGCTGCACGGGCTTGTAGAGAGATCTGTGTAACGGATTGAGGGGAATATCCGTTATGGCCGGTAGGAGCCGGTCGGCCTGTACCACAACCCGCCGGAGCGGGCGGTGGTGCTGTGCGTGGACGAGAAGTCCCAGATCCAGGCGTTGGACCGGTCCCAGCCGATACTGCCGATGATGCCGGGCATGCCCGAACGGCGCACGCACGACTACCACCGGCACGGCATCACCAGCCTGTTCGCCGCGTTCAACATCGCCGACGGCACCGTCATCAGTGAACTGCACCGGCAGCACCGTGCCACCGAGTTCCGCACGTTCCTGACCACGATCGACAAGACCGTGCCCGCCGACCTCGACATCCACCTGATCTGCGACAACTACGGCACCCACAAGACCCCGGCCGTCCGGGCCTGGCTGGCCCGCCATCCCCGCTTCCACATGCACTTCACCCCGACCGGCTCGTCCTGGATCAACCAGGTCGAACGCTGGTTCGGCTACCTCACCGAGCAGAAGATCCGCCGCGGCGCCCACAAGAGCGTCCGGTCCCTCGAGGCCGATATCCGGGCGTGGATCGCCGCCTGGAACAGCAACCCACGCCCGTTCATCTGGACCAAGACCGCCGAGGAAATCCTCGAATCACTCGCCCGATTTTGTAGGCGAATTTCCGGCGCAGCACACTAGCCACCCATCCCCCAAGACACCCGGACAGGCTAGACAGCAGGCAGACGATGATCATCAACCGATGGGGTCGTCAGCGCACACGAACAGGGCGGATTCGCATCCTCCGTCCGCGAATCCGCTGCGCATCAACCCCGAGAGCCCAGGCCAACACGACCCCACCAGGTCCGGCATGTGGGTCACAGACGTGACCCACATGCGACCCACACCGACCCGAAGGTCAGCGGCGATCATGAATATTGCCTGGTATAGCTTGCGCGCCCGAAGGGATTCGAACCCCTAACCTTCTGATCCGTAGGAATCGACAAGTTGTACAGCCCAGTCCAACCGCGTCCCACCCAGTCCGACCGGGTCCCCGCAGGTACGGGATTCAAGCGACACTTACCGATGTCATGAATGGCGTCTAAATCCATACCAGTTCCAATGAATCCGTGCCAGTACCCCGACGTCCGAGCACCCACCGAGCACCCACGGGCCCTCACAACCTCCGCCGGACCACATCGCCCGATGGTCTTGCCTCGATGTGGTGGTGTATTGCGGCGAGCCGCGGCAGACGGGAAGGCCATGATCGATCTCCGCCCGAGGTAGCGCTTCGGCGCCGATGGGCACGCTGCGACCGCGAACTCCGAGGAGCGCCGGCAAGATCGAGTGGGAAGTCGATAGCCACACGGGGTGTCTCACGCGATCTTGACCGTGAGGCGAATAGCCTGAGTCATCGATGCCGCACGGAAGGCCGCTGGCGTGACAGAACGGGCGTTGATTACCAAGGCCGCATTGCGCAAGTTACCGGCCAAGGCAGACGACGGAACTCCGTACTGCATGGATTGCCGCAGGTTCGGTGAGCTCCATCGGATGGTCGCCAGCGGCGTCACGAAGCATCTCCAGTGCGAAGCGTGGTCCGTGCCGACATATACGGAGTCGGACCGGCTGACTCACGAAGACATGATGGCCGGCGAACCGTGTCCCGGTTGCGGCGAGGTAACTAATCAGGTCGGTCGGTTCGGGCCGGTTTGATCTTGGCGGGGTTGTTGGGCAGGATGTCCGGGTGCCGGAGATGCCGTCCATCGTGGAGTTGCTGGAGCGGCTCGTCGCGTTGGAGAAGGCCGTCGCGGAGCGGGATGCCCGGATCGCGGTCCTGGAAGCGGAGAATGCCGAGTTGCGGCGTCGTCTGGGTCAGTCTCCGCGGAACTCGAACATGCCGCCCTCGGCGCAGGGGTTGGACAAGCCCGCGCCGAAGTCGTTGCGGGGCCGGTCCGGGCGCCGCTCGGGTGGCCAGGACGGCCATCCGGGTCGTACGTTGCGGCAGGTCGAGAGCCCGGACGAGACCGTTGTTCATGAGCCGGTCGCGTGTGGCGGGTGCGGCGGCGGGCTGGCCGGCGCGCCGCTGGCCGCGGTGACCCGCCGTCAGGTGTTCGAGATTCCCTCGGTCGTAGCCCGGGTCACCGAGCACCGGCTGAACATTCGCCGGTGCGGGTGTGGTGCGGTGACCTGCGCGGACGGCCCGGCCGGGGTGGACGCGCCGGTGCAGTACGGGCCGAGGCTGGCCGCGATCGTGGTGTATCTGCTGGTCGCGCAGTTCGGGGCGCAGAAACGCGTCGCCCAGGCCGTCGGGGATCTGTTCGGGGTGCCGATCTCGCAGGGCAGCGTCGCGGCGTTGACCGCCCGCGCCGCCCGCCGGCTCGAGGGTGACTTTCTGGCCGCGATCCGCACCGCGCTGACGGCGGCACCGCTGGTGCATTTCGACGAGACCGGGTTCCGGGTCGCAGGCAAACTGCACTGGGTTCACTCCGCATCGACAGGTAAGTACAGCCTGCTCTACGTGCACCCGAAACGCGGCCGGGACGCCATCGACGCCGGCGGGGTCCTGCCCGCTTTCACCGGGATCGCCGTGCACGACGCCTGGGCACCTTATGACTGCTACCCACAGGCCACCCACGCCCTGTGCTGCGCCCATCTGCTGCGGGAACTGGTAGCCGCCGCCGAGCTCGACCCGTCGGCAACCTGGGCCGCGCAAGGCATCGACGCCCTGCTGGCCCTCAAGAAGGCCACGGACGATGCTGTGGCAGCCGGCCACGATCGCATCGATCCCGAGATTCTGGCCGCGGGGGTCGCCTCGTTCCGCCACGCCGCTCTGGTCGGGGTCAAGGACCACACCGGCCAAACCACAGCGATCGGCAAGAAACTGGCCGCGCTGGCCCGCCGGATGACCGAACGCATCGACGACTACCTCCGATTCGCGCACCAGCCAGGACACTGCCCGTTCGACAACAACGCCGCCGAACGGGAAGTCCGCATGGTCAAAATCCGGCAGAAAATCTCCGGCGCGATGCGCACCCTGACCGGCGCGGAGCAGTTCTGCCACCTGCGCTCATATCTCGCCACCGCCGCCAAACACGGCATCAATCTCTACGACGCCCTCGTCCAGCTAACATCGGGCCGACCCTGGATCCCCGCAATCAACTGATGACCTGAGTAGTCACGCGGCGAGGAACTCATCTCGCTCGGTGAGTCGCCCTCGTGGACCGGCAAGGGCACGATGTATCTGAGCGTCGAGGAGCAGGCCGCCCGTACGGCTGCGGAGCAGGCTTTCAAGCAGCGGCACCCCTACTGCCACGCCGGGCGATGGAGTATGGCGGGCAGCGCGGTCAACCATTGCGGACGATGCTGTCCACCGCCTCCGATGAGCCCCGACCAGATCCGCCGAATCTCGGAGATCCTTCAGGGCAGTGCGGAGGAACGGGTACGAAAGGCGCGGCGCGAAGGCACAACGTACGAGCACCACGAGTCGGAGCGGCGGCTGCCTGGCCGAGCCCGGCCCGTCGCTGTGGTGCTACGCGAATACAACGAACGCCGCGCCGAGGCCCTGGCAGCCGTGAAGAGAGAAGATCGTACGTTGATTCGGTCGTCGTTTCCGGATGCGGAGCTGATGTTCCGGTGGCGGATGCAGCTCGGCTGCGGCGACATCATCGAGATCCTGACACTCGGCGACGAGCGGCCACCGACGGACATGACATGGTCGTGGGGCGGTAGCCCGCTGCATAAAGGGGCTTACACCTGCACCACTCACCGGACCCCCGAGACGCCCTACCGGGCGGTGAGCCACTATCTGACCCGGTCCACGCTGGATCTCGAAGGCGACAAGGGCCTGCGGCGCGAACCCGAGACGGTCGGCTACTGGACCGTGAAGCTGGAATGCGGACACCTCGACCACCAGATCACGCCGCTGAATTGGAAGCCAGCGGACGGCCATCGGCAGACGGAACCGAACGATCCCGACGCTGTCGCGCAGCGCAAGGCTCGGATGGAGCAGATTAAAGAGCATCTCGGCGTAGCCGACTACGCGCAGGCCATCCGCCGGATCGAGCAGGGTCACCTCGAGCCGGACCCGATGACGACATGCTGGACCTGCCAATACGAGCAACCCATCGTCGCCTTCCAGCGAGTGGGTTGGCTGGTGCCACCGACTCCCGTTAAGGGCAGATCAGGAGCGGACACAGCGGTCGCTCCCCGGCCGACCCGTGTACAGCTGGAGAAGCGCGTAGCCGACCTCGAAGCGGAGATCGCCCGCATGAAGCAGCAGTAGTCCAAGCCCTGCGGCCCTCTGATCCCGCCCGAAATCACCCTCCTGCCGCTGATTATCCGGATTGACCGCGACGACCGGCGCCCTCACAACGTGATCATCGTCGTGTGTGATCCCTGAGCTACGCCCGGAACGTCATCTCGTTCGCGACCATCTGCGGAACCACCTGTTGGTACAGCTGCCGGGTCAACCCCGCGACCCTTTCGGGGGCTTCGATCTTGTTCCGGAACGCCTGCGCCACCTCGGCGATCTCCCGTTGGATGTCCATCGGGGGCAGGGCGATGGGCAGGTTTCTGAGGCTGCCTTGGGTCAGGCTGGGCTGGACTCCCTGTTTGACCTGCTGACCAAGGAATTCCAGGACCGTCGGGTGCATCAGGTAGCAGTGTAGATAGAACGGTAGGAGCACCCCTCTCGCGGGCTTCGTGACCTGGATCCGGATCGTGGATCCGCCCATGAGCATTCCGGCTTCCCGTTCCCCGATGATGACGTGATTGACCCTCCCACTGAGCCGGGCCAGCAGAACGTCGCCGACGGCGAGTTCGGCCTCCGCACCGCCTCCGAGCTGATCCTGGTTCTCGGAGCGTCGGACACCCTGCCGTCGCCGATGTCGACGGTGTTGATGACCGCGATGCCTTCGGCATCGCGGTCGCCGGCATTGAGATCGGAGCCGCTGGGGCCGCCGTGGATGAGGCAGAGGTCGCCGAGGCGACGGTGCGTCCAGCTGTCGGGGGTGGGACTGATCAGGGGTTCCATGGCTGCAACCGATCGAGTAGGTGATCCAGGTGGAGGTCCGCGGCAGTGGGTGCCGACCGCTGGAAGCCATCACGATCTACCGGGGAATCCGGGAGGCGGACCTCGAAGCCGCACCTCGGTCGCGTCCGTAGTCCACTCTGACGGTTTCGTTGCATTACGGGCGCGGGCAGCGCAAAATCGAGTGGGACCATCTGGGGGACTTCTGTCACTATGGCCGCATGCGGGTCATGATGGACACCAATCTTTGGTCTTCGGTCGGAGACGAAGGAGTAGCTAGATCGTTCGATAAGATGGTGACTGCACGGGGCCTCGAGGTTGTTGTTCCTCCAAGTACGCTGCTAGAAGTCATTCGGCTGCCAGTGCCGCATGTTCGGCAGCGAATCATCGAGGCAATGGCAATGGGTCCGCGTCGACGGCTTGCCACGGAGGCGCAGTCCGAATCGGCAGAGGTGATCAATGAAGTTCGTCGGGTCCGACCGGGGTGGATTCGCTCAATGCCGGATACCGGCAGAGTGGCATCCCTGAATACATTTTGGACCAAACAGATCTGGCGGCGGGCACTGCAGGACTCGCAGCCGTTGCACGAGTCCCAGATGCGCCAGCGTCCACGGAGCGAGTACCTTGTGCGGCGCCAGCGGGATCAGCGAGCCGAGATGCTCAAGTCCAAATTCGGAGTTCGGCCGCTTACCGCGATCCTCGCCACGCCCATTCCGGAGGCGCCAGACTGGTATCTTGACGGGTGGTCCGGCGAGCCGGTTGAGATGTGGCGGCTCGAGTGTCGCGACCTGTACTGGCGCGAGCTCGCGACGCTCGGTGGCCGGGCCTTCCTGACGGGGGAGGACGCGACTTTTGCCGACTGGATCGGCGCCTACGTCGACCTGTCGAAGTTGCGTTCCGACCGTGCCGATTTCACCAGATTTTGGGTCAGTGACGTTGTCATAGAAGAAATGAAGCGAAACTGGATCAGGTGGGCGATCCGGCTTGCTCAGGCCGCCCTTAAGATCACCGCCGGCAATCCTGCTGACGAGCAGCACAGCTCATATCTTGTTGAATGTGATCTTTTCCTTTCTGCCGATGCGAGATACGTGTCGACCTTGGAACTACTACGTGCGGACGCGCCGTTCTCGGTTGCTGAGTCCCGGCTGGTCAGCGGCGACCGCAGCATTGCTGTCCTTGACCGGGTCGCCGCCGTGCTGTGAACGCTGTTTCCGGGAAGACTTGTGGTACGAACCTGGGCCGCGTTCGCGCAGGACGGCGTCGACCGGCGGCTGGTCGGCTGGCCGAGGTGTTTCACTTCCATGGATGCGGAACGGGTTGTCCGCGGGCGACGCTGGCCTCGTAAGACTGCCGAAGGTGCGTGGTGAGGTCGCCGGTACGGGTAGCCTGCGGTGGTGAGCACACCGTCCGGCGACTACACGGCGACGCTTCCACGAAAACGCATGGGCGCCGCAGTTCTGTTCACCGACGCTGCCAGGCGGGCTCTGCTGGTCGAGCCCGCCTACAAGGACTACTGGGAAATCGTCGGCGGGTGCGTCGACGCCGACGAGTCACCCCGGCAGGCGGCGGTCCGTGAGGTCAAGGAGGAGTTGGGCAAGTCGATCGTCCCCGGCCGGCTGCTGGTGACCGACTGGGTGCCGCCGCGGCCGGGACGCACCGAGGGTGTCATGTTCGTCTACGACGGTGGCACCCTCGACGAGCTGGGCACGGCTGACATCCAGCTGCCGCCGGACGAGCTGCGCAGCTGGGCCTGGTGCGACCAGGATCAGATCCGGGAACGGATGTCGGAGCTGCTGGCCCGCCGGGTGATCGCCGCGCTGCGCGCCAAGGCCGAGGGCGTGATGTTCGACTTGGAGAACGGCTTTCACACGCACTGACATGCGCCGGCGGCGCGCACCTTCATCAGGAGGGTGCGCGCCGTCTTGCTGTTCAGGCTGCCTTGTCGTAGCGGTCGGTGGCCGCAGTGCCGGGTCGGATCGGTACCACCTCGGTGACCGGTTCGGTCAGGAGGGTGACGCCGCCGGAGCGGTAGAGGCTGTCGTGGATGCCGTCGGCGTACAGCAGCCCGGTCAGGTCGGCGCGGGCCTTGGCGATCGGGTGGGCCCGCTGGAACCCGGCCGCCCCGATCAGCGGTGCCAGGTCGGCGACCGCGCGGACTGCGGTGTCGACGCCGGCGGCCTTGCCAACCCTGGCGGCGAAGTCGGCGTGCGGATGCGAGTCGGCGGCTAGGCGGCTGGTCGTGAGCGCCGCCAGCAGCGCGGCGGTGATCTCGGCGTGGGTGCGGCCGAGGACCACCAGGGCGTTGTCGCGTACCCGGGGCAGCACGCCGACCCGGGTCTTGGCGGCCAGGGCGCCGGTGACCAGGGTGTGTGCCCCGGCAGCGGTGCCCAGCGCCGTCGCGGTCACCAGAGGCCGGAACCGGGCGAAATGGCGCCGGAATACCCCGAGACCGTCCCCGGTCCGGCCGACCAGGTCGGTTGCCGGGTCGACGGGCACCTCGTGCAGGCGCAAGACGCCCCAGGACCAGCCGCCCAGCCCGAACGGCTCGATCACCTCCCGCTCCAGCCGTAGGGAGCCGGCGTCGACGACCGTGGCGCTGATCCGGCCGTCGGGGTCGCGGAAGAACACCACGAACCCGGCCGACTCCATTAGCCGCGACACCCAGCACTTCTCGCCGGTCAGCCGCCAGGTCCCGTCACGGCGCACGGTGGCCCTGGTGGTGATCTCCTGGATGCGGGAGCCGCCGTGCCGTTCGGTCGCGGCGATCCCGACCAGTTCCCCGGCGGCCAGCCGCGCGCCCCAGCACATGGCGGCCTGCGGGGTGCCCTCAGCCAGGATCATCGCGCCGTGTCCATCTCCGGTGGCGTCGCGCAGGTCCAGGTCGTGGAACCCAGCGGTGAACTGCGCGAGGGCCTGCCATACCAGCCCGGCCCGCCCGGCCGGAGCGCGGTGGCCACGACCGGCGAGCTCACGACGCAGATTGAGCAGCCACCGCGACCAGGCGGGTGTGTCCTGCGACGCCGGTCCGCTCGCGCACAGACTGCCGAAGTCGCCGGCAAGACGATGCAGCTCCTGCCAGCCGCTGTCGTCGATCTCGGGCACGCTGGTGCGCAGCGGATCGAGCCAGGTCATCGCGCTCGTCACAGGGTCACCTCCCCGCGCTCGGTGGCGGGCACGCCGTAGACGATCGCGCGGGCCCGCACGTCCTTGGTGACAACCGATCCGGCGCCGACCAGGGCGTGCTCACCGACGTTGACACCGGCGAGGATGACCGCGCCGGAGCCGACCCTGCAGCCGTAGGCAAAACTCGGCGGCAGCAGCGGCGGCTCGTTGTCGGGGTCCCGCCAGATCAGCTCCTTGTCGTTGATGGTCCGCACCCCCGCGCCGATGAAGGCCCGGTCCTTGACGACGGTGTCGGCGGTCAGGTGCGAGCCGGGCGAGCAGCGCACGCCGTCGCCGATGGCACAGCCGCGCTCGACGGTCAGGTTCGCCGCGAGCTGGCTGGCCGAGCCGACCTTGACGTCGGTGCGCAGCAGAGTGTTGTGGCCGATGGTGGTGTCGTCGCCGACGCTAGCTCCGGCGTAGACGGTCGCGCCGGCGCGCAGCACCACCCCGGACCCGATCGTGGTGGGCGCGCCCGCGCCCTGATAGACACGGCGCACGGCGTAGCCGTACTCCGGCTCACCCACCGTCGCCCGGTGCCCGATGCGGGTATCGCGGCCGATGCTGGTGCCGCCGTGCACCACCGTGAACGCGCCGACCGCGACCCGGTCGCCGAGCACGATCGGACGGATCGTACCGAGCATGTCGGCGGGCAGGAACACTGCCGACGGGTGGATCTGGCAGCCGTCGCCGAGCTCCAGCAGCCCGGCCCGGATCAGGTCGGTGACCGTGATCGGCACGTCCGGTGTGCTCAGGTGCATCATCGCGGGTCTCCTTGTCTTGCCCTGGTGGATACATCCAGCACACCCGCCCGCCCGACCGGATCGAAGACGTCGCCGGGCAGGGTGCAACCTGCTTGCACAACCCGCAAACATCGGTCACGCTCAAACTCCCGCCATCGTCGATGGAGGTGCCGGATGAGCACCCGGACCGCGTGGACCACGATGCCGGCCGTCGCGCAGGCGGCCAGCAACGGCGACTACGGCGCCGTGCTGCGCACCGCGCGAGTGGCGGCCGGGCTGAACCTGGAGGAAGCCGCTGCCCTGGCCGGGTTCTCCCCCTCGACGCTGAGCCGGATGGAGACCAAACGCAACCGCCACTGGGACGTGCGCGAGTTGCGCCGCCTGGCCGAGGTGTTCGCCATCCCGGCGCACCTGTTCGGGCTGTCGCGATCGACCTTCGACACCGGCGCCGATAGCCTGAGCACAGGTGTCGATGAGGATGGTGACCCGATGCGCCGACGCGACCTGATCGCGACGACCACCGCCGTAGTGACCGGGGCGCTGGTCCTGCCCCTGGACCAGGCCGCAGCCGCGCCCGGGATGGCCGACACCGTCGAGGACGTGCTGTTCGGCAGGGTCAGCGTCGCGCCGATTCCTGGCAATCAGCTGGCCGCGCAGCTGGCCGCAGCCCGCGCCGACTTTCGGGCCACCCGCTACACGCAGCTCGCCCGCCGCCTGCCCCGGCTACTCGCGCAGGCCATCGCTGGGCGTGAGGCCGCCGCCGTCGATGAGGTGCCGCTGGCCGCCGGCCGTCTGGCCCAGGCGTACAACGTGGCTACGCAACTGCTGATCAAGCTGCACGACAACGGTATGGCGTGGGCCACCGCCGACCGCGCGGCGCAGGCCGCTCGTGGCGGCGACGACCCGATGGTGCTGGCCGAAGCCCGACGTCTGGCCGCGACCGTGATGCGCCGCACCAAGCACCGCGACGGTGCGCAGAAGCTCATGCTCGACGCCGCCCGATCACTGCAAGCCGACACCAGCCTGCCCGACGCCGCCCACAGCGCCCTCTACGGCCAACTGCTGGCGGCGGCCTCCTACACCGCGGCGGTGCGCGACGACCGCGAGACCGCCTGGGCGCTGCTCGGTGAGGCCGAAGACGCCGCCCGTCGCGTCGGCGGCACCAAGGCCGACCGGTTCAACATGCTCGAACTGGCCGTCTACAAGATCAGCGTGTCGCGGGTGCTCGGCGACTACGGCAGCGCCGTCGACTACGCCCGGCTGGTCGACCCCGCCCGCATCGTCTCCCCGGAGCGCCGCGCCCGGTACTGGGAGGACACCGCCCTGGCACTGCACGGCCGGGGTCGCCCGCGGGCGACTTTCCAAGCGCTGCTGGCCGCCGAACGCGACACCCCGCAGGAGGTTCGCTTCCGCCCGTGGGCGCAACAGCTCACCACCGACCTACTGGCCCGCAGCCACAGCCTCCCGGGCGTACGCGAGTTCGCCAGCCGCGTAGGCGTGGCCTGACCCGTCCCGGCGCGTGCCCACCGATCCGCTAATGCGACAGAGCCGCTTGCCTACCCCGTTGCCTCCTCCAGTCCGAATCCCGGGCCAAGACCGAATCCCGGACAACGAACTGAACTGAAGCTCTTACGCGCGCCGGACGGCTCGTAGTCGACGGAAATCGTGAACCAATCCGGAAACCGATTTTTACCCAATCTCCCTGGGTGAGGGTGTGGCCACCACCAACAAAGGGAGAAAACGATGAAAAGCCAGGGTGCGATTGTGAAGCGGTGCGGCTGCCTGGACCCAGCGACCAGGCGGACGCTGGGCAAGAGCTGCCCAAAGCTGCCGGAGCCTGACCACGGAAGCTGGTACTTCCACTGCTCCACGCGGAATCTGCTCGGACAGAACGAACGGGTACGTCGCGGTGGGTACGCGTCGGAGGCGGCCGCGCGGAAGGCCCGCGACGAACTCCTGATCCTGTCTCGTGAGCAGCAGGCCGGCCGGTCGTGGACGGTCACCCGGTGGTTGCGGTACTGGCTGTCGACCAGGACCAGGATTCGGCCGACGACCAAAATGCACTACACGCGCGATGTCGAGGGATTCCTCGTCCCCCACGTCGGACACCTGATCCTCGGCGACCTGACCTCCCGGCAGCTCAACGCGGCGTTCACGCAGATCGCCGCCACCCGCAACCGGTCCGGCCAGCCCCAGACGCCGTGCACGCTGCGGCACCTCCACACCACCCTTCGGGCCGCGCTCAACGCCGCCATCCGCGAGGGCCTGATCGTCGACAACCCCGCCCGGCGGGTAGAACTGCCCGCCCAGGAGCGTCCCCTGGCACGGCTGTGGACCGAGAACAGGGTCGCTGAATGGGAAGCCACCGGCGAGCGGCCGTCCGTCGCGGTCTGGACACCGGTCCAGCTCGCCGCGTTCCTCGACTACGTCCGCGACGACAACCTGTTCGCCCTGTGGTGGCTGATCGCCCTACGCGGCCTGCGCCGGGGCGAAGCCGCCGGCCTGCGCTGGACCGAGATCGACCTCCACGCCCGCCAACTATCGATCGTGCGGCAACGCACCACCGCCGGCTACGACGTCCACGAAGGCCCACCCAAGTCCGCGACCAGCCGCCGCACCATAGCCCTGGACCGGCACACCGTACGGATCCTGGGTCAGCATGCCGAACGGCAACGCCGACACCGCGCCGCACGCACCGGCGCCGGGAAGGTTTGCCACGACAGTGGCTACGTCTTCACCAGCCCCTACGGTTTACCCGTCCATCCCGGCTACCTCACCCAGCGCCTCCGGCTCCTGGTCGACCGGGCCGGGCTACCGCCGATTCGGCTGCACGACCTCCGGCACGGCGCCGCGACCCTCGCCCACACCGCCGGCGCCGATCTCAAAACCATCCAGCATCAGCTCGGCCACGCCACCATCCGCATCACTGCCGACACCTACACCACCAGCCTGCCCGCCACCCAGCACAAGGCCGCCGAAGCCACCGCCCGCCTCGTCCTCAACGCCGGCAAACCCGGCGCCGAAATGCGGCGGCCCGCTGGGCGCGGAGACAGCGCAACACGGCGCCCGACGACCGCCGAGAAGACGAAGCCAGCCAGCGACACCCGCGCAGCGCAGAGGCGGTCCAAGATGAAGGACCAGGTCGCGCCAAAGGGCAGAATTCGGCGGACACGCGAAAGCGGGTGACGATCTCGCCACGGACTGCCCGGGGGGACGAGGAAGATCTCTCGGCCTTTCCGGGCAGCCCTACCGACTTCGGACGCCGCAGCCGCAACTGCCCACCCATCAGGGGTGTGCGGTGACCGTGATCGTCAGGTCATGCCTGGGAGGCACCTTCCAGTGACATTCGGATCTTCACGTGGGACAACAGCAGTTCTGCGCTCGCCCGCACCGCCTCCTTGGCCATCCGCTTGAACACGTAGATGTAGGTCTCCGCAGTGGTGACCGGGCTGGCGTGGCCCATGTCGTGCTGGATCAGCTTCAAGTCCACCCCGGCCGCAGACGCCAGCCCCGCGGCCGCGTGCCGCAAGTCGTGCAACCGCACCGGCGGCAGCCCCAACTGCTTGACGAGCTTCGCGAACCGGCGGGTCAACCAGTCCGGCCGCACCGGACGCCCGTTCGCGTGGACGAAGACCCGCCCCTTCGGATCAACCCCGCCGCGCCGGCGTCGCTGCTCATGCCACAGCTCCCACAACAGCTTCACCGTGGCGTCGTCGAGCGCCAGTGTCCGCACTCCCGCCGCTGACTTGGGCGGCCCGAGGTGCTCCCGCCCACCGATGACGATGACCTGTTCCCTGATCGTCAACTCTCCCACAGCCAGGTCGATGTCCTCCCAGCGCAGGCCCGCCATCTCGCCCCGACGAGGGCCGCGCAGCGCCACCAGCCACCACAGCACGAACAACCGGTCGTCGCGCACCGCCTCAAGGAACCGCGCCAGGTTGTCCAGGTCCCACACCGCGACCCGTGGGCGCACGCCGGTCTCACGCCACACCGCCTCGTGCTCGTCATCCCAGACCACCGCATGCGGACGCGCCCCGTTCGGTAGCCGCAGATTCCGGGCAGGGTTGTGGCCGACGATGCCCTGCCGTCTCGCCTCCGACAACGCGCTGCGCAGCACGGCCCGGATCCGGCTCACGCTGCCCGGCGAGATCAGCCGGCCGCCGCGCACGACCTGGCGGCAAATCGCGTCCATGGCCCGCTGAACAATCTTCGTGCGCAGCTTGCTCAACCGAAAGCGGCCCAGGTGCGGGATCAGGTACTTCTCCACAATGCTGCGGTAGTTGAGCACCGTCGTGGGCCGCAACCGGCCCTCCAGCTCCGACAGCCAGAAATGCAGCCAGCGTCGCACCGTCCAGGTCCGCGCTAACGCCTCCGGCCCCGGCAACTGGGACAGTTCCCAGCAGGCCCGTTCCGCCTCAGCCAGAGTGGCGAACCCGCCCCGACGGACCCGATCACGACCGCCGTCCACGCCGGGTACCTGCAGCGAGAAGTACCAGCGCCCGTGGCTGAGGTCCGCCAGCCGCTCGCAGCGTGCGCCGAACTGCTTGCCCGTCTCCTCGTCACGGCAGCCACACCGCCGATACACCCGGCCCAGCCCATCCGAGGTGCGCATCAGCACCCACCCCGGAAGCCGGATCCAACAGCAAGCAGTGCCCGCAGCACGGCCGGACAGACAAGAGCCGCCGGGACACGAGAACCGGACTTCACTACACCAAACGTCACAGTCTTCCTCAAACAGATTGAGTCCGACCACAGACCAAAGTTAGGAGTCCGAGCCCTTCGAGCACGCCTACCTGACGAACCCGCCGCGCCGCCAGACAGATCAGCAGCTCAGCGATGCCGCGCCAGTCCAAGAACGTGTGCCACAGGCGTGACTCACACGTGACTCACACGACGACAGGGAAGATAGCCGATCGGCTATCTTCCCTGGTCAGATAGGCGCGCCCGAAGGGATTCGAACCCCTAACCTTCTGATCCGTAGTCAGATGCTCTATCCGTTGAGCTACGGGCGCAGGTGCCGGGCCAGTCTACACACCAACCCTCGGCGCGGAGACTCCGGGATTCGAACCCGGGAGGGGCTTTAAGACCCCAACCGCATTAGCAGTGCGGCGCCATAGACCAGACTAGGCGAAGTCTCCCCGTGGTCTCACCCGACCACGTTGGTCGAGGATACAGGGCGGCGACCCAGCGGGGCAAAACGACTTCCCGGGTACACGCTGAGGCCCCGCACCGGCCAGCCGGCGCCCTGGCGCCAGAAGCCCGCCGGTTCCTGTTCGGTGTCGATCCGCCGCCGAGACTAGGCTCACCTGACATGGAGGAGCAGTCGCCCACCGAGCCGACACGCCGCCGCCCGGAGCCGAAGCCGACCCGCCGCTCCGGCCCGATCAACGCAGCCTTCGCCTCTCCTGATGCCGAGGCGGAGACCACCGACCCGCCTCCGGCGCCACCCCGCCCCCGGGCCCGAAAGACTCCACCGACAGTGCTCTTCCAGCCGCCCGCCGAACCCGAATCGCAGCCTCCGGCCCATCCCACGTCCCGGCCCGCGAAGCCGTCCGGGACGGTCGAGCAGCCCGATCCCGTGACGCCGGCACCGGCAACCGGGCGAACCGGCCAGGACATCCCCACGATGGCCAGGCCGCCCCATCAGGAGACGTCCGAGAACCCGCCGGCCGCTCCGGATCCCGCCTCCGGCAGGGTGGACGCGGCGGGTGACGTCGCCCCGCAACCCGAGGATGCCAGCCTCACCGGCGGAGAGGCGGCGGGCCGTAGCGTCGCCGCGTCGGCCAAGGCCCCCGGCAAGAAGGCTGGGCCGGCGAAGAAGGCGACCGCCGGAAAAGCCGGCCCGGCGCAGAAGACCACAGCCAAGAAGACCACAGCCGAGAAGGCCGCGGCCAAGGAGAGCACGCCCAGGAAGACCGCGGCCAAGAAGACCGCTGGGGCAACGGCGACCGGGGCGGCCACGGCCAAGCCCTCCGAGGCGACCGCGCCGGTACCCTCCACCGCCGCCGCACCACAGGTCAGCACACCGTCCGCCGCAGCCGGTACCCGCGGTCCGGGCGAACTCGCTGAGACCAGGGTCACAGCCTCGGAGTACTCCGCCACCTCCGACGCGGAGGCGTCGACGATCCGGCAGCTTTTCGATCATCCGGGGTACGCGCCGGAACTGCTCGCCCTGGCGGCGGTACGGAGTCTGGGGCCGGAGGCTCGATCCTGGGCGGCATGGGTGCGGGCGGCGTACCCGAATGCCACCCACCAGGGCCTCGTGCGGCTGGCCACCCGGCGGTACGTCCGGCTCGCCGCCGCGGGTGGGGCACTGTCGACCACGACCGGGCTGCTCGCCCCGTTCACCGAGTTAGCCACCGTCATCTGGGCTCAGGCTGGCCTGGTGCTGCACCTCGCGGCCGCGCACGCCCTCGATCCGACCCGGCCGGACCGAGCCGCCGACCTGCTGGTACTGCTCCGGGTCCACCCGGATCTGCCCAGCGCCCGGGTCGCGATCGCCGCCGCCGAGGCCGCGATCGCCGTCCACCCTGACGACCAGCCGAACGTGGCGCCGGTGGAGGCGGACGGCGAGACGAGCCCGGCAGGGGGCAGGCTCGCCGAGGCGGGCTGGCGGCTCGGTGCGCCGATGGTCGCCCGGAGCGTGAACTGGCTGATGCTGCGGCTGGCCGTACGACGCCTGCCCGGGGCGATGGCGCTGGCCGCCGCGATGCTGAGTTCGGCCGACACCGAACGGCTCGCCGCCCGGGCCGTCGAGTACTACCGCTCGGCACCGGGACACCGTGTCGGGGGCGACCGGGCGGTGGCGCGTGCGGAGCAGCCCGGCTACAGCCAGTCGAACCAGTCGCGGGGCAGCAGCGCGTAGCCGACGAAGGCGACCACGTCCAGCAGGGTGTGCGCCACCACCAGCGGTAGCACCCGCTTGGTGCGCAGGAAGAACAGCGCGAACACCACGCCCATGACCGCGTTGCCGACGAAGGCACCGAAGCCCTGGTAGAGGTGGTACGAGCCGCGCAGCAGGGCACTGGCGGCGATCACTGCGCCGATCCGCCAACCCAGCTGGCGTAGCCGGGTCAGCAGATAGCCGACCACGACCACCTCTTCGAGGATCGCGTTCTGCGCGGCCGAGAGGACGAGCACCGGGACCGTCCACCAGAGGGCCGGCAGGCTGGCCGGTACCACCGTGGCGTTGACGCCCAGCTGCGCGGCGATCCAGAGAAGGCCGAGTCCGGGCAGTCCGATCGCGGCGGCCAGCGCCGCCCCCCAGGCCAGGTCGCGGCCGGGTCGCCGGACGTCCAGGCCGAGCGCCTCCCGGGCGCCGCCCGGACCCTGGTCGGGCAGCACGTCCCGGCCGCCATCCGGACCCTGGTCGGGCAGCGCGTCCCGGGCGAGCAGTCCGTCGCGGTCCAGCGGCCGGTCCGAGAGCCGGTCCAGGATCCGGTCGCGGTTCAACAGGTGTACGGCGAGCAGCACCGGCACGAGGGCGAAGAAGATCCCGAGGAGCTGGTATGTGAGATCCAGCCAGGGCCGGGGCGACTGGGAGGCGTTCAGCGCGGCGGTCTGCTGGGAGAGCGGCCGGGCGGCGGTGAGCCGGGCGGTGATCGTCACCACGGAGTAGATCGCGGACTGGCCCAGCGACAGGCCCAGGACCAGCAACACCTCGGGGCCCAGCACCCGGCGGGCGAGCGGGCGGGCGAGATCAACCGTCACTCGGACAACTGTGCCCGATTCGGCGACCGCCCGGGAGCGTCCGCTCCGGTCTTCCGCTTCGGTCTTCAGTCCCGGTCTTCAGTCCCGGTCTTCCGCCCTCCGCAACGCTCGACAGGGCATCGCCGACCAACTCTTGACCTTCGATCGCACACGCTGTGCGACCGAAACTGACTCACCGTATTCATTCTTATTCGTGCAGCGACCCCGACCGGGAAGGTGTCATGGACAATCTCGCGCAGCTGTTGAAGGAGAGCTGGACCCTCGTCGAAGATCGACGGGACAGGGTCGCGGGATACTTCTACGCCCGGATGTTCCTGTCCGACCCTGACCTGCGCACCCTGTTCCCCGTGCAGATGACCGGCCAGCGGGACCGGCTGCTGGAGGCGATCGTGACCGCTGTCCAGACCATCGGTGACCCGGAGAGATTCGACGAGTACCTTCGTTCGCTCGGCCGCGACCACCGCAAGTACCACGTCCGGCCGGCGCACTACGAGGTCATGGGCAGCGCACTGCTGGCCGCACTGCGGGAGGTCGCCGGGGAGCGGTGGACGGTCGAGCACGACCAGGCGTGGCGGGACGCGTACCGGGTGATCGCCGAGCGGATGCAGGCCGGCGCGGCCGACGACCCGAACCCGCCGTTCTGGCACGCGGAGGTGGTCGGCCACGAACGCCGGGGCAGCGACATCGCCGTACTGACCTGCCGTCCGCTCCAGCAGCAGCTGCCGTACCGCGCCGGCCAGTACGTCAGTGTCGAGGTGCCGCGCTATCAGCCGCGCCTGTGGCGGACGTACTCGATCGCCAACGCCCCGCGCGCGGACGGCACCATCGAGTTGCACGTCCGGGCGGTCGGCGCCGGCTGGGTCTCCAGCGCCCTGGTCCGCCGCACCAGGGTCGGTGACCTGCTGCGGGTGGCCGCCCCGATGGGCGCGATGACGCTGGACCGGGACTCCTCCCGGGACGTGCTCTGTGTGGCCGGCGGGGTGGGGCTGGCGCCGGTCAAGGCGCTCGCCGAGGAACTGGCCGGATACAACCGCACCCGGTGGATGCACGTCTTCGTCGGCGCGGCCGGCCGGGAGGACCTGTACGGGCTCACCGAACTCTACGATCTCGCCGCCCGGCATCCCTGGCTCTCGGTGACTCCGGCGTGCAGCGCGGATCCGGGCTTCGCCGGTGAACGGGGCGAGATCACCGACATCTTCGCCCGGTACGGCCCGTGGACCGCGCACGACTGTTACGTCTCCGGATCCGCCCGCCTGGTCCGCTCCGCCCTGCGCACCCTCGCCGCCGACGACGTGCCCCCGGAGAACATCCGGTACGACGCCTTCGGCGACATCTAGAGACCCTCCCTCTCCCCCAAAGCCGGGTCCCCGTGTCCTTTCTCCCGTAGGACACGGGGACCCGGTCCCGTCGTAGGCACCGGGCAAGAGGCTGGCAGGGTCAGTAGCGCCAGGGGTTGCCGGTGTCGCGGTACTCCTCGATCGGCACCAGCGGGACCTCCGGGTCCATCCGGTCGACGTAGAGCCGGCCCTCCAGGTGGTCGACCTCGTGCGCCACCAGCCGGGCCATGGCCAGCTCGAACGACGTGATCAGACGGGTGCCGTCCCAGCGGGCGTGCTCGACGTCGAGCCGGAGCGGCCGGGCGACCAGGCCGCGGAGGTCGAACAACGACAGGCAGCCCTCGTACTGCTCGTCGGTCTCCAGCGCGGCATCCACCACCCGGGGATTGAGGAGTACGACCGGCTCGGCGTCGCGGTCCGGTGGGCGTACCACGGCGGCGGCCCAGGGCAGCCCGATCTGCGGTGCCGCCAGCCCGACGCCCTTGCTGAACGGGTGCAGTTCGTCGAGGCGTTCCAGGGCGGCCCGGAGCCGGGCCACCACGTCCCGGGCGTTGGCGTCGTCCCGGGGCAGGTCGAAGTGCCGGGCGGGCTGGCGGAGCAGGTCGGCGCCGAGCTGCACGATGCCGGCGGCCCGCATCCGGTCGCTGGCCCGCCCCTCCGACTCGGTCTGCGCGGCGGCGGGCGGGGCCGGCTGGGCCCGGTAGCGCCACTCCAGGCGGTACCGGGCGTTCAGCGGCGGGTCGTCGGTCGACCACTCGAAGAGGGACCGGCCGCCCTCGTCGTGCCGGACCAGCGGGGTACGCAGCGGGCCCTCCTCGGCCGACAGTGACGTCTCCACCCCCCACACCTGCGGGTCGAGGTCGAGCGGCAGGTCGAGCCGGAGCGCGAGCCGGCGGGTGGGCAGCCGTACGGCGCGCTGGAACCACTGCCCCCACTTGTCCCGGTTGACCCGGTAGGAGTATTCGGTGGTGACCCGCTCGCCGGGATAGAGCGGGAAGCGGCCGTCGGCGTTCTCGAAGAGCAGCCACACCTCCTTGAACGCGTCCCGGTCGTGCTTCTTGCGCCACTCCATCGGTTCGCGGCTGCCCTGGTCGTCGCAGAACGCCTGGAGGTCCAGCTCGGCGAAGGTCAGCGGGTTCTCCCGGTGGTGCCGGTTGGACCGGGCCGGGTCGTTCGGAAACCGGTCCACGGCGATGCGCACCAGATAGCGGGTGACCGGCTCCGTCCCGGCGTTGTAGAGCGCCCGCCGGATCACGCAGCGGTACGCGCCCTCGTGGTAGGCGAGCGTGGCGGTCTCCTGCTCCACGATCAGGCCGGTGCCGGGCGGCATCCACTGCTCGGGTACGGGCGGGTCGCGGTGTGCGACGGCACCGGCGCGGGCCTGCCGCAGCTCGTCGTACTCCTGGAAGCGTTGCCAGATCGCTCCGGCGGCGCCGAGTACGGCCTCCGCCCGGCGGGCGAAGTCCTCGGTGGGCCGGTGCCGGCGGCCCTCGACATGGCTGACGTAGGAGGGGTCGAACCCCATCCGGGCCGCGAGCTGCTTCTTGGTCATGCCCCGCTCGACCCGCCGACGGGATAGCTCGGCCGCGAACGAGTCGGCAGCCCGCTCGATAGGCGTGGTCATCAGGTTCCTCTGGCCGGGAATCTCAGTTTGCTGGCCGAGCCGGTCAGTCTGACAGAACTGGCGCGTTAACGACAGTGGCTTGACATTCCGGTCTCCGTCGATGATCCTCCGCGTCCTCCGCCGCCCGCCCCGGCCGACGTGTCAGCGGAAACATTGCGGGAATATAGCCCCGGAGTACCCAGGTCTGGTTAGGCTTGCCTTAGTGGGCTAGGGTGACAATCAGTCGTCAGACGTGGGGGGTTGATCCAGGTGGCATCGAGGCAGACCAGTCCGGTCGCGGCCGTCGTGCCGGGCACCTGCCCGTCCGCCGCTACGCCACAGAACGGCCACCGAGCGTGACTCTCCTGGTCGGCGACCGCGCCGCCGCACCCCTGGCCCCGGTCACCGCGACCCTGCGGGCCGCCTTCGGCACCGACGTGCTCCCCGGTCTCGCGACCGGTCTGGTGGTCTCCGACGAGACCGGCTGGGCCCCGGCCACCGAACTGGTGGACGGCAGCCGGCTGCCCGAACTGCTGGCCCTCACCCGGCAGCGCTGGGGGGCCAGCTCGCACGCCGCCGCCGCCCTGGCCTGGAAGTCGTACACCTACTGGCTGCTGCTGCCCGTGGTGCTCGGCTGGGCCTCCGCGCGCCGGGTGCCGCTGCTGCACCCGGCCGACGTACTGGTCCGGTTCGAGGAGAACCGGCCGCTGCTCGCGCTCGGCATGCGCCGCTCCACCGAGATCGCGGTGCTCCCCTCCGACCCGCTGGCCCTGTCCTGCCTGAGCGAGGTGCGGGTGGTGCCGGGCGAGGCCGAACTGCTCGCCGTGCTGCGCGCCTCCGTATTCGACGCACACCTGACCCCGATGCTCGACTCGCTGCACCAGCAGGTCCGGCTCGGCGCCCGTACGCTGCTCGGGTCCGTCGCCTCCGGCGTGGCGCACGCGGTGCTGCGGGCCGCCGACGCGCTGCCCGGCGAGTCGGTCGAGACGATCGGGGCACTGCTGGACACTCTCGGCGTGGCGGACCTGGTGGAGCTGGTGCCGGGTCCGACCGGCGAGCTGACCGTGCAGCGCAAGACCTGCTGCCTGGCCTTCACCCTGCCGCAGCCGAAGGTCTGCGCCGGCTGCTGCATCCGTACCCCCTGATCCGCACCGGGAGGCGGAGCCGCCGGCCGATTCGCGGTGTCACCGAGGGGTCGACGGAGCGTCGCGGCACGGGCGGAGATCGACACTGGACCGTTATCGCCACGACACGCCGGCCCAACGTCCACGGACTATGTTCGGGTGGTCTGTAACGAAACACCCCCGAACTGGTCACAACCGATGCCTGAAGTCGTGAGTTCGGCTCGCACGAGTGCCCCGATTTCCCTACGGTCGTCGTAGATGGTTCACTCTGTCGGTCCAGTGCAGGTCGAGTCAGAGCGTGAGGGATCTACGCATGGCAGAAATTACTGGAGATCAACGTATTCAGGAAGAGGTGCTCGAGGGCCTCGCCACCGCCGTCAACCACCGACGCTGGTTCGTCGAGCTGGCCCTGCCCTACCTCGGCAACAACCCGATCGAGATCGGCAGCGGCCTGGGCGACTACGCGATCGAGTGGGCGCCGTACCTGGAGCGCTTCACCGCGACCGAGGCTGACCCGGACCGCCTGGTGGCGCTCAAGGAGCGCCTGGCCAGCGAGCCGACCATCGAGGTGCGGCAGATGCTGCTGCCCAACACCGAGCAGGGCGACCACAGCGCCGCCGTCTCCTACAACGTCCTGGAGCACATCGAGGACCACGTCGGCGCGCTGCGCAGCATGCGCAGCCTGGTCCGGCCCGGCGGGGCGATCGTGCTGATCGTGCCGGCCTTCCAGTTCGCGATGAGCCCGGCCGACATCGCCACCGGACACGTCCGGCGCTACACCAAGAAGACCATGCGGGCCGCGCTGGAGGAGGCGGGTCTGGAGGTCGAGACGCTGCACTACGCCAACGCGCTCGGCCTGATCGGCTACTACATGGCGACGAGCGTCTTCCGGCTGATGCCCAAGGAAGGCCCGATGGTCAAGGTGTACGACAGCCTCGTACTGCCGGTGACCAAGGCCGCCGAGCGGGTGGTCCGGCCGCCGTTCGGCCAGTCGGTCTTCGCGGTCGCCCGGGTGCCCGCCTGAGACCACCGCGGGCCACGGGCCCGGCATCGGCGCCAACTGCGCACCGGATGCCGGCCCGGCGCCAGAATCAGCCCCTGACCTGGTACGTCGGCCGGATGACGGCCCGGGCCAGGGTGTGGAAGGTCAGGTTGAACCCGACGTACGCCGGGCTCGCCTCCGGGGTCAGGTCGAGCTTGTCGACGTCGAGGGCGTGCACGGCGAAGACGTACCGGTGCGGGCGGTCCCCGGCCGGCGGCGCGGAACCGCCGTACGCCTGCTCGCCGTAGTCGTTGCGCACACTGAACGCGCCCGACGCGCCGGCCGACGACGACTGCCCGGCGCCCCGCGGCAGCTCGGTCACGTCGGCGGGGACGTTCACCAGCACCCAGTGCCAGAACCCGCTGCCGGTGGGCGCGTCGGGGTCGTAGCAGGTGAGCGCGAAACTCCTGGTCTCGGCCGGGAAGCCCATCCAGGCGAGCTGCGGCGACAGATTTTCCCCGCCGACGCTCTGGTGGGCGAACTCGACGGCCATCGGCTCGCCGTTCCGCACGTCGTTACTGGTCAGCGTGAATGCCGGAACGGTCGGCAGCATCTCGTACGGGTCGGGTGGCACGGGTCGTTCGAGAGTCATCGCGAAGTCCTTTCCGCACGGCGGGTGGGCTCGGGCCGGAGAACCGGCGCCGTGCCCTTTCTACCCGTTCGACGGGTAACCACCCGCGCGGGCCTCGGCACCCGAGCCGTCCGTCCCGTTCCTCCGGGGCGCCGGCCCCTTCCTCCGCGCCTGCACCACACCCGTCCGCAGCGGCTCGCCGGTCCCGGCTACGGTTCGACGGCCGGCGGCACCGTGGCGACGGCGACCCGCAGGTCGGCGGCGGTGACACCGGGCGGCGATACGGCCGCGCGGCGGTGGATCTCGACCACCAGTGGGCGGCGGGGCGCCTCGACCCTGGCCAGGTAGCCGCGGGCCGCCGCCAGTGCCTCGCAGTGCAGGACCCCGCATCTGCGGCAGATCCCCTCGGCGTCCGGGGCGTGGTCGGCGACGATCCGCCGGGCCACCAGGATCAGTCGATTCCGGACCTGCACCGGGGTGAGCAGTTCCATCGCACCCTCGCTCCACTCCGTACGCCCCGACGGGCGTGACCGTCGCCAGGGCGGCCCCGTACCCGCCCGTCGATCGCATCGATAATCTATACACAGGATCACCATGCGATTACTACGCGTAGAGAGTAGGCGACGCTACCGCATGGCCGTCAACCGAGTGTGGGACATCTCCCAGGCCGTGACCAGGCCCTGGGCTGGTACACCTGCCGAGGGTCGCTCTACCACATCCACAACATGATCAGGCGGTTTTCCACAAGCACCGTCGTTGTCCACAGCGGGCGCCCGCGTCGCGGACGTGCCGGCCGCCGATCGGAAAGACTGCGAGTGTTCTGGACGGACAGAAGGGCGGTGACAGTTGTCTACCGATCGTGAGCACGACGAGTTCGAACGAATCCGTCTCGTCGAGCAGATCCATCGGCACAACGCGCTGATCGCACAGTACGCGGAACACCAGGCGATCTACCGCAGAAGGGTGGAAGACGACCGCTACCAGCTCGGTAGACTCGACGAACGGTTGGGAGGTTGAAGATGGCCGTCGATCCACACATCCAAGCGCTTCGCGACCTGCTGGTAGCCGAGCATGAGGAATACATCGCGAAAGTTCAGGGCTGGGCCGACGAAGCGGGCGCACGCGGGGACGAGTGGTACCAGCGCTGGCATCAGGACCATGCGACGCGCCTCCGAGAGATGGCGTACCCCTGGGAGCAGAAGGAGTCGGCTGCCTGACGCACCAGCTTCCATCAGCTGTGGCGGCGCCGGATCCCTGCGTTCGACAGGTAGGACGAAGCTGCGGAGGGCGTGGGATTCGAACCCACGAGGACGTTGCCGCCCTACCGGTTTTCAAGACCTTACCAATCAAGGCGGTGACCAGCACGAACACGCCTCGACCGGGACCCGACGACACGCATACGACATAAGGCCCCCTCTGGCCACCCTCACCGACGTAGCTCATCGGTCCGGCTGCGAACCCCTCTCTCAAGTCAATCTGAACGCGGTACGCGAGGCGAGCGATAGTCCTGCCCGAGGAATTCCCGCCTGTGATCGTCGATGTCTCCGATCACAGCGTCCATAGTTGCCTGCGCGCGGTCTATTTCCTCCTGCAAGCGTCGAATAACCTGGTGCCGTCCGGCGTTGATGAGGCCGGTTACGTCCCCGGCATCTGAGACTTCGCTAGGTGGCACGTAAAAGCAGTCTTCGTCCGCATAGCGCATAAGTACATCCCGCGCCGTAAACATCACTTGATTCATGGCTCGCTGTACGCGTTCACGTGTCTCGGCGTCCCAAGATGGATCGGCTTCGCTCATCACAGCCCCTTCTCGGCCCGGCGTCGCTCGGCAAGCGGCCACCGCTTAAGTTCTATCGTGTAGGACAGTTGGGTACGGTCGCCCGCTAGAACGGAATCCGAGACCTCTACGACTCGACCATCAGTGTCGATCGAGGTTTTACGCAGCACAAGTACCGCAACCCCGACATCGATGCCTAGCTCCTCGGCCTCATCCGCCGATGGTGGCCTTGCTGTTACCTCTTCTACTATCCGATCAAGCTCGATGCCGATCGTAAATAGCTGATGTTGAGTGCCCCCGGGCCACGGTTCCTTAGTCACGTCGATCAAGTCCGGGTTCACGGCAACCATGTCGTACAGCAAGTAAGAATGACCGAGACCGAACGGGGCAGGCTCGGATCGGGGCCGAGTCCGATAGGTTCGCTCCAATAGCCTCGTGCCAGTCGGCACACCGAATGCCTTCGCTAGATCCTGGTCAGCGATGATCTCATTATATTCTGCATGAAATTCGAGATCTGGCATTTCAAGGCCGGTATCCCGCTCCGTTGACCCGGTGCCATAGCGCCGATCAAGGGGGAGGAGTGCCCTATCCTTTTCCCACTGATGGCGTTCGGATGTGCGCTTTACATGCTGCCTAGGTATGCGCACGAAGGTTCCGTGTCCGTGCCGCTTCTCAATCAATCCCTCAGCGGCGAGTAGATCCAACGCTCTCCGCATCGTCACGAGGCTAACTCGGTAGGTCTCTTTCAGCGCCGTTTCGGCTGGCATTTGCTCTCCGGGCGCAAGGTCCCCGTCACGGATCTTTGCCCTCAAATCTGCCGCAATCCGGTCATACTTCGTCGCCATCTGGCTGCCTGCTCCTTCGGTCGTGGGGTCACTCCAAGTTTAAGTCCTCTATAGCTCTTGACATCGGCCGACCGGCCTCTACGATGGTGTCTATCGGTCCTCTAGAGGACCAGAGGACAGGAAGTCCGCCGGTCGGATGTCGGCGTCGGCGTTGCGGCTTTGGCTGCGGCGTTCGCGTACGGACCGCCGCGCACCTGGTTTTTCTCAACTCCACAGCGACAGGAAAAGGCGCTTGCGAGGCCGCGAGCGGCATCCCTGCGACGACGCCGGTAGGTCCCGGTCGAGCGTGGCGAGCGGACGGATAGCGAGCGCTGAAACCCCTGATCGATGGCCCCGGGCCGTGCCGTGTGCCGCCCCGGTGCTCCCGACCTGTTGAGGAGTGATCGTCATGAGTCTCGCTGGCTGTATCCGGGTGTCCGCCCGGAAGTCGAACCCGCTTCAGCAGTGCCGGTGCGGCGTGGTGTCCACGCGTACCGACCACTGCCCGCCGCCGAAGCGCCGTCGCCGCCGCTGAACTGCCGAGAGGAACCGAGATCCCGATGAGTATCGACCTGCACCCGGCCGAGCCGACCGCCGCCGACCTGGCCGCGATCGACCACGAGTGGCCGCTGATCGCCGCCGAGCTGGACGTGTTGGACGCTGAGATCAGCATGATCTACGCCGAGGATCACGGCGGCCCGACCGCGCTGGACTGGCGCCGGCTGCGCCGGGCCGAGGCCCGGGTTACCCGTGCCGCCGCCGACCTGGCGGCTACCCGTTCCGACCCGTACCGCGCGGCCTGATGTCCCGGGTCCGCGCGGCCTTTCACGATCCGGACGGCGCGCGGTACGGCATCCCTACCTTCTGGTGGCGGGGTGCCCCGCCGGGCTACGCCACCCGCCGACAGTTGACCGCCGCCGGTCTACGGCCCGCCGGTCAGCCGGTCGCCGCGCAGATCATGTGGCGCGGTGTCGGCGGCACCCGCGTCGCCTACTTGTACCGGGTCGACCTGGCCCGCCCGAAGCGCACCGCCACCCCCGCCCAACGCGCCGCGATCGGCAAGGCGTTGACGGCCCGCCGGACCTGCCCGACATGCCGGGTGGTCCGGCCCTACTGCATCCCGCGCTCGCTTGGTGAGTGCGTCGACTGTGCCTATCCGCAGGAGGTAGCAGCATGACCGCCCCGACCATCAACGGCACCCGGTACCCGCAGCCAATCGAGGATCTGTTGCCGGCCGCCCGCCGGCTGGAACTGCCCGACGGGCAGGAATTCCCGTCCCGAAACCGGCTGATGCGAGAGTTCCGAATCGGCTCGCCCAAGGCAGGCGAACTCCTCGCCCGACTCAAGGCCGACACCACCCCACCCCCCGCCGACACCACCCCGCCCGCCGAGCCGGACCCGGTACCGGTCCCGGACGGACCCGAGTCCGCCCCGCCGGCCGACCCGGACCCGGCACCCGCCCCGCCGGTCCCGGCCGCCGACCCGACGCCGCTGGCCACGTCGCCCGGTCGCCCGGGTACGCCCACCCCGCCCACCCCCGCCGCCCCGGTGGCGCCGGTACCGGCTACTCCGGTGGCGCCGGGCCGTCCGGCGGCGGTGTGGCCGGTGGTGCTGCTGGCGCTGCCCGCGTTCGTGGCCATCTGGTCCGGGTGGGTCGGACTCGGCGGACTCACCGGGTTCGGCGTGGTCCACCCGCTACCCGGCATCGCCGACGGGTTCAGCCTCAATACCGCAATCACGCTGCCGATCGGCGTCGAGACGTACGGCGCCTATGCGCTGTACGTGTGGCTGTCCGGGCGGGTGCCGGACCGGGCACGCCGGTTCGCAAAGTGGTCCGCCATCGCGTCACTGCTGGTCGGTGCACTCGGCCAGGTCGCCTATCACCTGCTCGTCGCCGCCGGTGTCGAGTCGGCCCCGTGGTGGATCACCACCGCCGTCGCCTGCCTGCCCGTCGCGGTACTCGGCATGGGCGCCGCCCTGGCCCACCTGGTCCGCTCGCACGACTGACCCCGCCCGGCGGCACAGCCCATGGCCTGGAAAACCGTGCTGTGCCGCCGGCCCTACCTCCGCTGTCCGAAGACCTCGGAAAGGGAACCTTCATGCTCTCATCCGATCCGGTGGCCGTGTTCGCCGCCGTGTTCGCCACCCTCTACGCCGCACATCAGTTCGCCGATCACTGGGTGCAGACCCAATGCCAGTCCGATCACAAGGGTTCGCCGGGGTGGCGTGGCCGAGCCGCGTGCGCCGCGCACGTCGGCACCTACACCCTGACCGCCGCCGCCGCGCTGGCCTGTCTGCCGCTGTTCCTCGACCTGGCGTTGCCGGTCGGGCCGACCGTCGCCGGTCTGGCGGTGTCCGGGCTGTCGCACTACTGGATCGACCGGCGCCGGCCGCTGCGCCGGTTGGCGGACCGGTTGGGTAAGGACCCGGGCTGGTTGGAGCGGGGTGGCGGGTTGTACGCCCTCGACCAGTCCGCTCACGTCGCGTGCCTGTTCGTCGCCGCCCTGGTGGTGGCCGCATGAATCTTCACGCTCACCCGCTGGTCCGGATGCTGCGCGCGTTGGAGCTGCCCACCGATGACTACGTGGTGTTCGGGTCCGGGCCGCTGCTGGCCCACGGTCTGCGCACGACCATCGGTGACCTTGACGTGGTGGCCCGTGGCCGGGCGTGGCAGGCGTTGACCGCCGCCGCCCGACCGGTGTCCACCCCGTCCGGGCACGGGCGGATGGTCCGACTCCAGATCGAAGCCGTCACCGACTGGCTTCCCGGGTTCGACACCGACCGGCTGATCACGTCCGCCGAGCTGCACGCCGGTATCCCGTTCGCCCCCCTCGCGGAGGTCCGCCGGTCGAAGCTGACCACCCGCCGGCCGAAGGACTGGCCCGACCTGGCCCTCATTGACTCCGCACTCACCACCGTCTGACCAGGAGGAATCCGCACCATGACGACCAATCCTGACGACCGTTTCGACTGGCAGGCTGCCGAGGCCGAGATGAACGACACCGGGTCGGACGCTGAGGTGGTTGACCTGGACGCCGAGCGGGTCCGCCGGACCGGCACCGGCCCGGACACCGACCCGGCCGGCAACGATGGTAACGACCTGGACGACGCCGAGCCGGGCGGGCCGGTGCTGGTCGACAGCGTGGAAGCGCAGCGGCGACCGCGGTTCAGCCTGGCGAGTTTCCGCGACGCGCGGCGGGTGCCGATCCTGCCGGGCTGGCTACGGTCCGGGCGCGAGTTCACCGGCAATCTGGCGTGGGCGGCCGGGTTCGGGTTGCACGCGACCGGCTACCACCTGCTCCGCAGCCCGAAGTACGTCGGCAAGCTGGTCTTCCGTGCGCCGGTCGGCGCCTACCGGGTGACCCGTACGACGGTGCGGTGGTTGTTCGACCTGGAAGGCGAGCAGGTCCGGCAGGCGACCGTCCGGCGGGAGAACGCCGAGGAGTATCTGAAGCTGTCCCGGCAGCGTGACCGGCGGGTGCGGTGGCGCGGCATCGTCGCCACCTTCGGCACGGCCGTGACGCTGGCCGGTGGGGTGACGCTGGTGTTCGCCCCATCGTGGTCGCGGTGGGCGGTGCTCGGCATGCTGGTGACGCTGTTCGGGCTGCTCGGTGGCCGCAACGACAAGCCGCTGTTGGACACCGCCGTTGTCCGTACGCAGACCGCGCCGCTGACCTCGGCCGAGGTGGTACAAGCGCTGGCCGCCCTGAACATCAAGGGAATCAACGACGCCATCCGGCGGGGCGACACGGGCAAGCGGTGGTTCCCGGCCCCGATCGCCCGGGAGAACGGCACCGGCTGGCGGGCCGACGTCGAACTACCACGCGGCGTCACGGCGTCGACGGTGGTCGACAAGCGGGAAGAGCTCGCCGCCGCGCTGACCCGCCCGTTGGGGTGCGTGTGGCCGGAGGCCAACGCCGAGGTACACCCCGGCCGGCTGATCCTGTTCGTCGCCGACCGAGACATGTCCCGGTCCAAGCAGGCCGCATGGCCACTGCTCAAGTCCGGCACGGTCAACCTGTTCAAGCCCTTCGCGTTCGGCACCGACCCGCGCGGCCGGCTCGTCACCCTGACCCTGATGTTCGCGTCGATGATCGTCGGGTCGATCCCGCGCATGGGCAAGACGTTCTCCCTACGCCTGGCCCTGCTCGGCGCATGTCTCGACCCGCGTGCGCAGCTCCACGCGTTCGACCTGAAGGGCACCGGGGACCTGTCGGCGTTGGAGCCGGTGGCGCACCGGTACCGGGCCGGTGACGATGACGAAGACATCGCCTACGGCCTGGCCGCGATGCGGGAACTCCGCACCGAGCTGCGACGGCGGACGAAGGTGATCCGGAACCTGCCGCGTGACCTGTGTCCGGAGAACAAGGTCACCGACGACCTTGCCAGTCAGCGCAAGCTGGGCCTGTTCCCGATCGTGGCCGGCGTCGACGAGTGTCAGGTGTGGTTCGAGCACCCGAAGTACGGGGCCGAGTTCGAAGAGATCTGCACCGACCTGATCAAGCGCGGACCGGCCGCCGGTATCACCCTGATCCTGGCCACCCAACGCCCGGACGCCAAGTCGCTGCCGACCGGGATCTCCGCGAACGCGGTGCTGCGGTTCTGCCTCAAGGTCATGGGCCACACCGAGAACGACATGGTGTTGGGCACGTCGATGCACAAGAACGGGATCAAGGCCACCATGTTCTCCCGCCGGGACCGGGGCATCGGCTACCTGGCCGGTGAAGGCGACGACCCAGTGATCACCCGCACGTTCTTCATCGACGGACCGACCGCCGAGCAGGTGGTACGGCGCGCCCGGACGCTGCGGGAGAAGGCAGGGACCATCACCGGCCACGCCACCGGGGCCACCGTCGACACCGCCGCCGTCCGCCGAGACACGCTGCTGGACGACCTGGCCGCCGTCATGTCGGACAAGAAGCCGAAGGTCTGGGCGAGCGTGCTGGTCAAGCAACTCGCCGACCTGCGGCCCGAGGTGTACGCGGGGCTGACCACCGACCAGCTACGCGCCGCGCTCAAGCCGCACGGCGTCACCCCGGGCCAGGTGTGGGGCAGCGACCCGGACACCGGAGAGCCCGGCAACCGGCAGGGCTTCAACCGCGACCACATCCTCACCGCGCTGACCGAGCGTGATGGGAAGAAGGGGCGCGGCGCGGCCGGATAACCCGCCGACCGGTCCTAGGTCTAGGAGCGGTGGCCCCTAGACCTAGGACCCGCCCTAGGAATCCGAACAACACCTGATCAGGCCCCTAGTTCCTAGGGGCCGCACCGTCTTGCACCCTGAAACCGGCTGTTGGAGGCATCCCGTGACCCTCGCCGCCGTCCTAGCAACCCTCACCACCGTCGGTTACGCAGCGTGGTACGCCGTGCTGTGCGTCGCCGACCCGTTCGGCCGCTGCCGACACTGCACCGGCCGCCGCAACCGCCTCGACCGGCGCCACCGTGACTGCCACTGGTGCGACGGCACCGGCCGCCGCGTCCGTGTCGGCCGCCGCCTCTACGACTACTTCCGCACCGAGTACGAACGAGGCCAGCCGTGACGCGCCCGGCGGACCGGCACACCGACTGGTGCGGCCGGGACCACCGCTGCAACCTCGCCGAACACCGATCGGAAGAGATCATCGTGGACCTTCCCGGGCACGGCCGGGCCGTGCTCACCCGCGTCGCCAACGACGCCGGTACCGGCCACGCCGAAATCCGTATCCGCGTCGCGCTGGTCGACGCCGAACCGGCCGCCCGCAGGCAGCTCCACGCCATGCTGACCGACCTTCGCGCGCTGGTCACCCGGGCCGCGCTCGCCGGACACCCAGCACCCGACCGCCGGAGGTGACCCGGTGGCCCGGGAGACCGCCGACCGGTGCCGGCACTGGATCGGCACCGACCGGCGGCACTGCCACTCCACAGACCGGGTGCGGATGTTCCTGCCCGGTCCCCGCTGCCCGCAGCACACCCCGGCCGCACTCGCCGGACGCACCACCCCTGACGAAGGGAGCACCATGTCTGACCTGCTTACCACCGCCCGCGCGCACGCCGTACGGGGCTGGCACGTCTTTCCGCTACGTCCCGACGACAAGCGCCCGGCCGTGCGCGACTGGGAAGGCCGGGCCACTACCGACCCGGCCCGCATCGAACGCTGCTGGTCGTCCGGCCCGTACGGGATCGGCATCGCTTGCGGCCCGTCCGGGCTGGTCGTGGTCGATCTCGACGTGGCCAAGGACGACGACCCGACCGGCCGGACGGGGCTGGACACCTTCGGATTCCTGGCCGACGACCACCACGCCGGTATCGACGCGACCTACACCGTTCGCACCGGGCGCGGTGGTGTCCACCTGTACTACCGCCACCCGGAGGGCCCGGAGCTGCGGAACACCGCCGGGACGCTCGGCCGGCTGGTCGACACCCGCGCGCACGGCGGGTACGTGGTCGCCGCCGGGTCGACGGTGGCCGGACGGCCCTACACCGTCGCGCTCGACACCGACCCGGCACCACTGCCCGACTGGCTCGCCGACCTGCTCCAACCCGCCCCGCTGCCACCGCAACGCCCGGTGGTCGTCGCGCTGCCCGGTGGGCGGGAAGGCGCCTACGTCCGCGCCGCGATCGAGCGGGAAACCACCCGGGTCACCACCGCACCCGAGGGACAGCGAAACAGGTCGCTGTACGTCGCTGCTGTCGCGCTCGGCCAGTTGGTAGCCGGTGCGGCGCTCGCCGAGGACCAGGCGACGAACGTGCTGGAACAGGCGGGATTGTCCGCCGGACTCGGGCAGGTGGAGACCGCGCGCACGGTCCGATCCGGGCTGGCCGCCGGACAGCGCCGTCCCCGGCAGGTAGCGGCGTGAGTGGCCAGGAGCGGCACCGACATGTCGTGATGTTCTCCGGCGGCATCACCAGTTGGGCCGTGGCCAGGAAGGTCGCCGACGAACACGGCACCGACGGCCTAACGCTGCTGTTCGCCGACACCCGCGTGGAAGACGAAGACCTCTACCGGTTCGCCGAGCAGGCAGCGGCCGATATCGGCGTGCCGTTGACCACCGTCGCCGACGGGCGCACGCCGTGGGAGGTCTTCCACGATCAGCGCATCATCGGCAATTCCCGCATCGCGCCCTGCTCAAAGCTGCTCAAGCAGGTTCCCTGCCGACGCTGGCTAGAGGAACACGCCGAACCCGAGACCACCACGGTTTACGTGGGCATCGACTGGACCGAAACCCACCGCCTACCGGCGATTGAGGCCGGTTATCTGCCCTGGCACGTCAAAGCGCCGCTGTGCGATCCCCCGTACGCCGACAAGGCGGATCTGCTCGACGCCGCACGGAAGGCCGGCATCACCCCGCCCCGCCTGTATGACCTCGGATTCGCGCACAACAACTGCGGTGGCGCGTGCGTGCGGGGTGGCCAGGCGCAATGGGCACACCTGCTGAACATCTTCCCCGACCGGTACGCCGCTAACGAGGCCGCTGAACAGCGGATGCGCCGTGACCTCGGCAAGAACGTGGCCATCCTCCGGGACCGCCGGGGCGGCACCGTCCGACCCCTACCACTGACCGAGCTACGCCATCGAATCACCAGCCGGACCAGCACCGCAGAAGCGCCGTACGACGCCGATGACTGGGGCGGATGCGGCTGCTTCACCAGCACCGAGGAGGGCACCATGCCGTCTGCCTCAGCGCCCCGCCTTCACCTCGTGACCGACACCAGCGAGGCCACCGACCGGCCCGACCCGGGCGGCCCGCTGTGGGATGTTCCAGTGCCCTTGACCGGGCCGACCACGGCGCCGCCGCCGTTCCCGGTCGACGTGTTCCCCCGATGGCTCGCCGAGCAGGTGACCGGCGTCGCCCGGTTCACCCAAACCGACCCGGCGATGGCCGGCACCCTCGCCGTGGCCGTGCTGTCCGCGTGTGCGGGTGGCCGGCTGGAAGTGGAGCCGGTAGCGGGATGGCGGGAGCCGGTGAACGTGTTCGCCGCCGTCATCGCCGGCCCCGGTGAGCGGAAGTCCCCGGTTCATCGGGCGATGACGGCGCCGTTGTTCTCGGCACAGTCGACGCTCGCCGACGCGATGCGGCCCCGTATCGCCGAGGCTGCCG